>CAKZTD010000311.1 GCA_937921595.1 uncultured Saprospiraceae bacterium
AAAAAAAGAACAGCCTGATACTCAATTGAGTATCAGGCTGTAAATCACACCTATTTGTTTTTTGGGGTTTAGCTTTTTGAAGAGTTATTGTAAATCTTACAAATAACATCTCATTTTAATTGCTATTCTTACTTTAGTTCAAATGTATAGACTTTGATCGTTTGAGTCAAATATTATGGCTGGAATGTTCTGAATGGTAGCTTTTATGTTCTGAACGGTAAAATATTTTCTTAAAGGACGTATCTTCGCGGCTTTAATAAAAATCCTTTAGAGAAGATGAATGACTTATTGACAGTATCGGATCAATATGATATTACAGTATTTGAATGGGCAATTGCTTTTTTGGCTGCTTTTACTTTAGGTTTTTCAAAAGCTGGAATCAAAGGATTAGGTGTGGTCATTGTTACTCTAATGGCTTTGGTATTTGGCGGAAAAGCATCGACAGGAGTTATCATTCCTCTCTTGATTACTGCAGATATTTTAGCAGTGATTTATTATAACCGAAGTGCAGATTGGAAATTGCTATTTAAATTATTGCCTTGGGTATTGACCGGGATATTTGTAGGAATGTATGTTGGAAAGGACATGCCAGAGGAAATTTTTAAACAAGGGATGGCCATCATCATTTTACTAACCGTTGCCATGATGTTTTGGTGGGATCGACAAAAAGATATTGAAATTCCAAACAATTGGTGGTTTGCAGGAGTCATGGGATTAGGTGCAGGTTTTACGACCATGGTCGGCAACCTTGCTGGAGCTTTTTCAAATATCTTCTTTCTAGCGATGCGAGTGCCTAAACAAATTTTTATTGGAACAGCAGCATGGTTGTTTTTTATTGTCAATATCGTTAAACTGCCCATTCATATTTATGTTTGGGAAACCGTAAGTCTTGAAACGTTTGCCATAAACATCCGTTTAATTCCTGGAGTGTTCCTTGGTTTTTATATAGGCGTAAAAGTCGTAGAGAAAATCCATGAAGAAGCTTATCGAAAAATGATCCTGATTCTGACGGCTTTTGGAGCGGTGATGATCTTTTTAAAATAGATAAAAAGCGATGAAGGGGCAATTTTACATGATGGAAAAACCTTTTACTTTACAAGAATTAACAATCCAGATATCTATCTTTACTCCCAAATAATAAACAACTCACATTAACCTAGCACATGAGAATTAATTTACTTTTTACAATAGTGCTTCTTTTTGGAATACAATCAATAATCGCTCAGGATACTTCTCCTGGAGATAATGGAGGAATTGTTGTTCCTCAAGTTTCCATTAAAAAGACTGCTCAAAGTATGACCTTGGATGGTGTGTTAGACGAACCTTCTTATTTTGAAGGAAGCGCTGCGGATCACTTTTGGCAATATTTCCCTTCCGATAGTTTACAAGCAAATGGCCAGACTGAAATCTACATGACTTACGATGAAACCTACATTTATGTTGGTGTCAAATTGTATAGTCTGGACAATGATTTTATAACCCCTTCTCTTCGACGTGATTATTCGATGAGAGGTAATGACAACGTCAGTTTAGTTTTCGATACGTATAATGATCAGACCAATGCATTTTTATTTGGAATGAATGCCCATGGCGTTCGACGAGAAGCTTTATTATCTAATGGTGCTCGACAACGTGGAGACTTCAATCCATCTTGGGATAACAAATGGGAGGGGCTGGTAAAAGTATATGACGATCATTGGGTCGCAGAATTTCAGATTCCTTTCAAAACAATCCGTTATGCGGAAGGAAGTACCAAATGGCGTTTCAATTGCTACCGAAATGATACGCGTCATAATGAAATAACTTCCTGGATGAATATTCCACAGAATCGGATCATTATGGATTTGACTTATATGGGCGATATGGTTTGGGATGAGCCATTGAAAAAACCAGGGAAAAACATTTCTTTAATTCCTTATGTTGCTGGTGCGATGACCAGAGATTTTGAAGATTTGGATCAAACCGATCCTGATTTTGATTTTGGAATTGGTGGAGATGCAAAAATTGGGATTACTTCTGGTTTGAATTTAGACTTGACTTTTAATCCGGATTTTTCGCAAGTGGAAGTTGATCGGCAAGTCACCAATCTAGATCGTTTTGAAATATTCTTTCCAGAAAGACGGCAATTCTTTTTAGAAAATGCAGATTTGTTTGGGAGTTTTGGAAACGGTAGAATGAATCCATTTTTCTCTCGCCGAATCGGTGTGGCTTTAGATACCGCAACGGAGACAAACGTTCAAAATACCATTTTATATGGTGCTCGCTTGAGTGGAAAAATTAATGAAAAACTTAGAGTTGGTTTATTGAATATGCAAACAGCTAAGCAAGAAGGAAATGACTTGCCTGGTTTTAATTATACCGTTGCGGCATTAGAGCAAAGAGTTTTTAAAAGATCGAATGTTGCTTTTGTTTTGGTCAATAAACAAGCGATCGATGCGGAAGATTTTGGAACTACTTTTAGCAAGTACAATCGTATTGCGGGAGTAGAATATCGGCTGGCTACTGAAGATAATCGTTGGTCTGGAAAAGCGACTTATCATCAGGCATTTACAGAAGGAAACGAAAAAATGAAGTTCTCTCATTTTGGGCAAATCCAATTAGAAGAACGAAAATATAGATTAGAATGGGCACAACTTTTAATCGGTCAGGGTTATGATGCAGAGGTTGGATTTGTTCCTCGAAAAGATATTCTCTTGTTGAGCCCTGAGGTTGGACTTAACTTTTTTCCAAAGACTGGAAATGTGAGCCGACACAATGTGAATCTTGATTTTCGTGCTATTTATAATATCGGTAATGATGGCAATACTATTCAGCCAGATTTTGGTTTAGCAGAGTGGGGGGTAGAAGGGTCATGGAGAGTGTCTTATAAAAACGGAGCGAATTTGAACGTTCAACCGGAGTTTGTCAATGTTTTATTATTCGATGATTTTGATCCGACTCGGGTTCAGGAGGACGATGTTTTCTTACCTGCAGGAAGTGAGTATTCTTATGCAAATATAGAAGTCAGTTACAACTCTGATCGAAGGCAAAAATTCTCATATGAAATTCGACCAAATATTGGACAATTTTATAATGGTTTTAGAACAGGACTGCAAGGAACGGCGACTTATCGATATCAACCATTTGGGTTTATCGCTTTGAATGTCAACTATAATTATATCGAATTAGATGATCCGTTTAAGCCAGCGAATCTCTGGTTAGTTGGTCCTCGAATTGATTTGACTTTTTCTAAAAAGATATTCTTGACCACTTTTATTCAATACAACAATCAATTGGATAATTTGAATATCAATGCTCGTTTCCAATGGCGATTTAAACCAGTTTCAGATTTCTTTTTGGTATATACGGATAATTATATCACAAGTCCTTTTGATCAATTTGGTACAAGGAATCGATCCATCGTTGCTAAGGTGACTTATTGGCTGAATCTTTAGGAAGTCGTCAAGGAGGGCAAGTAGTCAAGAGGTCAAGGAGGTGTGCTTCTTGACCTCTTGGCTTTTTGACTACTTGGCATTTGCCAATTCCAAAAGCTTATAAATAGATTTTAAATTCCTCGTTGTTGCTTTTACCTTTAGCTTTGATTCAAAGAAATTATTATTGAGTTTCGTTCGACCATAACCATTTGGCAAACACAGGTAGACCACTCTTTCGGTAATCGTAAATTCTTCACCAGGAAATTCCATAGCTTCTACTAATTTGATTTTTTCCTCTTTAGGTGGAGTGGATAATAAAGTGAAATGAAGTAATTTCAATTCAAGTTCTCGATCCTTATAAGGATTGTTATCTGCAATTTTCTGCAATTCTTTTTCTGAAAGAACTAAAACGGGGACATCAAAACCGAAAGTTTTTTCAATAGAAGCTTTTATGATTTTTTCGAGCTTGACTTCAGCCGTTTTTTTAGTTTTAAATATGACATTTCCGCTTTGGATATAAGTAACCACATCTTGAAATCCAAGATCCTGAAACATTTTCTTTAGCTCAGTCATGATTACTTTCTTCTTACCGGCAACATTGATTCCTCTAAGGAGAGAGATATAAGTAGGCATAGTTTTTTTGCTAAGATAATGAATTGTTTTAAGAGCTTGTTGGAGATTCGTTTTTGATTGATTCAGTTTTGTTTTAGGTTTTAGAAAGATAAAACATTATCGGTATCCTGTTTTTGTGTCAATATATTTAATTGTAAATGTTTTGATATTTAAAACATAATGCTGTATTTGTTAAAATTTAAAATAAAATATACTGTAATTTGCTTGTTTGGTAAAATATAAATACATTAGAGTATTGTTTAACATAAGAATGATAAAGGTCATTTCCCCATTCCTTTGAAGTAAAATAGAGAATGTCCTATTCCGTTTTAGAACCAACCTAGTAAAATAGGCTTATGTGTAGTTAACTTTTTATATCTAAAACACCAA
The DNA here is from genome assembly GCA_937921595.1 of uncultured Saprospiraceae bacterium. Taxonomy (GTDB): domain Bacteria; phylum Bacteroidota; class Bacteroidia; order Chitinophagales; family Saprospiraceae; genus JAHDHW01. The sequence continues at coordinate 4,416 of CAKZTD010000311.1, forward strand.
ATAAGAAATTCCTTCTTTGCTACACTGGTTTTTTCAGAGTAATAGAGATTTTTCATTCTTACAAAATACGAGGTATATGGATCCACCAGTTAAACCATTGGCAAAGGGTAGGATATTATTCTTTGCCATTCCGATGATAAAAACAGGAAGCGGTTCCCGTTCCTAAAAAGAGTGATCATTACCATGAAAATGAGTAACACTACAAGAAATTGAAAATTAAAAAATCGGGGCGATACTTATTAATCTAACACCCAAAGTAAGTGCCTCCTGTTTTATCAAAACAAAAGCTCAGACTTATGTCTGGGCTTTTGTTTTTTTTAGATTCTTCATTCGTTCTGTTTTGCTAGCAATGATTAGCACATTTTCCTTTCCCTCGAAATCCAGTTTATCCCAACTCTTCAACAAATAATTTACTTCAAGTAAAAAAAATATAAAATCCACATAGAATTTCTTTATTATTGTACGAGGCTTACCCTCTTACAAAATGAAAAATCCATGATGAAATTAGCCAGCAAAGCAAAAGTTAAACCTCTTTTTTTTCAAATCTATAAAACTTGGAGTCCAACTTTCTTCTTATTTATTGCCATTCTTTTTTTTAGTCAATGTAGTGAAACTAACAAAACTACCATAGCCCTCAAAAAAGATGTACGAATTGTTTTGTTAGGGAATAACCTCTGTTCAAGAATGATGAATTTTGGACATTTCGAAACAGAAATGCAAATTCGATATCCGGATAGTTTGCTTTATATTCGAAACATGTGCGATGGAGGTAATACACCAGGCTTCCGACCGCATTCTGGACGAAAAGATCCATGGGCTTTTCCAGGAGCTGAGAAATTTCAAACAGAGTTAGCCAATAAATCAGGAAGTGTCGGTCATCTGGATACACCTGATCAATGGCTTAGTCGTTTAAAAACGGATATCATTCTCGCTTTTTTTGGAAGCAATGAATCCTATGAAGGAGTAGCAGGTTTGGAAAACTACAAAGGAGAATTAGAAGCTTTTATTCAACATACTTTGAGTCAAAAATATAATGGAAATGCTGCACCTCAATTAGTTCTCGTTTCGCCCATCGCCTTTCAAGACCTTTCCGATCAATTCGATTTTCCAAATGGAGTAGAAGAAAATAAAAATCTTGCGCTTTACAGCAAAGCGATGCAAGAGGTTGCTTCTAAAAATAACATCCCTTTTATAGATGTTTTTACACCAACAAAAAAATGGTTTGAACAAGGTGAAAAATTAACGGTTGACGGTTCCCAGTTTACAGACGCAGGTTATGCTAAGTTTTCAACCTACCTTATCGATCAGGTTTTTGGAAAAACAAAAGCGGTAGCGGTAGAACATAAAACGCTTGTTCACGATGCCGTTCAGGAGAAAAATTGGTTTTGGCATAATGACATAAAAGTACCAAATGGGGTCCATGTTTTTGGTCGACGATACGAACCTTTTGGGCCTGACAATTATCCAGCAGAGATTTTGAAGAATAGAGAAATGACAGCGATCCGAGATCAAGCAATTTGGGCCGCTACAAAAGGGGAGAAGATAGATTTAGAAGCATTGGATGCTAAAACGACGGCATTACCAGCAGTCACGACGAATTATAATGCCGCAGAAAAAGGAGACCCGAAAGAATATTTATACGACGATGATGCGATCAATAAACTCACGGTTGCTCCAGGTTATAAAATAGAACTCTTTGCATCAGAAAAAGAATTTCCGGATTTAGCAAATCCAGTTCAAATATCTTTTGATAATAAAGGCCGCCTTTGGGTTGCCGTTATGCCGACCTATCCACATTGGAAACCAGGTGATCCAAGACCTAATGACAAGCTTATTATTTTAGAAGATACAGACAAAGATGGCAAAGCAGATAAGCAAACAACTTTTGCAGATAATCTTCATCTTCCGATTGGATTTGAGTTTGCTCCTGAAGGCGTTTATGTTTCTCAAGGTACCAATCTGGTATTGATCTCGGATACTGACGGTGATGACAAAGCAGATAAAAAAGAAATTATTTTAAGTGGTTTTGATGACCATGATACTCATCATACTTCGAGTGCATTTTGTGCCGATCCTTCTGGTGCAATTTATAGTGGGGAAGGTGTCTTTTTGCATACCAATGTAGAAACTTCCTATGGCCCTGTCCGAGCAACCAATGGAGGTTTTTATCGCTATGCTCCACAGCGCAGGCACTTGGAAAGAACGGCTCAGTTGTCGATTCCAAATCCTTGGGGAATAGCTTTTGATGGTTGGGGACAAAACTTTTTCGCAGAAACTTCTGGTCCAGCGATGCGATGGATGATGCCAGGATCGGTGAAACCACTTTATGGTGTAGCGACACATAAGTCATTTGATTTGATTGAAGACGCACACAAAGTGCGACCTACTTCAGGCTTAGAATTCATACACAGCAGACATTTTCCAGATGAAGTACAAGGTGATTTACTAATCAATAATACCATTGGATTTTTAGGAACCAAGCAACATTCTTTTAAAGATGAAGGAACAGGTTATGTGACCAAACACCGATTGGATTTAGTCGTTGGGACAGATAAAAATTTCCGACCGGTAGATATGGAGTTTGCTCCGGATGGTTCTTTGTATTTGATTGATTGGCACAATGTGTTGATTGGTCACATGCAACATAATGCAAGAGATCCACTTCGTGATCATGTACATGGGCGGGTTTACCGAATCACTTATCCTTCTCGAGCTTTGGTTACGCCTGCAAAAATTGTTGACGCTAGTATCGAAGAACTTTTTGACAATTTAAAACTCCCAGAATATCGAACTCGCTACCGTACTCGTCGAGAACTTCGAGGTCGAGATAGCGATAAAGTTTTGTCTGTTTTGAAAACATGGACAGCTGGTTTAGATAAAAATAATAGTTCTTATGAACACCATTTATTAGAAGGACTTTGGGTGAGCTGGGGATTGAATAAAATTGATGAGCCATTGCTTCGTGATTTGCTAAAAGCAAAAGATTACCGAGCTAGAGCTGCGGCAGTAAAAGTACTTCGTTATGTTGGACATCAAGTGAAAGATCAAGCAGGCTTATTAATGGAAGCAGCTAGAGATGATCATGGTCGTGTTCGATTGGAAGCGATTGTTGCAGCCTCGTGGTTAGACAAAGAAGTAGGAGTTCCAATAGTTAATGAGGCAGGTAAAAAGCCTTTGGATGATTGGATTGTACATGCACATGTTGCTGCGCTTGCTCATTTGAATGGAGAGATTCCAGGGAAAAGAAAAAAAGAAGAAATCGTTTCAAAACTTAAAGGAGCAGATTTAGATTTGTTTAAAAAAGGAAATGAAATTTATCATAAAGAAGGATATTGCGGCACTTGTCATCAGGCAAATGGAAAAGGTTTGGTTGCCTCAGGGTTTCCGCCATTAGCTGGAACGGAATGGGTAACCGGAAATGAAGAACGTTTGATCAAAGTAACTTTGAAAGGTATTATGGGACCTTTGGAAGTTAATGGTGAAAAATATCCTGGACATGTTCCAATGACCCCTTTTGGAGGAATACTCAAAGACGATGAAATTGCTGCGGTTTTGACTTATGTTCGAAACTCTTTTGGTAACGAAGCAAGTCCAATCACAGCTGATCAAGTAAAAGCAGTTCGAGCTGCGACGGAAGGACAAGCTGGTTTTTATCAAGCTGAGGATTTGCTGAAAGCGCATCCGATACAGTAGGGGTTGGTTGTTATGGAACACGAAGTTCATGAAGAAGACACGAAGCTCACAAAGTTTGAGAAATTAATAAAGGGAAATCTTCTTAGAAATTTCTCAAACTTTACTTTTTAAAAACAAAAAATAACATGTCCTTCAATCTAAATTACGCCGTCGAGGGGAAAGGCACTCCAATAGTTTTTCAACACGGTCTCGGATCAAATATAGAACAACCTAAAAAATTACTAAAAGGACTCGAGGGGATTCAACTCGTTTCCTTAGATTGTCCAGGACATGGGGAATCCGCCTTATTCGATAACACACCATCCTTCGATTATTACACCGATGAAGTCATTCGATTATTAGATTTTTTAAAAATAGAAAAAGCGATCTTTGGCGGTATTTCCATGGGCGCTGGAATCTCCATGAATATTGCCCTCAGATATCCAGAACGAGTCAAAGGATTAATCTTAGTCCGTCCTGCCTGGCTAGATCAAACATCGCCAGAGAATTTACAAATCTTATTAAAAGCCGCTGAGCTAATCCCGTTCTCAAATGGACAAAAAGAATTCGAACAAATTCCAGCTTTTCAAAGCATTAAAGAACTTCTTCCTAATGTTGCTACATCGATCCTTGGAGTATTCTCAAATAGCCAAAGACCAGAAATTCCAATCGTTCTAAAACAAATGGTCAATGATGTTCCTTTTTCTAATTTGAAAAAAATAAAGACGATTCAAAAACCTTGTATTATATTAGCGAACGAAGATGATCCTCTACATCCATTTGAAATGGCAGAAGTGATCCATCAAGAGATTCAAAACAGTGAATTGCACAAAGTAACCTCTCGATATATCGACGACCCAAAACACAATCAAGAAGTAAAGGCAATAATAAAATCCTTTATCAATACTTAAAAAAATAAAAACCACAAAACACCTCTTTGTGTGTATGAATTCTCTGTGGTTAAAAAAATAATAAATATGAAATCCTCTTGGAATCCAAAAGAAGCAAAAAAATTAAAAAACGATCTACTGGACCTCAGAGTCTACACCTCTCGATTACTTGGTAAAGAGGAAGATCTCGTCTTACATGGCGGAGGAAATACTTCCGTTAAAATTCGAGAAAAAAATATCTTCGGAGAAGAGGAAGAGATCCTTTATGTAAAAGGTAGCGGTTGGGATTTAGCAACCATAGAACGACCCGGATTTTCACCAGTCAAATTATCAGCTTTACACAAATTAGCTGATCTCGATAAACTCACTGATATGGAAATGGTCAAATACCAGCGAATGGCATTGACGAATCCATCAGCTCCAAATCCATCTGTCGAAGCGATCCTTCATGCCATCATTCCTTACACCTTTGTCGATCATACCCATGCCGATGCCGTCGTTGTGATGACCAATACACCAGGAGGTAAAAAACGAATCCAAGAAGTTTATGGAGACCGGATTTTAATCATTCCCTATGTCATGCCAGGCTTTATTTTAGCCAAGAAGATTTACGAAATGACCAAAGGAATGGATTGGAATTCCATAGACGGAATGATCCTAATGAATCATGGCGTTTTTACTTTTCATGAAGATCCAAAAGTGGCGTATGAAAAAATGATAAGCATTGTAACGACTGCAGAAAAATATTTAAAAAAACAAAAAGCAGTCGAAGTCAAAGCCAGTAAAAGTAAGGCAAGTGATCCATTGAAAATAGCGCAATTGCGAAAAGAACTTTCAGGAGTTTGGAAAAAGCCAGTGTTATGTCGGCTAGATGATTCCGGTGCGTCGGTTGGTTTTAGTAATTTAAAAAATGTAAAAAAGATCAGTGGGAGAGGACCTTTAACTCCTGATCATATTATTCGTACCAAGCGAACGCCAGTCGTTTTATCAAATAATTTTCAAAAAGATTTAAGCGACTATGCAAAATCCTACGATCAATATTTTCAAAAACATAAACTCAAAGGACAAGTCCAATTAGATCAAGCACCACGTTGGGCGATCTGGCCGAAATTTGGGACACTATCTTTTGGACCAACCGTCAAAGCCGTCAACATCATCGAAGACATCACCCGTCATACTAAAAAAGCAATTCATCAAGCCGAGATTCTCGGAGGCTGGAAAGCTTTACCATTAAGTGATTTATTCGAAATGGAATACTGGAGTCTCGAACAAGCCAAGCTTAAAAAAGCCGGTAATGCAAAACCAATGCAAGGGAAAATCGCCTTGGTTTCTGGAGCTGCATCCGGTATTGGGAAAGCCTGTGTAGAAAGACTTGTTGCAGAAGGAGCAGTAGTTGCCGCTTTGGATATCAGTCCACAAATTCTTTCTGTTTTTAAACAAAAAGAAGTCCTCGGAATCAAATGCGATGTTACAAAGTCAGCTCAGCTAAAAAGTGCCATTGAAAATACCGTTCGCCATTTTGGAGGACTAGATATGTTGGTGACTAATGCCGGGATATTTCCAAAAAGTTCCACAATAGCCAATATGGATGAAAAACTTTGGCAAAAAAGCATGGACATCAATGTCACCAGTCATCAGCAATTATTAAAAGTTGCTTTGCCATATCTTGAACTAGGTTTCGATCCTGCAGTTGTGATCATTGGGTCTAAAAATGTTCCTGCTCCAGGACCAGGAGCTTCCGCATATTCCGTCGCTAAAGCTGGCTTGACTCAACTCGGGAGAATCGCAGCAATGGAATTAGGAAGCAAAGGAATTCGAGTAAATATCCTTCACCCAAATGCCGTTTACGATACCGCCATCTGGACCGATACCGTTTTAAAAGCTAGAGCAAAACATTACGGATTGACCGTCGAGGAATACAAAACCAATAACATTTTAAAAACAGAAGTCACCTCAAAAGACGTTGCGGATTTAACCATCACTATGCTAGGAAAAACTTTTTCAAAAATAACCGGAGCACAAATCCCTATTGACGGAGGAAACGATCGAGTGATTTAAACTAGCCAAAAACTTTACGCAAAAATCCATGACAAAGTTCCGAGGGAGCCAAACCGAGATTGCGTCAAAAATAAATACGTAAACACTATACATTAAGTATCAAATAAATAAAAATAAAACTTGCAAGACACCACTAAATATTTAAAAGTTCTAATTAGAATTCATGATGCAAATAATGAATGTCTTACGCTATCTGAATTATTAGAAGGAGAGGAAGACGATCAAGAAGTCAATCAAATTATTCAAAGATTGATCGATGAAGATTTGATAGAGTTTATAGAAAAAGAGAACGTTTATTACTTGACCTATGATGGATATGGAGTCGTAGAGGAAAACCGTGAGTCGGTTAAACCTGTGGGCCAGATACAAAAATCGGAAATTGAGCAATACAAAGATGTTGTTAATCAATTTGGAGGAACAAAGAAATTGCAAAAGATAGTATTAGGTTTATTATTCTCCGCAGCGATTTTAGGTTCCATATATTTTTACCTAAATCCTGAAGCTAATAAAAGTAATCCATCTGATATAAAGCATAAGATAAATCAAGAAACATTAGACGGAATGAAAGAGCAATTGGAAGGAGTAATAGATTCAATACAAGAAGCAAAGAAACTAGAAAATGAGTAAAAAGACTTTAAAAGCAAAAAAAATCGTGATAATTCATGTCAAAGAACATCAAAAAATAAAACATAACCATGATCGTAAAACATACCAACCGAACAGCTATATTAGCTAAACTTAGAAAAAAAGTAGAAGCCAATATTCCCATTCTCATCGCGAGTGCAGGAAGCGGTCTAGTCGCCAGCTTATTAGAAAAAGCCGGAGCAGATTGTGTCAACACTTTCTCAGGAGCCAGACTCAGAGCCAATGGAATGGGAACCATGTCTATGATGTGGCCAATCCTTGATTCCAATCGACAAACTTTAGACTATACGCGCGAAGACATCATGCCAGCGATTAAAGGAGATACCTTTATCTGTGCTTGTCTCAATGCAAATGATCCTTTAAAAGATATGCGGATGGTGCTCAACGAATGCAAAGCAATGGGAGTTTATTCTGCTTCAAATATTGGTCCTTCGATCAGCTATGTAGACAAGGATAGTGAGATTTATAGAGTACTTACCAAGAGTGGAATTACGCTGGATAATGAAATCGAAATGCTAAAACTAGCAAAAGAAATGGATATGGTTTCGATCGGTCTGGCCTTCGATATGGAAGATAGTATCCGGATTATGGAAGAAGCACAACCAGATATTTTTTGCTTTCATGCAGGAACGACCAAAGGTGGATTAAAAGGTTACGACTCAGGTGAAACCTTGGAGCAAACAGCAGCAAGAACGGAAGAAGCCTATCAGATTTTAAGAAAGATAAAACCTGATGTTTTGATGATTGCACATGGTGCAGGATTGGTGTATCCGAAAGATGGACAATACATTATCGACAATACTTCCTGCGATGGCATCTGGACTGGATCTTCTACTGAACGTATCCCAATTGAAAAAGCAGTGTACGCAGCAGCGAAGGAATTTGCAGACCTCAGACGCCAAACCAAATAACTACCTAACCACATAATAAAATACCAATGTCAAAGACCATCGCCCTTCTAATAACGCTCGATACCAAAGACCAAGAAGCCGGTTTTTTAAAAGAACAAATCGAAGCTAAAGGACATAAAGCCTTGTTGATGGATATCGGCGTTGTTGGTGAAGCAGGGATTGAAGCAAACCTTAGCCGAGATGCAATAATTGCTGCAGGTGGAGGATCATTGACGGAGCTATTGGCTAATGATCCCACTCGAGAAAAATCAAATCCTTTTGTGGTCAAAGGATGTATTACCATTTTAGAAAAAGCGATCAAAGCGGATGAAGTGCATGCAGTGATTGGCTTGGGCGGAACACAAGGAACATCAACATGTTGTGAAGTGATGCAAGCATTACCTTACGGTTTTCCAAAAATTATGGTTTCCACAATGGCATCAGGAGATACCTCAGGTTTTGTAGGAATCAAGGACATCACCATGATGTTTTCAGTGAGTGATATTTTAAAACTAAATCCTTTTACCAGAAAGATATTGGCGAATGCAGCAGCGGCAGCTTGCGGAATGGCGGAAGTAGAAACCAAGTTTGAAATGGAAAAAGGAAGCAAGCCTCTGATCGGAATGAGCAACCTCGGAGTCTTGACGCAAGGAGCCATGGAGGCCATAAAATATATCGAATCCAAAGGTTACGAGGTCATTGTTTTTCATGCAGTAGGATCAGGAGGACAAGCGATGGAACAGATGATGAAAGAAGGAATCATTGGAGCTGTTTTTGATTATGCAATGGGCGAAATTGCGGATGATGTTTGGTCGGTTTTAAGAGCTGGAGGACCAGAGCGATTGACCGTTGCTGGTAAGTTGGGATTGCCTCAGGTATTGTGTCCTGGAGGAGCAGAACATCTTGGGGTTCTCGTTCCACCTAATGAGGTACCGGAGGAATTTAAAGATCACAAGATTGTATTTCATAGTCCCGTGGTTTTTGTTCCAAGATTGAATGCGGAAGAAATTCAAAGAGTAGCGGCGAGTATTTGCGACCGTTTGCAACATACCAAAAATAAAGCTTATTTCATGATTCCCAAAGGTGGAGTAGGACGATATTCCAAAGTCGGCGGTGTACTCTACGATACAGAATCTGATGCCGCATTTTTTGATTATTTAAAAAAGAATTTGCCTTCAAATATTGAAGTGATCGAGCGAGATCATTATGTAGAAGATCCAGCTTTTGT
>CAKZTD010000312.1 GCA_937921595.1 uncultured Saprospiraceae bacterium
TTGATAGTTTCTATGTTGGAATGTGGATCGATTTTGATCTGGGTTGTCATCTCGATGATCTTATTGGATGTGATCCGAGTCAAAACTTAGCTTATGTTTATGATGACGATGGTATCGATGGTGATGGAGCAGGATGCCAAGGTGTGAATACTTATGGTGAGAATCCTCCGATGGTAGGCGTAAAACTTTTACAAGGATTAAAAGACTTTGAAAACGGTCAAGAAGTTGATCTTGGAATGACTCATTTTATGTATTACAATAATGGAGGATCCAATCCACCACCGCCTCCAGGAACAACCGATCCGGGAGGTGCTAATCAGTATTATAACTATTTATCAGGAAGCTGGGCCGATGGCACCAGATTAACTCAGGGTGGAGATGGCTATAATCCAGCTAGTACTGATTATGTTAATCATGTTTATACAGATGATCCAAGTGACCCAGAGGGATGGTCTATGTGCAGTGAGAATCTGCTCCCAAGAGATGTCCGTGCGATCATGAGTTCTGGACCGATTCAGCTTCAACCAGCTTCTATAAACAATTTCTGTTTTGCTGTTGTATATGCTCCAAATTTAGAATATCCTTGTCCAAGTCTTGATCCTTTGACAGAAGCTGCGAACGCAGTGGAAGATTTTTATAATACGGTAACCAGTACTCAAGAAGAACTTGCCGATGCACCTGCAAATATTCAGTTCCAACCGAATCCAATGTCAGATTATGCAAAACTTATTTTTGATGATTTAGAAAATCAAGTTCAACAAGTCAATGTCTTTTCAATTGATGGAAGACAAGTTCAATCTTATAATAACATCAGCGGTTCGTCTTTAGAAATCCAAAGAGGCAATCTAAGTCCTGGGATTTATTTTTATAAATTATTAACCGAGGATTTTAAAATCCATAGTGGGAAGTTTGTCGTTCAGTAATTTTTTTTTTGACAAGAAGCACGCTAAAATAATAATCAAAAATCAAGAGGTCAATAACGTGATCTCTTAAAATATTTTTCTAAAATAAAAGCTTATGAAAAACAAATACGTTTTAAAACAAACTCTTTCCTTAATTTTTATTTTTTTAAATCTAGGAATTTCTATCGCTCAAAAAGTCATCCCAAATACCATCCAAGCAAATCAAAATCCAACAGAGGTAAATGATCTATTAGTACAAGATTGTGCGAATGCTACTGCCCAAGCAGAATTACAAGTCAACAATGTTAGAGCACGATTATTAGCTGGAGGTGACTTTTGGTGGGATGCAAATGAAGGAATATACCATGTTCCTAAAGGTGGCAACGGAATACCTGAAGTAAGTGCCATCTTTGCTGGAGGATTATGGATGGGAGGAATTGATTCTGGAGGAAATTTAAAACTCGCTGCACAGACTTACGGATCAGCTAGTGGAGCTTCTGATTATTGGCCAGGCCCATTGGATGATAATGGAGAAGTTTTACAAGACCAATGTGCTAATTTTGATCGATTTTGGCAAACAACTTCAGGCAGTATAAATGCGCACAAAAATGATTGGAATGACAACGGAGTTATTGATGGTCCGGTACCTGGAAATATCTTAGCATGGCCGGGACAAGGTAATCCTAATTTTTTTGACGCTAATGGCTTTTTCTTACCTTTTGCTACTTCAGGTTTTGCACCTTTCTTTGATAGAAATGCAAATGGAATTTACGAACCAATGTCAGGGGATTATCCAGATATTCACGAGGCAGACCAAGGCATTTGGTGGGTTTTCAATGATGCAGGGAACATCCATACTCAAACTGGAGGTGATCAGATCCACATGGAAATTCAGGCATTAGCTTATGCCTATTCTCATTCTGATGAGCACATCAACAATGCTACTTTTTATGATCTTAAACTGGTTTATAAATCGACAGAACCTATTGATAGTTTCTATGCTGGAATGTGGATTGATTTTGATTTAGGGTGCTCCGAAGATGATTACATTGGCTGCGATCCTGATCAAAATTTAGCTTATGTTTATAATCAAGATGAATACGATGGTGATATAAATACAGGTTGTCAAGGTGTAAATACTTATACAGATAATCCTCCTATCGTCGGAGTGAAAATTCTACAAGGATTAAAAGCTATTGAAAACAATCAAGAAGTTGATCGTGGAATGTCCTCTTTTATGTATTACAATAATGGAGGATCCAACCCTCCTCCGCCTCCAGGTACTACAGATCCTGCTAGTGCTATGCAATATTACAATTATCTATCTAGCAGTTGGGGGGATGGTACTAGACTAACTCAAGGTGGTAATGGTTATGATCCGGCAAGTACTGATTATACAAACTATGCATATCCTAATAGTCCTGATGATCCCAATGGATGGTCCATGTGTAGTGAAAATGATCCAGGTGGAGATACAAGGGTCATCATTAGTTCTGGTCCTACTGCATTCCAACCGGGTATGGTGAATAATCTTTGCTTTGCGATTGTTTATGAAGACAACATTGACTACCCTTGTCCAAGTCTAAATCCTTTTCATGTAGCTGCGAACACCGTAGAACTTTTTTATAATTCTCTAACCAGTACTCAAGAAGAGCTTGCGGATATTCCTGCAAATATTCAGTTCCAACCCAATCCAATGTCGGATTATGCAAAACTTATTTTTGATGATTTAGAAAACCAAGTGCAACAAGTCGATGTCTTTTCAATCGACGGTAGACAGGTTCAATCTTACGGAAACATCAGTGGTTCGTCTTTGGAAATTCAAAGAGACAATCTAAGTCCTGGTATTTATTTTTATAAATTATTGACAGAGGATTTTAAAATTCATAGTGGAAAATTTGTGGTACAGTAATTTTCTTTTATCGAAGCACCATAAAATATATTGGAAAGCCAAGAGGTCTCATTCATGATCTCTTGGATTCTTAATCACTTGAGTATTTTTTCTAAAATAAAAAATTATGAAAAACAACTACTTTTTAAAGTTTATTCTTGCTTCAACTTTACTTCTATCCTTCCAATTTTTTTCTACTGCTCAGAAAACGATTGAAAATCATACTGCCGTTATTCAAACTCCGGCAGAACTTAACCTTCCACTCAATGATTGTGCAATATCAAGTGCCCAAACCTCTCTTGACGTAAATAATGTTAGTGCAAATTTATTAGTTTCAAGAAGCTTATGGGACGGTAATGATGGAGCTGCATACCAAGTTCCCAATGATACAGCGAACGGAGATGAAACTTCTCTTTTTTTTACTGGAGGTCTCTGGATGGGAGGTTTTGATTCTGGTGGTTCTTTAAAGATGGCTGCTCAAACTTATGGATTTGGAACTGGTGCCTCTGATTTTTGGCCTGGTCCTTTGGATGAAAACGGAGAGACGACAGTAGAAGGATGTCAAAATTTTGATCGATTTTGGGAAACGACTTCAACAGATATTAATTCGCATATCAGTGACTGGAATGACAACGAGATGATCGACGGCCTTGTACCCAATTCAATTTTGGCTTGGCCAGGAAAAGACAATCCAGAATTCTTGACGGCTAATGGTTTTCAATTGCCGAATTCGTCGACAGGCTTTGCTCCTTTTTTTGATAGAAACGGAGATGGAATCTACCAACCAATGCAAGGAGATTATCCAAATATCAATGATGCTGATCAAGGAATTTGGTGGACCTTCAATGATGCTGGAAATATTCATACTCAAACAGGTGGAGACAAAATGCAAGTTGAAGTACAAGTTCTTGCTTATGCTTATATCAGCACAAATGAAAACATCAATAATGCTACTTATTATGATTACACATTTATAAACAAGAGTTCCGAAACTTTAGACAGTACTTTTGTTGGTATTTGGGTAGATATGAATTTAAGTTGTTCTTACGCCGATTATATTGGATGTGATCCATCACAAGATTTAGCCTATGCCTATTATCCCAATCCTGATATTCAAAACAATGGTTGTATTGATTGTTATGGTAACGATATATTTTGTGATGGGATTCCTATGATCGGAGTAAAAATATTAGAAGGTGTTAAAGACATTGAAAACAATGAAGTCATCGATCGCGGGATGTCCTCTTTTACTTTTTATAATAATGCTGGAACTATTCCTCCTCCCCCTGCTGTAACTATCGACCCAAACTCTGCGCCTCAATTTTACAATTATCTAACTGGCTCATGGCTCGATGGTACCCGACTAAGTCAAGGAGGAGATGGCTATGATCCGAGCAGTACCGATTATACAACTTATGCTTATAGTTCTTCTCCGGATGATCCAAATGGTTGGTCTATGTGTAGTGAAAATGCTCCTGATAATGATCGCAGAGTTGTGATTGGGTCAGGTCCTTATACTTCACAACCAGGTTCAGTGAACACCTTAAGTTTTGCTGTAGTCTATACAAATCAAGCCACTTATCCTTGTCCTAGTCTTGACCCACTTACAGAAGCAGCAAATGATGTTCAAGGTTTTTATCAAAATACAGTTGGGACTAAAGAAACACTTACTCAAATCTCTGCGAACATTCGGTTTCACCCCAATCCAATGTCAGAGTATGCAAAATTGACATTTGATGATTTAGAAAACAATGTACAACAAGTCGATGTATTTTCAATCGATGGAAGACAAGTTCAATCTTATGGAAATATCAGTGGTTCGTCTTTGGAAATTCAAAGAGACAATCTAAGTCCAGGCATTTACTTTTATAAATTATTGACGGAGGATTTTAAAGTCCATAGTGGGAAGTTTGTGGTACAATAGAAAAATTTAATAGTCCACTACGCAAGGTTCATAAAGAAGACACTAAGTTCCACGAAGATTTAATGATATCTTTGTTTAATTTGGTGTCTTTTTTATTTCAGAAAAATCAACATGCGAACTACTTATCTTTTCCTACTATTATATTCTTTCTTCCTTTTTTCTTCCTGTGGAGAAAGTCATTCGCCTCTTAAACAAGCTTCTGAAGCTGCAGAAAAGAAACTAAGTTTGCTTTTACATCATTATCCTGAATGGGTAAAAGTTCATGCTGCAGAATTTATTCTTGATCTAAAATTGGATTTACCTGTTGATTCTATTTTAAAAAAAGAAAATGAGATTAACGGTAAAAAACTTCCTTACCGGATTGGTATCTGGCGAGTATTGTCTCAGACAGATGAGCATCCTCAAAAATGGATAAACAAAATTACTTCGGTTGCTTTAGATACGACCGCATCTGATCAAATCCATGCTATTGAAACGCTTGCAAAATTACAAGTCAATCCTGATTGGATTTCTACGTCTTTGAAAAATGACATATTGAATGGGAATGATGTTCGTTTGAAAAGTATTACACAATGGGCACTTGCTATTCCCTCAGCTAAGAACAAAAAACCTCAGATAGATTCATTGTTGAACATGTTGTTTTCAAACGATGTTACAAAAAAACAGATTGCTGCTTTGGGATTAAAAAAGTTAAATCACTTCCCAAAAGATCAATGGAAAAAACTAGCAGAGCTTGCATTAGATGAAGACGAAAATTCAACAGCTAAGATTTTTTTACTCTCGGCAGCATTGGCTTTCGCTCCAGATCAAAATAATTCTTTTTTTAAAAAATTAAAAGAATCATTACTCGCGCTAAGAAGTTCATTTAATAAAACTCAACGCTATGTACTTTGTGAAACTTTAGCAGAGATTGGCAAGGAAGAAGATTTACCTATTTTAATGGATTTGGTTTTTATGACGAATCCAATTATAAGTATTGAGACATTGGAATCTCCACAAGAGCACCCATGGAATATCGATGTGAGTGGAGCAGCGGCTTATGGAGTGATAAAGATTGTGAGGAGCTTAGAGAAAAGAAAAAAAGAGAATTAAGAACGCTTATCTTAATTCTCCTTAATTGATTGACTTTTTCAACTTACTTCTTCAACTTCTGCCTCAGTCGAGTGAGCAAAATCCCAATCTCCACGGATCACTCTCGTCACGTAACAATTATCTGCCTCTTTGATTAATTTTGCTTTTTGTTCTTCAGTGATATCTCCTTCGATAGTGATGACTGTCTCAACGCGAGTTGACATTTTCCCACCTTGCTCTCTAGTAACAACCTGAGATAATTCCGCATCAACATCACCGATTTCCCAACCTTTTCGTCGAGCTACATTTCTTACGGTTGCTACTTTGCACATTGCGATTCCTGCAAGAACCAATTCTGTTGGTGCAAGTCCTAAGTCTGTTCCTTTAGCCGCAACCGGTTCATCTCCAACGATGCTGTGTTTTCCATTAGTAATAATTGATTGATAACCTGTAGGGATATTTTTAATTTTGATGTTAGTTGCCATGATGTAATTATTTAAAATTTATTTTTTGAATTTTCGATTTATATTTTGAATCTAGCTCGCTAATAACTGATCTAAATTGGATGCAATTTTTGTCTGAGATTGTAGTCCCATTTCTTTTCCAACCAACTCTCCATTTTTAAAATAGAAAAGTGCCGGAATACTTCTTACTCCAAATTGAGTAGAAAGCTCTTGATTTTGATCAACATTAACTTTTACGATTTTTGCTTTTCCTTCAAATTTTTCAGCCAAAGAAACTAGGCTAGGATGTAAAGCTTTACAAGGTCCACACCAGTCAGCATAAAAGTCTACTAATACGACATCGTTTTCTCTTACTGTGGTTTCGAAGTTATCTTTATTGATTTGTTGTAACATGATATATTATTTAAGTTTTAAAGAATTATTTTACTGCCATATTTCAATGGCTACTAAATACAATACAAAGATGCAGCAAAACAAGACTTCGATGGTATGCCAAAGTTCCTGAGGAGTTAACCATTTTTCCCGAAAGAGACAAAAGAGTCTTAAAGACGATCAATTTTCATAAATAATTCACCTATTTTGCGCCAGATCTCGACTTCGCTAGATCTGACAGGAGATTTTATTTAGGACGAATCTTCTAATGTGTACATCCGAAGCATTTATCGGGGAATTCTTTTTGATTAAAATAGAAACTTATGAGAGTCTGTTTGTTCTTTTTTATAATAACTATCCTTTCTTGTGCTCCCAAAGGAGCTCAAAAATCGAAAACTGTAGAGGGTAAAATCATCAACGAAGCCATTGAAGCGCATGGTGGTAAGCTATATGATAATGCTCATTATGCTTTTGAATTTAGAAATAAACAATATTCTTTCAAACATGGAGAAGGGCGTTATGAATATACTTCCCTTCAGGAAAAGAATGATCGGAAGGTTCATTATTATATGAGTAATGATCAATTCACTTATTCTGTAAATGATGAAGTTCAAAATTTAAGCGACCTTGATGTTACCAGATATGGCAACAGCTTGAATTCAGTTATTTACTTTGCACTACTCCCCTACCGACTAAATGATCCTGCAGTTAATAAAGCTTACAAAGGAATAACGACGATCAAAGATAAAGTCTATGAAGTTGTCGAGGTTCGTTTTCAAGAAGATGGCGGTGGTACGGATCACGATGATGTTTACTACTATTGGATCAATCAAAAAACGAAGACTGTCGATTACCTTGCTTATACTTTTCATGTGAATGGTGGAGGTATTCGTTTTAGGGCAGCTTATAATCCAAGAATTGTTGGTGGCATTCGCTTCCAAGATTATGAAAATTATTCGGCTGATAAAGATGATCCAATTGCTGGTCTTCCTAAGCAATACGAAGCAGGTAGTTTGAAATTATTATCGAAAATTGAATTGGTGAATATTAGGAAGATGGAGCGTTCATTAAATTAAAAACTATTCTCTTAATTTTAAAGAATTATTTTCCCACTTGGTCCTTGTATCTCTGCATGCAAAGCGATTTCTTTTGCTTGCTTAATTTTTACTTCGATATTCAATGATTTTAAAATCTGTGATAACTTATCAGGTTGTGGATGAGCTATTGTAAAACGAATAAGTTCGCATTCTTGTTTGATTCCACTAGTTGGATGTTTCGATTTTTTCCAGTCTATTAAAAATGGAATCGCTTCTACTTCAGGTTGCGGAAGCGGAATACTTAATTCCCAGTTGAGGATAGAGCCATCTGTTTTTTGTCGCTTTCCTATTTTGCTTATTGCGAGTTCTGGGTCAACTCTTTTTAAAATTTCCAAGTCTTCTTTTATGGTATTGGATTTGATTCCCCAGCGGGTGATTTTGGGTTCTGTGATTAGGTCGATCCCCATCCATCGTGGTGGTTTTACATTTTTATTTTCCGGATCTGGGGCTAGGATTTCGAAGTAGATTTGATTACCGATATTGAAGAGTGCATTGTGGGTCCCTTGTTCGAGGTGTCTGCCTCCGTAGCTTGCTTCGATGTTGAATTTATTTTTGAAATATTGGATGCCTTCTTGGAGATTTGGAACACAGTAGACTAGGTGATCAATGGTTTTCATTTGTTAGCCCTTGGTTTTGAATATCTTGAAAAGTTTTTTTTGACACTGAAGGACACTATCACGTTCCAAGCAACTGCTTCCGATACTCCTTCGCTGATACGCCCTCTTTCTTTTTAAAAAAACGACTAAAGGTCTGAATCGAATCAAAACCAACCTCATAAGCCACCTCCTTCACTGGCATATCCGTATACGCCAACAAGCGTCGAGCTTCCAAAAGAACACGCTCCTGAATAGTCGCCAAAGGAGAACGTTGCTTATGTTTTGCGAAGAAATTAGATAAAGTCTTAGGAGATTTAAACAATAAATCCGCATACTCTGCAACACTATGTTTTGTCTTAAAATGAGTTTCTACCAAAAAATTAAAATCCCGAATCATATCATGAGTCTCTGTATCCAAAGAGATTTCATTTTGTTCCTTGCTCAGCCGAGTACAAAGAATGATAAATCGCTTGAGCATCATCTGCAACATTTCAATCTGAAGCTTATCCTTCGATTGCATTTCGATTTCAAACATTTTCCATAATGTCTCAAATTTCTCTAATTCTTCTTCAGGAATATTAATCACAGGAACCGTTGATGCACCAAAAAATAATATCCCTCTACAACCAACTTCACTATCATGATCTTTAATACAATAGAAAGGACGATTAAACCGAACTAACCTAATCTCATCTACCTTCTTCGTTTCTACATGATGAAATTCTGTCAAAAAGATCAGTTGATTCTTTTCTAAAACATACTCAACTTTATCAATTATCAGCGTCGCTTTATCTGATGTATTCCATATAATTGACAAACTACTTTCAATCCTTTCCGTCAAAACCTGACAGTTATGAGAACTCACCTCATCTAATAATAAAAACTCATCTGTACTTCCGTTAAACCTCATCTATGTTATATATTTGATTCTCTAAAGAATGCTTATTTTTTTCTAAAAATACCAAACAACTCATTACCCATTCTTGGTTTAATGGAGTTGTGCGATTTTTCAAAAGTAAGAATTTCAAAATACGGAGACAAATAAGAAAGGTATTCTTCTTTAGTTCCTCCAAAAGGTCGTTTCACCATATCTCCAGTCAATGGAATATCAAACCATAAACCAACAAGTTTACCATTTGGTTTTAATAAGTCAGCCATTTTTTCAGCATAAAGTGTCCGATTGTCTTCTGTTGGAGGAAAGGAGCAGAAAAAGGTTTGTTCAAAAATCAGGTCATAGTTTTTATCATGTTCGAAAAAATTTCCAAGCATTAAATGTTCTTTTGGAAAATCAGGATTCCGTTCTGAGAAAGCTTCTAGTGGTGCTTTTGAAATATCGAGGACATAAACTTGCGAAAACCCTTGCTGAAAAAGGTACTCTGCTTCATAGGCATTTCCGGCTCCAGGGATTAAGATTTTGAGGTTTTTATTTTTGAGTTGATCGATGTATTCTTTGATGGGAGTGGACGGGTATCCGATGTCCCAGCCTGTTCGTTCTTCTTTGTAACGTAATGACCAGAAGGCTTCCTGACCTGAGGTATCTTTTATATTTGACATTGTTTTTTATTAACTAAACGTATGATTTGACTTGAAGGTTTATAGTAGATTAATTTTGTTATAATTTTCACCACATAAGTCACATAAGGACAAAGCACAATTCGACACTAGAATACTTATAAGTCTTTTTACAAAAAACAAACAGCCCTATTAATTACTAGCATCTAATATTTTATCCTTTAAAGGGTCGTCAACATTTTTTGAATCTGGTATTTGTTGCTCTTTCACTAATATCCACAGTACACCTGAAATCGCTAAAGTCACAGCACTGATAATGAAGATCATATTTTTATTCGGTTGAGATTCTATAAAAGAACCTAGACCAGAAGCTACTAATTGAGGTATCACTACAGAAAGATTAAACAAGCCCATGAATAGTCCCATTTTATTCTGATTAACTACTTCAGACATGATAGCAAAAGGAAGGCTAACAATAGATCCCCAACCAATACCAATGATTGCCATGAATACATAAAGCATTATCGTCGTTTTTCCAAACACTGATAATAGCCCATAACCGATTGCCATTAGAAAAACGCAAAACATATGAGTTTTTACTCTTCCAATTTTTCGAGTCAAAGGTTCTAGTAATAAGGTTGGCCCTAAGAATCCCACAGCATTTAATATTGCAAAAGCAATTCCGATATTCATTCCAATATTATTACTAATTTCATTTGGAATTTCTGCCGTTGATGAATAACCAAAAATGACTTCTTTTATGTAAAAAAAAGTATAAACAAACATGGTCTGAATTCCTACCCAAGAAAATGAATGAGCAAGACAAATTTTTAAAAATTCTGAGGTGTTCGTTTCAGAATTAACAAGCACTTTCTCTCCTTCTTTTGTTTCAACAATATTTATTAATTCCTTAGGTTCTTCTATAAATAATAAAGGAACTAAACCTGCAATTAAAACAAAGGCTCCTCCAAAATAGATCAAGAAATAATTATTAATCAATGCTCCTATCAAATAGGCCATCACACCAAAAAAACCTGAAACAGTCTGCATCAAAGTGTACCCTTTCGTTCGCTTTTCTCCTTGAGGTGTCAAATCAGCAATCAAAGTTCTCGTCGGATTAAAACTAACATTAATCGCCAAGTCCATCGTCAAGGCAACTGTAATTGCTACCCCTATCAAGCTCGGTGCACCAAGCGAATCATTGATCACATCAATATATGGCAAAGCCAAAATCATCAAGGCCGCAATCACTGATCCTATAATTATAAAAGGTCTTCTTCTTCCTCCCCAAAACCAAACATTATCACTGATCGCTCCAACGATTACTTGCCCTAATATTCCTGCTGCTGGTCCAGCTATCCACACTAATCCTACTTCATGAATATCCAATCCATACTTAGTATTTAGAATCCAACTTAGCGCAGCGATTTGTACACAGAGTGCAAAACCCATTGCTGTAGCAGGCATGCTCATGATGGCATAGAAAGGGTTGGTCAACTTTTTTTGCATGTCTAACATATGCTAATTTTTTT
>CAKZTD010000313.1 GCA_937921595.1 uncultured Saprospiraceae bacterium
TACTACTTTCCTCTTTCAGCCTCATCGCTCAAGAAGGAACTACTTTGGAAGAATACCGCTACCTAAGTAAAGGCTATGTTTATCAACTCGAAATGGGCTTAGATGCTCAAAAAGAGGGATATCAGATCAAGCCTCTATTTCGTACCTCCAATGATGCAGATCTTGTCGGTTTGTATAAAATCGGTGATTCTGAGCCACGTGCTTTATTGGTAATCATCGATAAAGGTGAGAAAAAAGCAAGTTACTTTTGTATGCCAAATGCCTTTTCAGATCAGCGTGTCAAAGATTTAGCGAATAGTGACCAAATAAATATTTCAACTGATTTGAAAAATAGTTATCAATCAGCCCTTAATGAATTTCTATTTGCTGCGCTTTCCAATCCTAGTCAAAAATCATTTACTCATAATGTGCCAATGAATTCACCAGCAAGCTATCAAAAAGATGAAACGCTGGTAAGTCGAAGTGCTAATCTCAATCAATTCATTGATGATGATGAAGTACATGAGTCTTCTACTCAAATAAAAATTGGTGAGAGCATCCTTTATGGAGAGATCGAAGATCGAGCAATTCTACAATCTGAGGATGCAGTAAGTCATACAGGTTCAAAAGGAGTCGTTTCTATCAAAATCTGTGTCGATATGGACGGAAGTGTGAGTTCTGCAAAATTTACTCAAAGAGGTTCTACCACTTTTAATTCATATTTAAAAAAAGTAGCCCTTGATGCGGCAAAAAGTATTAAATTCGCAAAAATTGAGCAAAATGAGCAATGCGGTATTGTGAGTTATAAGTTTTAAAGTTAATTTATGAATGAGCGAATGAATGAATGACCTCCTGAATACAGAAAAGATACTTTTATAAACAATAATAATTAAACCTTTCACTCGCAGACTTTTTTGTCCTTTCGAGTATTGGCCCAGCTTGATGCTGAGCATCAATAGGAGTGAAAAACAACGAATCGAGAAATGCAAAAAGACCTAAAAACACTATTTGGAAAAGATCACGGACTAGATCAGAAGAGCGTAGAATTTTTAACCAATGCTTTGGAAAAAAGTAATCTTCCTGGTTTTGATTACATCGAATTCAAGCAAAGCCTTGGAGCGCTTGCAGCCATGAACATGGACGAAGCCACTTCTTTTAAATCTGCTTACGCTACTGCAGCAACTGTAGGTTTGACAAAAATGAAATTACTGGAAACAGCTGAACATTATAAAAAAGTACTTAATGATGAACGATCACAGTTTGATGTTGCCCTTCAAAAACAAATGGAGCAACGTGTAGCAGGAAAACAGAAAGAGGTCGAAAAGCTTAAAGAGCAAATCAAGAAACACGAAGAAAAAATAGCTCAGCTTAAAGAGCAGATTGCAAAATTTCAAGGTACTATTGATGGAGCTGATGCCCAAATCAATGAGGCAAAAGAAAAGATCAATTCGACTCAAGTAAGCTTTGAACGTACACATCAAAGTATTTTAAATCAAATAGAAAAGGATATTGATAATATTCAAAAATACCTTTAATCAAAAACACAAACTGCATTTTTGATTTTACAATCAATTTTGAGTAAGTTTATATTTACAATAACAAAATTTCTAAATAACAAATAATATGTCTGAACTAACGCCTATCGATACAGATCAATTTAAAAAGAAGGGTTTTTGGAAACGTCCAGAAGGAACCACTGGGACTATTTTTGCAGTAGCTATCGCAGCTGGGCTTGGGTATGGGCTCTTTTTATTGATGCCTACTTTGATTGCAATGACTGCAAGTATCCTTCAACTATCACTACTTTTATTAGCCTTAGGTGCGATCATTTATATGGTTCTTGATCCTAAAATGCGAAACCTCGTCTGGTATGGATACAAGTCCGTTATGCGAGCGATCACAGGAATGTTTGTGACCATCGATCCTATCGGTATCCTTAAAAATTATACAGATGATTTGACTGATAATCTTCGGAAGATGAGTACGCAGATCGGAGCGATCCGTGGACAAATGCGAAAGCTTAAAACCATCATGACGGAGAATGAAGGTGAAATCAGTAACAATATGAAGCTTGCTTCTATGGCCAAGCAAAAAGGCAATGATAAGCAAGTCATGTTATCTACTCGAAAAGCGGCAAGACTTCGAGATAGTAATGCAAAATATCAAAGCCTTCACTCTAAGATGGATGTGATGCACAAAATCCTTTCTCGGATGTATCAAAACTCTGAGATCCTTTTGGAAGATACCAAAGATCAGGTAAAACTTAAAGAGCAAGAACGTAAAGCGATTCGTGCTTCTCACTCTGCCATGACTTCTGCGATGAGTGTAATTTCTGGAAATCCGGATCAAAGAGCAATGTTTGATATGGCATTAGAAGCAATCGCAGATGATGTTTCAAGTAAAGTTGGAGAGATGGAACGTTTCATGGATATGTCTTCTAGTTTTATGGATTCTGTAGATTTACAGAACGGAGTGTTTGAAGAAGAAGGTTTAAAAATGTTAGAAAAATTCGAGAAGGAAAGTACATTGTTGCTTTTGGGTGATGAAGCTGGTACCTTGGACTTAAATACACCAACAGCAAAACCTGAGACCAGAGGAAATACAGGTGGTGACGACAATTACGAAAATCTATTTGATTAAGATCTTAATAATTATAGTTTTTTAAAAGCTCAGAGATTTATCTCTGGGCTTTTTTTATGCCCATTTCAGTAGGAAAAACACGATTTTAGTCCTTGCTAGAACCTAACATGACAAAAACTTATAATTCTTATTTAAATTAGTAAAAAGTTTTATATCTTTCCTCAGAATTTGAAGGTAAACGGACTACTTCAGATTTAAATAACTCACCTTACAGAGAATAAAATTCAAAAATCAAATACAGTTATTTGAGTGTTTCTTCTATTACATATAGAAGATGATTGTCTTTTTGAGTCTTATTTAAACCAAAATAACCTACGAATGAAAACCATACTTTACTCGATATCTCTTTTGTGTTTATTACTCTCGTGCAACCCTACTACTCCTACCACTACTACCGCCACTACCCCATCTCTTTCTGATACTTATTTGGACAACGCTTCTAGAGACGATCAATTTATGGGAGGCATCAAAATGGTTGACATCAATACTCCTAAAGGTGATTTTAAAGTATGGACCAAACGAGTTGGAAACAATCCGACTATGAAGGTTTTGTTGCTACATGGAGGTCCAGGTATGACCCATGAAATCTATGAGTGTTTCGATGGTTACTTTCCTCAGGAAAATATTGAATATTATTATTACGATCAACTCGGGTCTTATTATAGTGACCAACCTAAGGACTTAAGCCTTTGGGATTTACCGCGTTTTGTAGAAGAAGTCGAGCAAGTTAGAAAAGCGCTTGGTTTAAACAAGGATAATTTTTACCTCTTTGGACAATCTTGGGGCGGAATTCTTGCCATGGAATATGCACTCAAATATCAAGATAATTTAAAAGGTCTTGTCATTTCAAACATGGTACCTTCCATTCCAGATTACATGGCTTATTCCGACAATGTTTTAGCTCCTAAATTACCGCCAGATGTTTTAAAAGAAATCATGTTTTATGAAAATAAAGAAGACTATGGTAATGAGCGATATTTGGAATTAGTCACTCAACATTATTACACCCGGCATATTATCAGAATGCCTCAAGCCGAATGGCCAGATCCTATCAACCGAGGATTTAAACACCTTAATCCTGATGTGTACGTCACCATGCAAGGCCCTAGTGAATTTGGTGTAAAAGGTGATGCGACTTTAAAAAATTGGGATGTCAAAGATCAACTCCACAAGATAAAAGTACCTACACTTTCCATCGGTGCAGAATACGATACCATGGATCCAAAGCAAATGGAATGGATTTCAACAACGGTAAAAAATGGACGATACCTTCATTGTCCCAATGGTAGTCACTTAAGTCAATTCGATGATCAAAAAAACTTTTTCAGCGGTCTCATCAAATTTATAAAAGATGTAGACAACGATAACTTTTAAAATATTAGTAGCTCACTTTTCGAGTTATCTTCAAAATATTTTATTCTAAACCTATATTTAATTATTAACCAAATTTCTGTTTATGAAACAAATTTATCAAAAGGTGAGGTTGACATTATTACTGTCAATACTTACGATGAGTAGCCTGCTCGCTCAGGTTACAGTTACAGGAACCATTACGGATTCCGAAAACGAAACGCTAATTGGAGCTTCTGTTCTTGTTAGAGGAACAGCTCGAGGAGCGGTTACAGACATTGATGGGAATTTCTCCCTGATTGCTCCAAGTACCGATTCAGAATTGGAAATATCCTACACTGGATATAGTTCAAAAATAGTAAGTCTTAAGGACGGTATTTCAGATCTAACAATTGTCCTGCTAGACGATGTGAATCAGTTAGACGAGATCGTTGTAACTGGGTTAGCAACTACAGTAAAAAGAAAAAATCTAGCAAACTCTGTCGCTAGAATCGATGCTGCGGAATTGACAGGAATTACTCCTCAATCTACTTTAGACGGTGCTCTTTATGGAAAATTTAAAGGAGCAGAAATCAGAGCAAATTCTGGAGCTCCAGGTGGAGGTATGTCTTTTAA
>CAKZTD010000314.1 GCA_937921595.1 uncultured Saprospiraceae bacterium
GGTATAATCATGGTCGTCGACTTTTTCTCTAAGGTCATAAACACCCCAGTATTCTCCATTGACATAAAGGATACAATTCTCACTGGTTCGCTCATCCATCTCTAGACCTGCTAATTGCGAAAGCGTGTGCACATAAGAATCTCTAATATGCGCTCCATCTGCAAAAGGATAATTGTCATTGGCAGCTGCTTTTAAAATTAATCTTTGAAATTCATCTCGGTCTGATAATTCAGGATCAAAAACCGCATGTTTCACGGCGTGATCATCTCCAAATTCATCTCTAGTGATATAGTCAATTCCTCTTTGATTGTAAGCCCAGGAATCATTTCCATGTTTATTAAATTCTCCAGTAGCATCTGAAACTCGTTCTCCATTATCTTCAAATAATTCAAAGGTGCCAGTAGGAGAACTATAAGTACCATTCATCAGAGGCATGAGTTGATCTCCAGTTACAGAAACCACAGGTAAGGTATGATTGTCGTTTATAAAATAACTATTGAAATCTACAAAGCTTGGACTGGCATCGGGGTCACCTACAATGATGGCAATGGCTTTAACAACAGCGGTGTTATTGAGGTTAAAAGGGCCAGTATATAAGTTTGAGTTTTGATCAGGTGTCTGACCATTGGTGGTATAGAAAATACTTGCAGCCGGATCATCGACCGTTATGCTGATCGGAAGACCTGCGCCATAAAATCCGGCAGCCGGAGAAATTTGTGGTCGATCGACATAAGGATCATTGACGTTGGTATTGGGATTGTCAGGGCTTGGATTATAGGCAACTCCCCAAACTGATCCACCATCACTTGTTCTTGCCCAGCTATGTCCATTTTTATTGGCCACCTCCAAAAGATGAAAATCTATGATGGTTCCCAACGGTCCAGTTAGAACGACAGACTCACTATTTTTTGTTTGAGTGATTTTAAAATTGGTATGTAAAACACCTCCCAGATATTCGTCTCTTCCTGATGCCCAAATTAAAATATGATCACCGGGGTTTAAGCTGACGCCTGCGGGGATTTGAAATTTTGTCGGATTGTCAATTTTATCACTGAGATAATAACCTGTCAGATCAACAGCAGTAGCACCACTATTATACAATTCTATCCAATCACTATCTCCACCATAGTTGTCAAAGTATTGGTCTTGATTGGCTGCTGAAAATTCGTTGATGACTACTTGAGCTTTTATTGAAGTTCCGAATATCAAACAGCATATAGTAAGAAAGAGGGGTAAGTATTTATTCATTACTGGTTTTTGTTGAGTTAGCCTCGGTTTAATCCTGACGATTATCTAAATCGAACTATATTGTACAGCAATGAAATTAAGGAATATTTTGAAGATTATGAGTTTTTGTTAACTCTTTTAAAGGGATTGTAGAATAGCGAACAGATTGGAGGTTTTTTAGAAGAGAGATTTTTGTAGATTTTGTGAAATGCTGTGGCCTTTGTGGTGTTTTTTAATAACCACAGAGGCCGCAGAGTTTCACAGAGGCTTGGAATTTTTTAGCTTTGTTTATTTCAACAAAGTGATATCGCCTTTATATAATTGCGTTCTTCCGTCAATGAATTCAATTTCAACCATATAGATAAAGACTCCCGGATTCATGATCTCACCTTTGAAACTTCCATCCCAGCCAAAGCTAGAATTGTTTGGTTGGATATTGAAACCTTCGTGAATTACTTCACCCCATCGATTGAAAATTCTAAAATTAGGAATATTTTGAATCTGACTTTCGTTTGCATTTATTACAAAAATATCATTGAAACCGTCACCATCAGGAGAGAAAATATTTGGAATAAAAACATCTCTACTTTTTCTCATATTGATTGTAATCAACTCATAATCTGTACAACCATTGGTGTCAATAACTGTTGCAGCAATTTGGATCGTACTAAAAGTACTTACTCCAATTTCTAAACAATCCGGATCGCCACAATTAAGGCCTGTTGGACCATCCCAAATTATCGTATCAAGCATACTTATTGGAATATTTATCAAAGCTTCAACCATTACTGAATCGCCTAATTCCAAGGATTGATCTCCTCCTAAATCCAGCGTGACATCACTTCCAGGGTTGATGGTAATACTTTGTTCTAGTTCACATCCCAAAGCATCCTGAATCAATACATTGTAAGTTCCTGGAGGCAAATTTCCAATAATCGGATTGGTAGAAAGGTCTGATCCATTGATAGAATAAACATATGGAGCAGTACCACCTGTTACATCAACAATCGACGCAAATCCATTGATCTCTCCAAAACAATCCGGATCTATTGTTTCAATAATTGCTGAAGAAGGCGTCTCTGCATTTTGACTCACCAAGACTGAACTTGAATTAGCACAACCATTTTCTGTATTCAAAATGGCTAAGGTATACAATCCAGGATCCTGAACTTCTGTTTCTAAAGTTGTCGAAATAATATCACCATTTGGATCAAGCCAAGCATAAGTAAAGTTAGTGCCAACAGAAGAACCATCACCATCTAAACTTACCGTTTCAATAGTACAATCCAATTCCTCCGGTTGATTAAGGATGACTGTTGGTTGATCTATATTTTGATCAATAAGTACATCATCGACACTGGTACATCCATTGTCCGTGTTGATCACGGTAATGGTATACGTTCCCGGTAAATTCGCATTTGTCACTGCTTCATCTATTGCACCTGAAATACCAGGCCCCGTCCATACATAAGAGATATTTGCTCCATTCGAAGAAGCACTTCCATCCAGAACAGCTTCTGTATTAATACAATCAATAGTAGAAGGATTACCAGCAAGTGAAGCAGGATATTCAATATTATTAATGATCTCAATTTGGTCCATTGCTGTACAACCATTATCCGCTGTAACAATGATGGTATAAATTCCTCCTTGACTGATTCCGTTGATTTCAGCGGTTGTTCCAATAGAATTATTTTGATCATCAAACCATTCAAAAGAAACTCCTGGGGTAGGGGACTCAGAAATTAAATCTGATAATGGCGTGATACAATCAATCTCTTCTAAATTAGATTGGATTACGATTACTGGCGGATCGATATCTTCAAATACTTCGATGATATCTGAAGAGGAACAACCATTATCTGGATTAGAAATAGTGATGGTATAAATCCCCGGAAGATTTACATTTGGTGTTGGACTATTTTCATTTGAAGCATCAATACCCGGACCCTCCCATAATATTTGGAAAGGCAGATTGATGTCTCCAGCAACTTGCAGATCAGCATTATCAATTAAGCAATTGATCGTTTGATCAGCACCTACTAAAACAGTTGGTGAGTTTGAATTATCATTAACCTGAATCCAATCAGAAAGTAAACAACCCGTATTCGTATTTGTAATCGTCATTGTATAAATACCTGACTGATTTACCGTAGGGGTGAAAGTGTTTTCATTTCCATCGATTACAACACCTGGGCCTATCCATGAAATTTCAAATTCTGGACCAGTCGAACCTGTCGCATTTATAACAGCAGATTGATTGATACAATCTAAATTTACGATCGTTGAAACAACCTCCGCCTCTGGTAGTGGATTTAGAGTAACTGTTACTTCCGTAATTGCATCAGGGCAAGCACCACTTGAAGCTACAGTATATTGGAACGTATAATCTCCAGGCGTTTGAAAGTTAACCGCAAAGGTAGCTGCTAATGGATCAAAAGCATTGAATTGAGAAGGGGTAACTGAAGTTTCTGTCCAGCTTCCATTAGGATCTTCTCCTGTGATTAAACCAAAAAGATCTACCACATCCATTCCATTTTGACAAAGCTCAGTTGGCATTGATGGTACTCCTGAAACAGGAGCTGGGTCAACAATGATATTTAAAAGATATTCTTCAGGACATCCTTGCGGTTGAGGATTTGTCAATTGAAATTCTAAAGTATATGATCCAATGTCACCATCTGTTGCATCAAAAATATTTCCTGTAACAGTCGCTGGATTTGATCCCGCAGGACTTTGAGTAATAGTCCAGGTTCCAGCTTCAGTCGTATTTTCTATTGTTGATAAATCTAAAGTTTCTCCACCATTACATAATGGATCGGCCTGAAAGAATTGTACGTCTGGACAACTACAATCGATTACGGTAACGGTTACCGGATAAGTTACTTCCGTACAAGGGAAGGTCGCACTATTAGTAGTATAGATAAAGTTGTAAGCTCCTGCCGGTATGTTATTGAAATTTAAATTATCAAAAAGACCAACAGCGCCAGAATTATCGGCATCTGTCCAGGTACCATTTATATCTCCTCCAGTTACTAAATCATATAGATTTAAAACAGAACCTCCAGCAGCAGTATTACAGGTAGAAATATTCGTAAGTAGGGTAGCAGAAGGCGGTAATGTTTCCGTTATCGAAACCGTTGTTTCACCAGAACATCCTTGTCCATCAGAAACAGTTACCGTATAATCATCAGCTACAGAAACTTCAAGTGTTTGTCCTGAAGAACCATCTGACCACATATAAGAATCAAAGCCAGCACCCGCATCGATAATGGTATTTCCATTTTCACAAAAAGAAAGATTACCAGAAATAACTGGATTGAGTGAAGTACTTTCTGTTACATTAATGATAGCTTGAGCAGAACAATTATTTTGATCAATTACATCCACAGTATATTCACCCGGAGTGTTGACGGTGATCGTTTGAGTGATACTTCCGTCAGACCATAAATAGGAATCAAATGCACCCGCATCTAAGGTTGTTGAACTCCCTGTACAGAAAGTGGTAGAACCTGCGATAACCGGAATTGGATTTTGAAATTCAGTAACGATTAGATTGTCAGAACCACTACATCCATCTGCATCCGTTACAATAACGGTATAGGTATTTCCGTCTTCAACGGTAATGGTTTGAGTCATTTCACCAGTAGACCATTCGTATTGAGTATAACCAGAGCCTGCATCCAGAATGGAATTTCCACCTTCACAAAATTCTGCAATTCCTGTAATCGTTGGAGTAAGAGAAGCGTTTTCAGAAATACTCATTTGATCTGATCCAGAACAACCATTAGCATCTGTTACCATCACACTAATATCGGTTGTAGTAGAAACAGTTACCGTTTGAGTAATAGAACCATCGGACCATAAATAGGAAGTATATCCATCACCTGCATCTAAGGTTACACTGTTTCCAGTACAAAAAGAATTTGCTCCCGAGATACTTGGAGTAGGTGCTTGGTTTTCAATAACGAGAATACTCGTTTCCGCAGTACAATCTCCAGCACTAGTCACGGTTACGGTATAGTTGCCTCCAATAGTTACATCAATGGTCTGAGTTATAGAACCATCTGACCATAAATAAGCATCGTATCCATTTCCAGCATCTAATGTAGTTTGATCTCCAGAGCAGAAATTATCTTCTCCAACAATTGTAACTGAAGGACTTGGATTTACAATTAAAGTAACTGTTCCTTCTCCAGTACATCCTTGAGTATCAGAAACAGTGACCGTATAATTATCAGTAGAACTAGCTTCGATGGATTGAGTAATCGCGCCAGTTGACCAGAGGTAAGTTGCAAAGCCTGAACCAGCATCTAGTGTAGAAACTTCTCCTGTACATAAACTTAAATCTCCAGATATAACAGGCTCAAGAGACTGACTTTCAGTAACATCAATGAAGGCTTCACCTGTACATCCATTCGCGTCCGTTACAATGACAGAGTAAGGACCTTCAACTGAAACTTCTAAAGTTTGATTTAAGGTTCCGTTTGACCACATGTATTGAGTGTAACCATTTCCAGCATCTAGGAAAGTTGAGTTACCCGTACAGAAAGTCATGGAGCCAGAAATGATAGGTTCCGGATTTGGATTTTCTATTATAAAAAGATTATTTGTTCCAACACAGCCATTTATATCTGTTACAACAACATCAATATTTCCAGGAGCATTGATGTTTACTTCTTGAGTAATGGAACCATCTGACCAAACATAGGCTTCAAAATCTTGACTTATACTAATCGTTGTAGATTCACCAGCACAATATTCTGCATCACCAAGGATAGTTGGAGTAGGTAATTGGTTTTCAGTCACGGCGAATTGATCTTCACCAGTACAACCATTTGCGTCGGTTACCACTACAGAATAGGAATCACCAGTAGTGACTTCTAAGGTTGAATCATTCGTTCCATCTGACCATTCATATTGATCAAAAATACCTGCATCTAAGGTAACGATATCACCTGTACAAAAACTTTGATCTCCTGTAATAATTGGTACAGGATTAGGGTTTTCAATAACCTCAATTGTTGCTTCATTAGTACAACCATTGGCATCACTTACTTCAACCGTATAATTACCTCCATCAGTTACATTGATGGTTTGATTTAAAGAAGTATTTGACCAAGTATAAGTGTCGAAACCAGCCCCTGCATCAAGGGTGATTTGTTCGCCTGTACATATCGGATCATTTCCAGATATATTTATAATAGGAAGTTCATTTTCAATAATATTTACAGTCGTCTCACCAGAACAACCACTTCCGTCAGTCACTGTAACCGTGAAATCTCCTTCTGTACTTACAGTAAGCGTTTGGTTTTGACTTCCATCTGACCACAAATAGCTATTAAATCCAGCTCCTGCATCCAGCGTAGTATTGCTACCAATACAGTATTCTAATGCTCCGGAAATAACGGGATTCAAAGAACTACTTTCGGTAACAAGAACAGAAACCTCACCAGTACAACCATTTAGATCTGTAACGATTACACTATAGTCACCTGCTGTTGAAACAGTCAAAGTTTGATCACTAGATCCATCTGACCATTCATAATTTGAATAACCAGAGCCTGCATCTAAAGTTGTAGAAGAACCTGAACAGAAACTTGTAGAACCAGCAATACTTGGTGCTGGATTTGGATTAACGGTAATGTTGATTTCAGTCTCACCAGTACAACCACTTGGATTAGATACCGTTACACTATAAGTTCCTGATGTTGTTACTTCAATGGTTTGATTTATACTTCCGTCTGACCATTCATAAGAATCATAATTTCCAGCATTTAAACTACTAGAAGATCCTTCACAAAAAGATTCGTCTCCTGAAATAGTTGGCTCAGGAATTTGATCCTCTGTCACGGTAAAAGATGTTGAACCAATACAACCATTTTCATCTGTTACAATCACGGAATAGGTTCCTGCACTTGAAACGTCTATGGATTGATTACTAGAACCATCTGACCAAGAATAAGAATTATAACTGCCAGTACTTAAAGTTGTAGATTCTCCTTCGCAAATATTTTGTTGTCCAGAAATAGTAGGAGTTGGATTTGGAAAGACGGTAATATTAACCTGATTGGTTCCAGTACAACCATTAGCGTCGGTTACGGTAAGACTATAAATTCCCCCAGTTGTTACCACTATGCTATCAGCGGTACTGTTGTCACTCCAAAGGTAAGCTGCATAACCTGGAGGTGCCACACAAACAGAACTAGTTCCTTCACAAAATTCAGATTCTCCGGTGATGGTCGGAACCGGATTTGGATTTTCAGTTACAGTAATTTGATCTACTCCTGTACACCCATTAGCATCGGTAACCGTGACTATATAAGTTCCACTACTTCCAACGCCCAAAGTTTGGAGTATCGTTCCATCATTCCAAAGATATTCTTCATAGACTCCGG
The DNA here is from genome assembly GCA_937921595.1 of uncultured Saprospiraceae bacterium. Taxonomy (GTDB): domain Bacteria; phylum Bacteroidota; class Bacteroidia; order Chitinophagales; family Saprospiraceae; genus JAHDHW01. The sequence goes on from CAKZTD010000314.1 coordinate 7,626, forward strand.
CATCTAAAGTAACAGAATTACCAGCACAGAATGAGGCATTGCCAGTAATTTCTGGACTTGGTAAAGGATTGATGATGACTTCTGTTTCTGTTGAAGTAGAAAGACATCCATCAACATTTATGATGACAGCATACATGCCTACGGCTGTAGCATCTGTCGGATTTTGAACAGCCGAAGCATAACCACCAGGACCTGTCCAAGCATAAGTAATATTAGTTCCAGTAGCAGTTGTTGAACTCGTGAGTTCAATATTATCTCCAGTGCAATAAGGACCAGAATTATTTGCAGCGGCATCAGGTGCAGCATTAAAATTGACGATCGTCATTGCAGGACTAGATGGACATCCATCGATGGTAATGACTAATTCATAATTTCCATCTAAGGTCGCATCACTTGGATTCTGGGCTGTTGAAGTATAGCCTCCTGGTCCTGTCCAAGAATAACTAAATATTGTTCCAGTATTACTCGTCTCCCCATTTAGTTGTATACTTTCTCCAGAACAATAAGGTCCCGAGTTTGATGCTGTTGCTTCCGGACTTGCACTTAGCGTAACGGTAGTTAAACCAACTTCAGAAAAACAACCATTCACGATCACTTGCAATAAATATGGACCAGCTTCTGTAGCATCTGTTGGATTTTGAACACTCGAAGAATAGCCATTTGGTCCCGTCCAAATGAAACTAACATTAGGACCAGATACATTGGTATTTCCAAGAAGTTCAATTGCTTGTCCTGCACAATAAGGACCATTATTAGAAGGCTCGGAAGAAGGAGGAGCCGTTACAATGATATCCATGTTTGTACTAGCAGAACAATTATTAAAATCAGTATAATTATAAGTTACATTATAAGTTCCGGCTCCAATGATTGAAGGAAATATTTCACCAGAAGGAGTTACTGTTCCTCCAGTCCAGGTACCACCACTTGGTGCTGCCATTAATTGATAGGTAGTAACTGATTCGCAAATTTCACCCGGATCGATAATCGTAACAATAGGATTAGGAAATTCTGTAACGGTTATTTCATCGGTTGCAAAACAAGAGTTTGCGTCAGATGCAGTTACAAAATAACTGCCGGCAGACGTTGCAACATAAGTTGGTCCAGTTGCTGATCCATTAGGAGTAACCCAGGTATAATTATAATTTGGTGTTCCTCCGATTGCATTAGCTGTAAGGATAATTCCACCGTCATTGGTGCAAAAATCAGCTGGACTTGGATTGATTGAAACGCTTGGATTACTATTTACATTTATTGTGATCGAAGCTGAACCACTACAGTTGTTCGCATCAGTAAAAGAATAAGTTACGACATGTGGTCCAGGACCAGCCACCAACGGATCAAACCAACCATTGGTTGCTCCAGTCCAGGTACCACCTGGAGGATTAGCACTTAAAAGCGTGGCATCAGAATTTTGACAAATTGGCCCTGCTGGATTTAAGGTAACCAAAGGTGCAGGGTTAACTGTAACGACCATTTCATCAGAATCAGCGCAAAGATTTTCGTTTACGTTTAATGTATAGGTGATGGTTCCATTGAAACCAGGAGGTAATGTCACCGTTGGATTAGCACTGTTCGGATTGTCAAGATATGCTGTTCCTCCATTTGTACCAGTCCAGGAATAACTTTCTCCTCCACCGTTTCCACCACTAGTTCCATTTAATACAAATGAATTTCCATCTTCGCAAGCTGTAATATCAGCTCCAGCATCAGCAAATAATGCACAAGGAGGTTGAGCATTACAATCTAAATGTTCGGCTGCTGTTCCAGTCCAGGTCATCATGAAGCCATTATTCGTACCAGCCCAGTTATCGATCATTAAATAAAACCCTTGTCCAGGGACTACATCAACCAAAGCCGTAAAGCCATCTCCAACTCCAGGACCTTCACTTAGATCTGTAGCTCCCATACCAACTCCTGTGTCAGGACAAAAGTCACAGGCAGCAGAAGCAGAAGAACAGCGAAGAGGTGAACCTAGGTTTCCGCAACTTACATCAGGACCAAATAATGCCCAATCATAATCTTCTCCTAGTCCTCCATTTGGAGAAATAGTAAAGCCTAATTGCAATCCAACCGGAGCAGCAGGATCTATCTGGAAGTAATACCAGGCAGAGTTAGATTCGTTCGCGACAATACATCCCGGATCATTGTCGGGATCTGCAAAATCATCGATACCTGCACCATTGGGATTGAAAACGATATCGTCATCATTACAAATGATTTCAGCTTCGGCACAATCAGTGTTTTGAGAAAAAGAAATAGTGGTAATTAGGCAAAGTAATGTGAGTAGAATTAGACGCATTTTGTTGATGTTTTTGTTTTGATTGATGCTTTTATAACCAAGAAAGGGTGAATAAGATGAATCCAAAAAATTATTTTTGAAAATAATTCAGACCTTTTCACCGCTCAAAGTTTAAAATCGCACATTAGAGGGTAGTTAAAGGTATTAAAAAATGATGATTTTAACTATGAAAAGTGAGGTTTTCTTAAATGTGGAGGGATTGATGTGTTTTTAGATTAAATAAAAAAGCTTCAGTCTGGCTGTATGCTAGACTGAAGCTTTTAAGTATAAGTTTGTTTTATCTATCTGACAAGAGTTATATCGCCTTTGTAAAGTATAACTTCGCCATCAATAAATTCAATTTCTGCGAGATAAACAAAAACTCCTGGGTTCATCATTTCATCTCTAAACTTCCCATCCCATCCATTATCAGGATCATTCGGTTGGAAATTAAAACCTTCATAAACTAGCTCTCCCCATCTATTGAAAATCATGAATTGTTTGACCTGGACGACTTGTTCTTCATCAGCAAAAATATAAAGAAAATCGTTCTGTCCATTTCCATCTGGTGTAAACGCATTTGGAATGAAAACATTTTTGTCTCTGTTCATAAAGACCATGATTTGATCTTCATCAACACATCCATTAATGTCAATAAGTGTTGCCGTAACATTTTGTGAATTGAAAGAACTAAAGCCTACTTCCAAGCAATCAGGATCACCACATTCAATTAGTGAAGCAGGAGACCAGATGATGGTGTCAATATTTTCAATAGGAATGTTTATCTCTGCTTGAACCATTGCACTATCACCAAGGACTAATTCAAGATTACCACCCAGATCAATGTTCGCGTCGATTGGTTGAATGATATTGATCGTCGTATCCCATTCACATCCATTCGCATCTTGTAAGGAAATATCATAAGTTCCAGGAGCAAGACCAGTGTAGAAACCACTCGTTGAAAAGGTTTCATCATTGATAGAATAAATATACGGAGCAACTCCTCCTGATACATTTCCAACACTGATACTTCCGTCCGTATCTCCGAAACAATCCGGATCATTTATTTGAAAAATAGCAGAGTTTGGAACATCCATGTTTTGGCTAACGACTACAATTGCAGTATCGACACATCCATTATTGATGTCTTGAACAGCTAATGAATAATTTCCAGTTGATTGAACATCTGTACTAATACCAGAGGATAAAATATTTCCTTGTTCATCCAACCAAGAGTAGGTAAAATTATTACCAGCAGAGGAACCTGTTCCATCTAAAGAAACTTCATCAATGGTACAATCCAGTTGTTCTGGTTGTGAAATAATTGCAGTTGGTGTCGCAAGGTTTGCATCAATAACTACGGTATCAAAACTAACACAGCCATTGTTGGAATCTGTAATGCTAATGATATAACTTCCTGGTAAATTGACCGTTGCAATGCCTGTTCCATCCGGAGGACTTATAATCCCAGGGCCTGACCAATTATAAAAGATATCTAAACCATTTTGAGAATTACTTCCGTCTATAGTAACTTCAGGAGAATAGCAATCAATAGTTGAAGGTGGGCCAGCATCTGCTAGTGGCGGATCGAGATTTTCTAAAACTTCTATCGTCTCAGAACCTGAACATCCTGTTTGATTATCAGTAACCACTAGGGTATAGAAACCAGGAGAATCAATGCCGTCAACGGAAGATTCATTTCCTATTGAAATACCAGCAGAGAACCATTCAAAACTAACATTCGGGTTAGGAGATTCTCCAATGATTCCTACGGTTGAATTATTACAATCAATACTTAATGGTGTTTGAATATCGAGATTAGGTGCCTGATTATTATTCGAAATAATAACAGTATCTATAGAAGAAATACATCCATTATCGGTATTGGTAATAACGAGCGTATAGATTCCCGCTAAACTAATCGTTGGATTGATTTCATTCATATTGGCTGCAGTGATAGAAGGCCCCGTCCATTCAATTTCGAAACCCGCACCAATGCTTCCATTTGCTTGTAAAATTAATTCACCTTCGCTACAAGTCAGCTCATCATCGTCACCTGCAAAAGCACTTGGAACATCATCACTTTCAGTAACTTCAACAACATCAGAAGCGGAGCATCCAGTTTGTGTATTGGTAACTGTTAAGGTATAAAAACCTGCTTGGTCTACAGTTGGAGAAATCGAATTTTCATTACCATCAATCACCACTCCTCCAGTCCATTCAATTTCAAAGCCAGGGCCAGTTGAAGATCCAATTGCATTTAAATTTAAAACAGGATTAGTACAATCTAATTCAATGCTACTACCCGCAATTGCAATAGGTAATTCATTGACAATGACACTGACTGTTTCACTATCATCAGGACATGCTCCATTCGAAGAAATACTATATTCAAAAGTATAAATTCCACTTACTTGACCAGTCATATTGAAACCTCCATTCGTTGGATCGAAAGCTCCTCCTTGAGAAGGGTTAACGGAAGTTTCAGACCAAATACCGTTCATTTCTTCGCCATCTAAAAGATCATTTAAAGATACTTGTTGAAGCTCATCACTACAAAACTCTATTGGAGAAGTTGCTGTTCCTGCAAAGACTTCATCATCCACGGTAACCGTTGTAAAAAAACTCTGAGGACAACCCGGAGGTGGCATGTTGATCATGGTGAATTCTAATTCATAATCTCCAACATCTGCATTTGTTGCATCTAAAATCTCTCCAGTTAAAATCGCAGGATTGGTACCCGGAGGGTTTGTAACAACAGCCCATGAACCAATTTCAGAACTATTCAATAAGCTACTTAAATCGATACTACCATCGCTATTACATAAAGGATCGGCAGGAGTAAAAGATACTCCGGGACAAGCGCAATCCAGAATAGAAACAACAACAGGGTAGGAGACTTCTTGACAAGGAGAAATCGCACTATTCGTTGTATAGGTAAAAGTATAATCACCTGGAGTGATTCCATTAAAATCTAAATTATCAAACAAACCGAGTGCACCTGAATTATCAGTGTCTTCCCACGTTCCAGTATTATCTCCAGAAGTAATTAGATCAAAAAGATTAGTGATAGAACCACCAGCAGCAGTATTACATAATTCAGGACCGGTTATTATTTCTGCACTTGGAGGAATATTTTCTATAATTGAAACCGTTGTTTCTCCAGTACAACCTTGGGCATCAGAAACAGTTACACTATAATCATTTGCAGTACTTACTTCTAAGGCCTGTCCCATTGATCCATCAGACCAAAGGTAAGAGTCAAAACCAGCACCAGCATCCAAAGTAGTTGAACCTCCAGAACAAATTGCTGGTTCACCTGAAATGTTTGGACTTAAAGAAGTGCTTTCTGTTACATCGACAAATGCGATTCCAGAACAACCATTTTGATCCGTTACTTCTACTTCGTAAGTGCCAGGAATATC
>CAKZTD010000315.1 GCA_937921595.1 uncultured Saprospiraceae bacterium
TTGCCGGGTTGTAAACGACCTTTTAGGATGACACTCGCTTGATCAACGGGTAAGGCACCAGCTTCTGAAGCAACAATTAAGGTATTTTGATCCGTCAAGCAATAACGGGAAGGTCTCAATCCATTTCGGTCAAGTGTAGCACCTACCAATGAGCCGTCTGTAAAACAAATAGAAGCTGGGCCATCCCAAGGTTCCATCAATGCATCATGGTATTGGTAAAATGCCTTTTTGTGAGCTTCCATTTTTTCGTCATTCTGCCAGGCTTCTGGAATCATCATCATAATGGAATGTGGAATAGATCGACTAGCCCTTAACAAGAAATCTACAACATTGTCAAAATTTCCAGAGTCGGAAATAAATTGATCACAAACCGGAAATGCTTTGCTAAGATAAGGTTGATCTTTTGCGATAAGCTCCATGTGTTTTTCACGAGCATTCCACCAATTTAAGTTACTTTGAATCGTATTGATTTCTCCATTGTGTGCAATACAGCGGAAAGGTTGTGCCAACTTCCATTTAGGACTGGTGTTCGTTGAAAAACGGCTATGTACAATGGCAACCGCTGATTCATATTTTGGATTTTGTAAATCCAAATAATATGTTCTAAGCTGACTTGCAGTAAGCATTCCCTTGTAGACAATCGTTTTAGAAGATAAGGAAGCAATATAAAAATCATCAACCAAATCAGGAAAAGAGAAATAGATTTTGTTCAGGATGGAAGAACGTAAAAAGTAAAATCTACGCTCTACATCTTTGTTATTGAAACCACTTGTTTTGAAAAATATTTGCTCTATATCCGGTTCACTATCTAATGCCGATTGCCCAACCATTGAATTATCAACGGGGACAATTCTGTTATAAATAATTTCAAAATCGTATGCCCTACAGAATTCACGAATAACCTTATAGCAATGCTTTTTAGCCGTTTCATCTTTTGGAAAAAAGAACATCCCTACACCATACTTCCCTTTGGCTGGTAAAGAAATATCTAACTTTGAAAAAATAGAATAAAAAAAACGATGTGGAATTTGAGTGAGTACACCAGCTCCATCTCCGGTGTTTTCTTCATAACCACAGGCACCCCGATGCTCCATATTCTCCAACATGGTCAGTGCCGTGTCTAAGATGTAAAAACTTGGATTGTTGCTTAGATCTGCTAGTAGTCCAACTCCGCAGGAGTCTCTTTCGTATTGTGGGGTGTACAGACCTTTGTTTTTTTCCTGTTGAGCAGGATCTCCTTTATCGTTTTCCATATTCACTTTTGTTTTAATTTTATTAACTTAAATAAAATTGTTGCTCAGTCCTTTATAGTTTTCATCACGAATAAGCTGACTGATGATGCTCAGCTATATCTAATCCTATTGTTTCTTCTAATGAAGACACTCGAATACCAATGGTGATTTTTAATAGCAAGAAGAAGAGAAACGCAAAGGAAAAAGAGAAAGCTCCGATGGCAAGGATACCTACTAGTTGATCTGCAATTGTTCCGACTCCTTCTCCGTAGTTTCCAAAAATAGCGACTGCCAACGTTCCCCAAATCCCACAAACTAGATGAACGGATGTAGCTCCCACTGGATCGTCTAATTTTATTTTATCAAAAAATGTTACTGACAATGGAATGATTACTCCAGCAATAAATCCGATTAAAATAGCGCTGGTAACAGCCACACCATCTGCGCTTGCAGTAATACCAACAAGACCTCCGAGGATTCCATTTAATGTCATCGACAAATCATAAGATTTAAATACGGCAAGAGAAGTCACAAAGGCTCCAAGTCCTCCTGCAGCGGCAGCCAAAGAAGTCGTTACAAACACTTTGGAAACAGATGCAGGATCAGCAGATAAAACAGAACCTCCGTTGAATCCAAACCAGCCAAACCACAATAAAAATACACCTACTGCTGCCAGAGGCATGCTATGCCCAGGTATCGGTTTGATTCCCTTAGCTGTGTATTTTCCTTTTCTGGGACCTAATAAAATAATCCCCGCCAATGCTCCCCATCCTCCCACTGAGTGTACTAATGTGGAGCCCGCAAAATCATAAAAGCCACGAGCATCTAACCAACCTGCTCCCCATTTCCAAAACCCCGTAATAGGGTAAGCTATGGTAACAAAGAAAATGCAAAACAATAAAAAAGGAAATAGCTTAATACGTTCTGCCACTGCTCCAGAAACGATGGTACAACAAGTGGCCGCAAACATTCCTTGAAAAATAAAGTCAGACCAGTAGGTATAATTTCCATAAGCAGCTGTCATTCCATTTTCAGGAGGTGTGAGTCCAAACCCTGAAAAAGCAAAAAATCCTCCTGGGTTCGATCCAGGATACATCAGATTGAAGCCGATCAGATAATACGTCAACAAGCCAATACTGATGATCATGGAGTTTTTAAACAATATGTTGACAACATTTTTTCTTTGAACAAAACCAGCCTCTAATGCCGCAAAACCCAAATGCATTACAAAGACAAGCACAGTTGAAATCAACAACCACAAATTATTGGTCATAAACTTAGCCTCATTCGCTGCTGCAAGCGCGCGATTGGCCTGCTCCATTATTTCGGTTGGTGTAAGCGTTAATTCAGTCATTTTTAGTTTTGGTTTTTTGTTTAGCTATTGATCGCATCTCCGTTGGTCAAGCCTGTTCTAATGTTTAATATTTCTGAAATATCAGAAACCAGAATTAGTCCGTCTCCTTTTTCTCCTGTCTTTGCGGCTAGCGCTATGGTAGACAATGCTTTTTCAATAAAAGCATCAGAAACAATAATCTCTAACTTGATTCGGGCGATATAACCAACATCATAAATTGCTCCACGGTAGGATCTTGATTCTCCTTTTTGATGGCCGTAGCCTTTGACCTCGTAAAAGGTGAAAAAGTTGATATTTTGGATACTTAGCGCTTCCTTGACCTGGTCGAATTTAGAAGCTCGAATGATTGCTTCGATTTTTTTCATAGAAGTGTACTTTTATTTTGAGTGAGTACAAATAATAGCGAAGATAGGTTTGCGATTTCACATTAAAACCATAGAATATTTTCCTAATGCTATTTTTATGAAAAGAAATTTAGATACAAATCACTGATAGTCAGTCTTTTACTATCTTTAATTTTGTTATACCTAAGTGGATGGTATTATTGTAATTTGGAGAATTACAATGAAAAGAGAATCGTATACCTGGCTTCGGAAACCCGAGTTTTTTTGTTAAAATCTCAGTGATAATTGCAATGGCAATTTTTTCTTCTTACGTAATTCTTCTGATATTCTTAATGGGGTTTTGATATAAATTTATAGCCTTCAAGATTGTGGAATTTTGGATTCCAACCAGATCTTTTGTTTTTTTTAGCCGAACTAAAGTCTGGGAGTCTAGCCGTTTTTTCACTTTACCTGACGTCTATATTCGCGACTAAAATAGTGCGCTCAATTTAGCTCTTGGACTGCACAATAAAATCCAAAAAAAAGACCTGCACAAGCAATCAAGCGAGTACAGGTCTTTTTATTATTTAAAATAGAAGGCTCCATAATCGCCTACCATTCATCTACTTTCACTACCAAGAATAAACAATCCCAAGTTCATGGCTCGGGCCAAAAGCTGGACCATAATTTTCTAGAAAACTAGAATACGAATATCCTATTCTTATCAAATTACTATTTGAACCGGATTCTATCATCACACCAACATTCGCATTCATTTCTTTTGAATTTGCCATACTAAAGGCTACCCAAAACATGCTTTGGTATTCGTACTTTATTCGTCCGTTAAAATAGAAGGGGGCATTTTGAACATAGCGCATTTCCGAAGAAAGCCCTAACCAACTGTCATCTCGCATCTCGAAGTTAGCTCCTAGTATACTGTAATAATGCTGTACTCGTTTTATCGAAAAATCATTATCATCGTCTCGATAGTCAAGTGCTAATCCAAAGGTTTGTGGTACAGAGATACCTGCATAGTATCGATCATCATAGTATAATACCGCACCTACTCCAAAGTCTGGAAACAACTTACTTTCATTGCTATTCCCAATGTCTCCTGCTTCCAAAAAATTGAGCTCATCTCCTTTTACTCGGTATTGGACAAGTCCTCCATTTAAAGCCATAGTGAGCAACCAATCATCTCCTAGCTCAAGCCCATACCCTACTCTACCATAAAGTCCTGTAAATCCTGTCGGCCCAGTTTGATCACTTACTAGGTTGCCGCCAAGTATCAATCCATAATCTTCATTGAAATAATTATAGTTGGCCGTCAAGGTTCTTGGCGCATCTTTTAATTTTACCCATTGACTTCGATAGCGAATAGAGGCACTCGAACTCAAGTCATTTATAAAATAATCAGAAGAAATAAATGCCGGATTCTGACTTTCCTGATTCTGAGTAAAATAGGGTAACTGCTGTGCGTTAAGTTGACTACTGCAAAACAGCCAGACCAATAACACGGACAACAACTCAAACATTAATTTAATATTTTTCATAAAACTTAATTTTATACTCGCTTATCTGATTATTGTTAGTGGACCACTTAAAATATCCTTATCTCCAGAATCTAACTGCAGATAATAATAGTAGGTTCCTTCCGGTAATGGATTATTTCCTTTTCCTGATCCGTCCCAACTGTTTTGATACGGACTCTCTTCAAACACCACTGTTCCCCATCGATTCACGACAATCATTTTATTTTCAGGATACTTAATCAGACCCGGAATTATCCACGTCTCATTCAAACCATCTTCATTTGGACTAAAGGCATCTGGTATGAAAAGTTCATCTAACACAATCGTTATTTCAACTTCTGCTTCCGCACAAACATCAGGACAAGCCGCTACACAAACTTCATACGTAAAATTATCTAGCTCACTTATTGGTGTAGTAACCTCATACTCAAAACTTCCATCCTCATTCAACACAACCGTTCCAATCATCGGTTCACTAATAATTTCTACACTTAAGATATCAGCAGTTCCAATTTCATCATTGGAGAAAACATTCGCTGCCAACAACTCACTCGCATCAGTAGTAAACAAGTCATCCGCCAACATCATTTCCACATCTGAAATAGCCATCCCCATACAAGGCTCACAAATCTCGCCATTGCAATCCAATACAATTTCTACATCATTTTCAGTACAAGGGTCTCCATCATCACAGGCTATTTCTGTAGTACTTCCATCACTACAATCCACAACGACTCCCATACATGGTTCACAAACTTCTCCATTACAGTCTAAAATCGTTTGCATATCATTTTCAGTACACGGATCACCATCATCGCAGGCCACCTCTGAAGTTATTCCATTTGAACAATCACTCTCTATTCCCATACATGGTTCACACACAGAACCATCACAATCCAAAATAACTTCGACATCATTTATTGTACACGGATTGCCATCGTCACAAGCAACAGTAGAAGTCGCTCCTGATGAACAATCGGAAGGAATCACTCCTTGACAAGGCACACAAACACTTCCATCACAATCCAATATCGTTTCCATATCATTCAAGGTACAGGCATCGCCATCATCACAGGCAATTTGAGACGTTGTACTGTTTGAGCAATCTATTGCTGTTCCCATACATGGTTCGCGAATCGTTCCGTCGGAATCTAAGATCGTTTGCACATCATCTATGGTACAAGCAATGCCGTCATCACAGGCGACTACGGATGTTGTTCCTGATCCGCAATCTACTGGAGTTCCCATACATGGTAGACAGACGATTGTATTATCGCAGTCCAATACGGTTTGTTCATCGTTTATTGTATTGATATCTCCGTCATCACAGCCTTGCACTATCGTCACTCCATTTGAACAATCTGTTGGTGTTCCCATACAAGCTACGCAAATCGTTCCGTCGGAATCTAAGATCGTTTGCACATCGTCTATGGTACAGGCGATGCCGTCATCACAGGCTACTACGGAAGTTGTTCCTGATCCGCAATCTACTCGAGGTCCCATCCATGGTAAACAGACTATTGTATTATCACAATCCAAAACTGTTTGTTCATCGTTTATTGTATTGACATCTCCGTCATCACAGGTTTGTACTATCGTCACTCCATTTGAACAATCTGT
>CAKZTD010000316.1 GCA_937921595.1 uncultured Saprospiraceae bacterium
TGAGAAAAAGAAACAAGGAACAGAAACCTTAGTTGATAATTTTTCATTCTCAGGAACTGCACTTGCAAAAGCAGAATACACTGATCATCGATTAATGTTTGTAACACCAATTTTGAAAAAACCAATTCATATTTCAGGTACGACTAACATCAAGGTTAAACTTGCAAGTAGTAAACCTGCAGCTAATCTTACCGTTTGGTTGGTTTCACTTCCTTGGACAGAAGGTCGAAGACGCTCCGCTAAAATTACAGACAACATCATCACTAGAGGCTGGGCTGATCCGCAAAACTCAACATCTTTGAGAACTAGTGAGCCATTGGTTCCTGGTCAATTCTACGATGTTAATTTCACTTTGCAACCTGATGATCAAATCATTCCGGCTGGACAACAGATTGGATTAATGATATTTTCTAGTGATCGGGACTACACCATTTGGCCTGATCCAGGAACTGAACTTACCGTAGACTTGGATGGAACGGTTATAAATATTCCGGTTGTTGGTGGAATTTCAGCTTTTGAGGAGGCGATAAACGAGTAATAAAAACATGTGATTATGTAGTCATGTGGTCATATAGTAAAATCACTACATGACCACATAACTACATAACCATATAATCACATAATTTTCAAAATGATAAGTGTAGAAGAAGCAAATCTAATAGTAGAAAAAACGATAAGAGATTTTGGTATTCAAACGGTAAATCTTGATGATGCCATTGGTAGAGTGTTGAGAGAGGACTTTTTTGCAGATCGTGATTTCCCTCCTTATGATCGAGTGACGATGGATGGAATCGCAATTCTTTCAAGTAGTTTCAAACCTGAGCATATTTTTAAAATCGAAGGTGTCGCAGCAGCAGGTTCACCTCCTATGACTTTGGAAAAATCCTCAAATTGTCTAGAGGTAATGACCGGTTCTATTTTACCAAATGGATGTGATGCAGTGATTCGATATGAAGATTTAGAAATTGAAAATGGAGCAGCTAAGATTATTCTAGACGCTGTAAAAAGAGGCCAGAATGTTCACGACAAAGGAGAAGATAGGCTTAAAGATTCTTTGGTTGTAAAAAGTGGAATCCAATTATCTCCTGCGGAGATTGGTGTTGCGGCAACAATTGGAAAAGCTCAAATAAAAGTAAGTCGTCTTCCAAAAAGTATCATCATCAGTACTGGTGATGAACTGGTAGAAGTTGACCAACAACCGCTACCCTATCAAATTCGAAGATCTAATGTTCATCGCTTATTAGCTACTTTGAAAAAGTATAAAATCTCCGCAGATACACAACATTTAAATGATGACCTAGATGAAGTAACCGATAAGCTTCGTGGGATTTTAGAACAATACGAAGTAGTTATTTTAAGTGGTGGTGTTTCGAAAGGGAAATTTGATTACTTGCCTCAGGCATTAGAAAACCTAGGCGTTACCAAACTCTTTCACAAGATAAAACAACGACCTGGAAAACCTTTTTGGTTTGGACAAGCTACCTCAGGTACTTTGATATTCGCTTTGCCAGGAAATCCGGTTTCTTCTTTTATGTGTACTCAGATATATTTCACCAATTGGCTGATCCAATCTATCGGTCTTGCAGCTCCGCAACGACCATCAGGCATTTTACAAAAAACGATTAATTTCAAACCGGATTTGACCTATTTCGCTCAGGTGAAAATTTCTTATAATGAAAATGGACAAATATTAGCTACTCCAGTTGAAGGTCATGGCTCTGGTGATTTGGCGAATTTGGTGGATGCTGATGCTTTTATTCGGATACCACGAGGTAAGGATGTCTTTGAAGCTGGAGAGGTATTTCCTTTGTATTTTTATCGTTGATAATTTGGATAAAGAGTTCACGGAGAAAACAAGAGGACACTGAGTTTTATTTCTAAAATAAAGTCTAATGCAAAATATAAAAGCCGAAATAGAATGAATCTATCTCGGCTTTTTCATTTTATATTTACAAGATTGGTAGTTCTTTTATTAAGGCTCTTTCTAAAATTTAAAATCCTAAACCGCCCATTCCTTCCATCGCTTTTTGAAATTCTTCAGGAGTCATTTTTTCATAACCTTCAGGAACATCAAAATCAGAAGCATCCACCGATTTCTTGACATTTTGAGCAGTGATTGTTGCTGACATACCTTGTGCCTTTATTGTAACTTCCATCGGAACACCTTCTAGTCCTGGAAACATTTTCTCAATAAGGGGTAATTTAAACTTCATCTTTTTAGTGATATAAGCAATAACGGATTCATTAGATCCTTTTTCAGTAATCGTTGCCTTTATACATTTTTCGCCTGCAATCTCTTTGGTATCAGACTTATCGTATTTGATATCAAAAGTAGGGGTATTGGCTTCAGCTGTTTTCTCCTCTTCAGGTTGCTCCACTTGAATTTTTCTTCCCATCATATTCATCAATAAAGTTGTGGTTTTTGATGCTTTTGCAGTTATCATATCCACTGCCATCATGCCACCCATTGCCTGAAGACTAAATCTAGAATTGTCTTTACTAAAATAAATATTAATCATTGTCCCCATCATCATTTGAGCTTCCATGCTTTCAGAATCAATGTTTGTTACTTCATATTCAATATGACCTTCTTCCAATGTCTTTTGAGCCTGGATGCTTGGAAGTCCAATAACAAATAGAGAAGCGATTAATGCAATTTTGAAAATAGATTTCATAAATAAGATTTTCGAATTAAGTAATTAATTTATAAGATTAAAGATGTTCTTTTAAAAGCTTATCGACTCGTTTTTTTCGACGAGTCACCATGAATACGTAATAAACGTGCTAATATTGCCATACGTCCAGGTATTTAGTAAATATTTTAGTTAAGTTCTCCGCATCTGAAATCCCCCGATGATGAATACCGGTAAATTCCATTCCCTCTCGCTTGATGGCATTTTTCAAACCACAAGGACGATTTAGTTTTTTCATAGTCTGGTATTGTGCCTTTATATTCATATAAGGATCAACCCAATCGTCTTCTAATCCATGATATTGACAATCAGCAATGAACATTTTTTTATCAAAACTCCCCCAAGCACATAGGATATACTCTTCATCATGAATCCCTACCCAGTCTTTGAATTCTTCAATAACTCTTGGAAATGTTCCTGAATTATCTACATCTTCTTGTTGGATACTAGTCAATCTTTTGCAAAAAGGAGAAAGGAATGGGTTGATGGTAGGTTTGACAAAACGATTATAAGATCCAAGGATATCCCCATATCGATCTACTTTCAAAGCACCAATTTCGATGGTTTCTGATATCAATCCTGGATTTTTATATTCCCAACAAGTCGCTTCTAGATCGTATATGATAAAATTCAAAGTAATTATTTTCTGTGATTATTTCTTAGACTGTAAATATACTTTTTTAGAATTAAGCTGTGCAAAAAAAGTATAGCGCTTCTGATTTGGAATACTTTCAAGAAGGTAATCGACTTTTACTTACTAACTTTTTCTTCAATTGAATCAATTTTTCTGATCAAAAGATCTATCTTATCTTCTAATTCTTTATTGTTATCCATCGTCATTTCATCTACAAAAATTGCATTAGCAAGAGACATCCCAAAAATACCTCCAATCAAAACTACGAGAATAAAGTAAAACCGGGTAGCTCCGGCAAACAATGCCATATTCATATCTTCTATCCCTTGTTCATTAGCTGCTTCAGCAACCAATGCAGGGATTTCATTCCACCCTTCTACCGTAAACATTTGAAAAATATAATAACTGGAAATCAGAGGATCACCAAAATAATCCGGTAAAATGTCTCCATAAAAATGGCAGGTAAATAAGGCGATAATAAAATTTAAAAAGACTAAAGCTATGATTACAAAGACCGATGCTTTGATCGCTCTCCCTAATCCGGCCATGATACTTTCCATCCTCGGAATAAAACTCATCACCTTAATCAATCGAATCATCCGGAATAAACGGAGAACTTTCAGGAATGAAAAATTGTGATTAACAAAGAATGGAACAAAGGTTAAAAGACTTGGAATACTAAGCAATACAATAACAAAATCAAACACATTCCAGCGACTCGCAAAGTATTGTTTTGTACCTAGAGCTTTTAGTTTGATAATCGCTTCTATTAAAAAAAACACAACAAAGAGATGATCAATATTTTCAAAAATAACATATAGGCCATGTTCGCTTTCTTCAATCTGAGGAAAATAGAGTAGAAAAATAATGATGGAATTCAAAAGAATTGCCGTCAACATATTTCGTTCTGAAAGGAAAAATCGCTTTAACATTTTTGTCTATATATTTTTTTTACTGAGGTACTTTAAGTAGTAAGCCAAAAAAATTGGTATAATAAATTCTTTTAAGTTCACTCAGATATTTCAACATAATTCCCCCGCCGAAGGACGGGGAGGCTTTTAGTCAATTACTTATGAAATTTCTTCGGAACGAAATTATTATACAAGCAATTTTAGTTTGACATTTAGCCATTATGCTCGTCCTAACTCACAAATGACAAAACTCAAATCTTTGCAATGACTTTATGTAAGTTGTAATTGACCAATCGATTATGATAAAAGTAAAGGGTATTAAAATCTTCACTAATCAAATCACCTGTCTTATTATAACGCAAAGGATTAAGTGCATGGAAATTTCCAACATTCTTAACCCCATGTTTGATCAAACTTACCGTATCTAATTGTATCGTTTCTGACAACTGAATTTCTTTGGCTGCTTCCATCTTCACCAACTTATCTTTCAAAGCTTCTACTACTTTACAAACATGATCTATTTCAAAAATATAATCTTCGCAAGGCAATCTTAAAACACCATAAAGGTCTAAATCCGAATTTTGGTTCAACAAAATATTAAAAACTGCAAAGGCTATCAAATGACTGCTCAATACTATATTGTCTTTATGAAAACGATCGCCAATAATATCTGCAACGATTCGAGTGTATTCATTTTCTCGTTGGAGGTTCGGTTTGACTTCTCCATTCGTTTTAAAATAATCTTTTATATCCAATTCATTTCCTCGCTTATCAAAACTCTTTCCATCATTGTCAACAAAATTCCCAATCACGTCCATTGGTTTCCCAAAAGATAAAGTGATGTCTGAAGATTGTGAAAATAACTTCCATAGGAAACGGAAAATTTTTCTACGACTATATGAAGCATCTTTTATTTGAAGAAAATGTTCTTTCCCCGTTTTTTTAAGATGTTGTTCTATCAAATATTTAGCTTCCAAAACGACATGATACCCAAGTACCAGCGGAACAATAAAAACTTTCTCTTTTTTATCTTCCTCACAAATCATTCGTTGCGCTTCAATTGCAGTCCCGATCAGTCCCATTTTCAATTTGGTTTCCATTGCACCAGACCTAGAACGAGTCCCACCAGGAAAAAACAAAGAATTTGCACCTCGTTTAATTGAAAGTGTAGACATGGCTTTTAAAGTCTCCAAATAGATTGGATTTTTCTTACGACGATCAACCCGATAAGCTCCGAGTCTATTCATAAAGTACGCGGTATATCCTGTATTATAAAGATTCAATCCCGCACCATATGAAAAGGAAGGTAATCCTAAAATTGAATCCATTGCATAACCAATGAGAATGCTATCGAGATTACTAAAATGAGTAGGCACTACAACGACGGTTCCTTTTTTCATCAAAGAACGAATCGCATCAGTTTCCCCCATGACTTTTAAGCGATCAGCCAATTCGTGTTTCCCTCCCCATATCCTTTTGAAATTACGCTGGGCGGCCGTATTTAAAAGTCGATTGAAAAATGCATATAAAAATTTCCGAGCGAATCGAAAAGTTTTAATTTTAAAAGTTCCAACAATTTCTTGTGAATAAGCAGAAATGATTTTCTTTAAAATTTCTTCGTTGGATGCTTTCGCTTCTTCTGCTTCTTTATCTAGAGATTGACGAACCAATCGCTTTCTAATCTTATTCCAAAATTGACTTTCATTTGGAGGATCAACTTTCCAGGGTTCCTCTTTTATCCGAATTCGCTCCAGATAAATCGTCTTAGCCAATAAATCACTTACCTCTTGAGGACTCCGTTTTAAAATCCTTTGCAAAGTGTATTCATTGATTTCCTTAATAAAAGCTTCCCGATCTTCACTCAACTTGAATATCGGCCAATCTTCAATATTCTCTATTACTGGAGTATACTTTTTCGCCATCTGATCAAGTCGTGGTTACACTATGAAATTGTTCATTTAAACTTTGGATAAACTCCAAAACTTCGTCTCTTCCATCTGCCTTCTCAGCTGATGTTACAAATTGCTGAGGAAGATCATTCCAGTATTTATGCATCTCATCCTGAAATTTCTTGATGTTCACATTCCTTTTATTCAATCCCATCTTATCTGTTTTTGTAAAAACAATCACAAATGGAATTTGCATTTTCCCCATCCAATTCATAAACTCCAAATCAATTTCTTGAGGTGGAACATTTAAATCTATCAATACAAAAGCGCAACCCAAAGTTTCTCTTTTTAGCATATAGCCTTCGATCATCTTTTCCCATTCAAATCGCTTTTTCTTGGAGATCTTTGCATATCCATAACCCGGCAAATCCACGATGTACCAGCTTTTTTCAATCAAATAAAAATTCAAAGTCTGTGTCTTCCCCGGTCTGTTTGAAACCTTCGCCAAGCCTTTACGACTACACAGCATATTAATCAAGGAGGACTTTCCAACATTGGATCTACCAATAAAAGCATATTCCGGCTTATTGTCTTTTGGACATTTGCTGATGCTTGGAAAACTCCCCACAAACATAGATTCGTTAATCATTGATGTTTTCTTTAGTAATTAAGCTGCAAAGATAAGAAGAAAATGGGAGGTTCTTAGCTTTACTAAACTTCGAAAAGTTAGTAAACCTTGAGTCGAATACCCAATACCGAACAGAAAATCTTAAAATTCTCATCAAATATTGTTCTTCTTCATTTAAAAAATGTCTTCTCTTCATTTATTTGGCCTCTTCTTCTTAAAATTCTGTTAAACGATGTTAAGATATAGTGGTTCATAGTGACTTAATTAGTCATAGAGGAAAGATTGACAAAAACTTTTGATGGACAAATACTAAGAAGTAAAAATATTCAGTTTAGAGTCCTATCATTCTCAATCGAACAAACCCGATTTGTAAAATATTTAAAACCCTTGAGTTATGAAAAAGTCATTTTTGTTTTTTGCAGTTTGCTTTCTAGCATTTCAAAGTTTACAAGCCCAAGTAAAAATGGGGATCAGAGGAGGAATCAGTTCTATGGATGTGGCCACAGGAAAAATTGTTGTTAGTCAACATGATAATCCTGACCCATTGACTATTTCTGTTACCGATGCGAATTATGGTATGCACATGGGTTTCTTTGTGCAAGCTAAAGTCGGCAAGATATATCTCCAACCTGAAGTTTTGTTTAATTCTAACACCGTTAATTACAACATTAGAGATTTTTCTGGTGGCAATACCATTGACATCATCAAATCTGAAACTTTCCAAAAGTTAGATCTTCCAGTTATGCTTGGAGTCGATTATGGAATCTTAAGATTACAAGGTGGACCAGTTGCTCATGTGCATTTGAATAGTCGTTCTGAGTTATTTGACTTAGATGGTTACGGTCAAAAATTCGATGAAATGACCTGGGGATATCAAGCAGGTGTAGGATTGGATTTATGGAAAGTGATGATCGATTTAAAATATGAAGGAAGCTTCCAGAAATTTGGAGATCACATCTCATTCTTTGACCAGGATTTTAATTTTGATAAAACTCCTGGAAGATTTATAGCATCAATTGGTATCAGTTTCTAAAGAAAAAAGAAAATATTTTTTAGCTCTTATGAATTTGTTTAGAGCTAAAAATTCAAGATAGATTTTGTTTCATACTAATCCCTTTGAAAACTGCTTGTTGTAATGACGAGCAGTTTTTTTTAGTTTACAAATTGATTAATTCCTAGCGTGAATCTATTTTTTGGAAAACGAGGATCTTTGATTCCTCCTAAAACACCTCTAGTCTGATACCAAGCTATTTTTAACCAAGTATTATTTTTTATTACATGGGTAAACTCAATAAAAGATTCAATCCCTAATGGTGGTTTTTCAGAATCAGGAAAATATAAAACCTCTTTAGATTCGTATTTATTTCCTTGAATATCAACAAACTCAGAGCTACTTTTAGAAATATATTTAATAAAAAAGAGCGGTTGTAAACCAAACTTAAATTTAGATTTTTCGAAACTCAAATTAAGAGATATCGGGATTCCCCAATAATATCTTTTTTCAATAAATTTATTCTTTAAAAAACCATAGACCAGTTGCCCTGAATCTGTAAAGTGATACAGTCCTTGCCGACCATTTACACCTGTTTGAATTTGTTGAAAGAAGATTCCAGATTCAACTTTGAAAAAGTTACTTTTTGTACTTATTTCCACCCGGCTTCCCATACTAAATGAAGGGCGTTCTAACAATCGTTTAGTATCTGATCGATAAATATTTTCAACATAATGAGCGTATCCAATATCAACATTATAAGAAAGGCTAAGCTTTTGAGCATTCAAAATATTAGGAATACTTGCAAAAACAAATAGAAGAAATACATTTACTATTTTCATAAAAAAAAACTTAAATCCAATCATTAACTCTACTACCCTACCCTAATTCTCGGATCCAAAACCGCATATAAAATATCCACCAGAATATTCAACACTACAAAGATACAAGCTGTCAACAATACTGCCCCTAAGACTAATGGAATATCATAAGACAACAAAGCATCAACGGTTAATTGACCTAAACCATTATAATCGAACACATTTTCTACAAAAAAAGCTCCAGCCAATAAAGCAGCGAACCATCCGGAAGCTGCAGTCAATACCGGGTTCAAAGCATTCCGCAAAGCATGTTTGAAAAGTACTTTATAATAAGACAAACCTTTCGCTTTTGCTGTTCGAATATAATCTTGCCCCAAGACATCTAGCATAGCAGATCGAGTCAATTGAGTAATAATTGCAATAGGGCGAATCCCCAAGGCCAAGGCTGGCAAAACGAGGTTTTTCCAAAATATCTTTTTATCTCCGAAGTCATCCAGTCCATACAAACTTCCACTCACTTCAAACCATTTAAAATAATAAGCAAAGATCAAAGCCAATATCATTGCCGATACATAAGAAGGAATAGAAATTCCAATCACCGATGTAAAAACTGCTGAGTTATCAAACCAATTATTATGATTTAAAGCGGAGACTATTCCTAAAATTACACCAATAAAAAGACCGAGCAATATCGCTACTAAAGCAAGAATTGCAGTCTGAGGAAGCTTTTCTAAAATCATTGCTGAAACGGATCTACCTGATTGGAAAGATTCTCTGAGGTAAGGTTTTTTAATGACCAATGCTTTTGAACCTAAAGGAATAATTTTTAAATATTTATACCTTGCTTGACTTGCTGCTGATGATTCATGAACAGAGATCGGAGAAACATCTCGAAGGTAAAACATTAATTGAATAAACAAAGATCGATCTAATCCTAGCTCTTTCTTTTTGATTTCCAAAGTTGACTCATCATAACGTTGACCAAAGGTCAATCGCTCCGGTTCAACTGGTGCCAGATAAATTATCGAGGAAATAATCACGACGACAAGAAAAAGCACAGCGACTCCTTGAAACAGTCGTTTTATTATGAATCTTAACATTTATTTTATCTTGTAAATTTTCAAGTTAGCAGTGGACGAAAAGGAGAAATTTGATTTGTACTTTACTTCCATTGCTAACTTAGTAAAAGTCTACTCCGCATCCTCCCAACCCTTGGTTCGCTCAATCGCTTTCTGCCATCCTTTGTAAAGCTTCGCTCGCTCCTCCGTTTCCATCTCTGGCTCAAAGGTTTTATCAATTTGCCAGTTCTGGCTGATCTCCTCCATTTTCCAATAACCAACCGCAAGTCCTGCTAAATACGCAGCACCTAAAGCCGTTGTTTCAATGACCGAAGGACGTTCAACTTTTGTATTTAAAATATCTGATTGAAATTGCATCAAAAGATTGTTTGCACAAGCACCTCCATCCACTCTTAGCCTAGTTAATGGAACTCCAGCATCAATTTCCATCGCATTCAAAAGATCTTTAGTTTGATAAGCCAATGACTCCAAAGTTGCTCTAACCAAATGCGCTTTCGATGTTCCTCTAGTGAGACCAAAGATGGCACCTCTTGCATACATATCCCAATATGGTGCACCTAATCCAGCAAATGCAGGAACCACATAAACACCTTGGGTGTCTGCTACTTTCATCGCATAATATTCAGAATCTGGAGCTTCATCTATTAGTTTTAATCCATCTCTTAGCCATTGAATCGCTGCACCGGCAATAAAGACAGAGCCTTCTAAAGCATAGTAAACTTCCCCCCCAATTCCCCAAGCTATGGTTGTCAATAATCCCGACTTTGAAGTCACTGCTTCGGTGCCCGTATTCATCAACATAAAGCAACCTGTTCCGTAAGTATTTTTTGCCATTCCTGGTGTATGACAAGCCTGTCCAAATAAGGCCGCTTGCTGATCTCCAGCTATACCGGCTATCGGAATAGAACCGCCAAATAAACTTGTATTGCCATAAACGTGACTGGATTCTTTTACTTCTGGCAAAACAGATTTAGGAATATCCAAATACTCCAACATCTTCTTATCCCATTCCAATGATTTTATATTATAAAGCAGCGTCCTTGAGGCATTGGTATAATCAGTGATATGGACATCGCCATTGGTCATATTCCAAACCAACCAGCTATCAATTGTACCGAATAATAAATCTCCAGCTTCTGCCTTTGCTCTTGCTCCTTCTACATTATCTAAAATCCATTTCACTTTGGTCCCAGAGAAATAAGCATCAACAACTAATCCTGTATTTTCTTTGACATAAGGCTCCAGACCATCCGCTTTCATTTGATCGCAAATAGATGCCGTCCGTCGATCCTGCCAGACAATCGCATTATGGATTGGCTTACCCGTGTTTTTATCCCAAACAACTGTGGTTTCCCGCTGATTGGTAATTCCAATAGCCGCAATCTGATCAGCACTGACTTGGTTGTTTTTTAAAACATTATTCGCAACGGTTAGCTGAGTTTGCCAAATCTCTAAGGCATCGTGTTCCACCCATCCTGGCTTTGGATAAATCTGCGTAAATTCTTGTTGTTCTGTAGCAATGATACTACCGTTTTTATCAAAAAGAATAGCTCTTGAACTTGTCGTTCCTTGATCTAATGAAAGGATGTACTGGCTCATATTGATGTGATTATTTTATAGATTTCTTTAGGATGTTTGTTGAGAATATTTAGCGCTACTAATATAGAAAAATATATCGGTTCTAAAGTTGCTAAACATTTTTTTGATAAAATATTGATTTTTAATTTATTGCTCAATTTCCCTTTTTCGAAGGATTGAACGAACGAATGAATGAATATTAGTGGAAACTATTAGTCCTCAGATTCTTTCTTTTACATTTTGGAGGGTATTCACTCATTCCTAAATTCTGCCATTCACTCATTTCTAAACTGACATTCATAAGTGTACATTATTTTAATCGGATCTGATAACTTTTTAATTATTTTGAATGTTATATAAAATCAAAGATTAACTTTGCAGATATGATTGAGTATAGTAAAACAACAATGGAACAACTAAAAATACCTTTTTCGAAAGTACCTCAATTTTCGAAGAGAGATGTCGCATATGTCGACGAAAACCCTGCATTACGACCTTTTTATAAGTACGAGGTCAATATTGATTCCTTTAAAAAAGTCATCGAAGATAAATCAAAGGAACAGATTGATAGAAAAACCTTGATCGATGCTTTAGAAAGTCAATATAAGAATCTGGAAGTTTCGGAGCTGACTCGTAGTAATATCAATAGTCTTTCTAATGACAATACTTATACTATTATTACTGCCCACCAACCAAGTTTATTAACTGGTCCGCTGTATTATATTTATAAAATCGTTTCAGTGCTCAATCTGGTAAAACGGTTAAAAGCGACTTATTCTGATTATCAGTTTGTTCCTGTTTTTATTACAGGAGGTGAAGATCATGATTTTGAGGAGGTCAACCATGTTCATATTTTTAATAAAACATTGACTTGGAATAATGAGGAGAAAGGGAGTGTAGGAATGATGAAAACGGAAACACTGAAACCTGTTTTAGCAGAATTGAAAGAACTTCTTGGCGACCATGAAAAAGCAAATCGTATTTTGGAAATTATGTCATTGACTCATAGTAGGCATGACATTTATTCTAATGCGGTTGTAGACATGGTAAATGA
>CAKZTD010000317.1 GCA_937921595.1 uncultured Saprospiraceae bacterium
AAGACATTCCAAAATCACCTTTACAAAAATTGGATAACCAATGATGATATTGATTGTCAAAGCCATGCCACCTCAAAGAAGGGATGTATAAATTTGTTTTGTTTTGATTGTTTTTTAAAAAGGCATAACTCTCTATCATCTCGCTTGCTTGAACACCGATATGAGCTTGAATTAAAGAGTCGTTGGAATTGAGAACGGTTTTTTTGACCTGATCGAGGTAGCTAATAATTCTAGGATCTTCGTGGGCTTCCAATAACTGGCTGGCAATCCTTCTGATCTTAATTATTTTATCTCTATTGATCGTCTCAGGTAAGTGACTGATCTTTTTTGAAAAGGATTCTACCTTAGCATTATAGGCTTGAACAATTGGCCAATTACCATATTGTTCGATTAATTTACAAAGGCTTTCTCTATGATATCTACCCGGTATTCTATTCAACGTATCCGGAAAAGCAGCAGCGCTAAAACCAAAATAAAACATCGGTTTATCTAATCCAAGATCCTGATAAATAGCTACATAATCCTCATCAGTAATCTCATATTCATCACCTCCACCCGAATCGAGTGGATCACCAGGAGCTGTTTTTCCCAACCAAAATGCTATAAAAGATATAACAAATAGGGTTGGTAAAAACAGCAATAATCTTTTGGCAAGATACTTAATCATTGCGTTTTCTATTCAGTCCAATAGTTAGGAAAATAACCTGGTGGTTTTATAGAATTTTTTACGTTTTTAAACTTCTTACTCACCGCTACCCTATTTTTTGTAACATAAAGAAATATAGCTGGTTGTTCTTCATAAAGGAGCTCTTGAAAAGCTTTGTACCTGGCATCTAATTTAACTGGATCCAGTTCGCTTCTTAGGTCATCAATCATTTTATCGGTTTCAGCATTTCCAAAACCAAATCGATTAGAACCACCTGGTACATCACTATCGGTATGCCAAAACTGCTTTGGATCATCTCCACTAACATCTGATCCAATGCCTCTAGCAAAAAGGTCAAAATCTCTTGTTCTGAGTTGAGCACGTAAGGCTTTATCTTCCTTTTCTACAACATTGACTCGAACCCCAGCACTTTTAGCGCCATCTTGAAAAAGCAAGCCCATACTTGAGCTCACCTTATTTGCAGGTGTTATGAGTAGTTCTAACTCTAACTCTACTAAAGCTCCGTCGATCATTTTATCTACTGTCCCATTATTATTACTATCCTTCCAGCCAGCGTCTGACAGTAGTCCTTTTGCTTTTTCAAGGTCATATAATCTTGGTTTCAAGCCTTTATGATAATAAGGACGAGAAGGGTGAAAAGGTCCGACAATTGGCTCTGCAAAAGGTTTGATATTTTTTATCACTTTATCAACATCAAACAAATGAGCTATTGCCTGGCGAACTCGTTTGTCATTAAGCTTTGGGTTTTTAGTATTAAACCCATAATAACTATAACCATAATAAGGTGGAGTATGAGTTTCAAAAGATTTCTTAGCTATTTCACTTTCTCTAAATTCTATAAATTGATCATCTGGTAATTGGGTAACGATATCCAATTCTCCATCCTTCAACATAGTCAATGCCGTTGTCCCATCACTCACTGGTCTAAAAATTAATTTTTTAGGATTAGCTTTTAACATAGTGACTTCATCATTAACTTTATCTCCCCACCAATTATCTTTTCTCACCAAGACTATTCTCTCACCAGGAATCCATTCTTCTAATTTGTAAGCACCACACCCTCCTATAAAATCCGGGTCTCTTGTATATTTTGCACTACTGAATAATTCTGCATAAGACTTTAGCGTTTCATCTTTTTTAAATTGGTCTGCTAATTTTGGATTTCTCAAATCTCCAAGGGTATATCCTGCTAATACTTTATCCGGATCATATTTATGTTCTGGAAGAATAAACAAACCAACGGCATACTCTGCAATAATATATTTCTCATTAGTAAATACCGCAAATTTCTTAGGGTTCGCTGGATCTAGTTCCACATCCCTAATCAATCCTAGATACCCCCGAAGGGCTGGAGCACCTAATTTTAAATGAGGGTTAAATAATGCCTTCATTGCAAAAGCATAATCCTTTCCAATAACAGGAGAACCATCATCCCATACTGCCTCTTCTCTTATCTCAAAAGTGTATTTCACCCACCCAGCTCTTTCACCTTCTTTTACTTCTTCAATCACTGGTCTTGATTTCGCAATAACAGGAGTAATTTCTACTTTAAAAGGATCATAATCCAATAAGGTTGGAAACATATAACTACAAACTTGAATCGCTTCTCCGGAATAAGTAAGTAAAGGGTTAATATAATCTACTTCTTTCCTATGCCGCATAGATACAGTCATATTTGGAGGTACGACTCCAACACTCGTATCTTCTTGAACACCTTTCTGCGGATCTACTTTCGGATCAGTCTTACAAGAATTAATAAATAACAAGGATAGGCAAAACAGGGTAAGTGTTAATACTTTGTTTTTCATGAGATTATAAATTTAACATTTGGAATCAATTCAGTTCTTGGTTATTTGTCATTTGGGTTAGACCAATAATCTACGATTTCGTAGACCTTAAATATAGAATGGAAAAGGTCTCTCTCT
>CAKZTD010000318.1 GCA_937921595.1 uncultured Saprospiraceae bacterium
GATCCGAGAAATGCGTGATAGTATGATCCTCGCCTTGATAATTTTTTTAGGTTTGTATCACATTATTGAGACGGAAGATCCATTGCAAGGCCTTTGGTTGGCGATGTTTAGTTTTTTGATTGTTCGAGGAGTGCTCTTGACAGCTTATTGGAAGAGTGTGCGATGATTCTGTAACTTTTAAATAGTTCTTCGAAATAGTAATTTTTTAGGTAAATGTAAGTTGAGTGTCGATTAATAAATAAAATCCGTATTTAAATTGGTTTTATTTTGTATTTTTAGATTAATTAAGAATGCTATCGAATATAACCTTTGAACTATTCAATTACTTAGAATAGTAGATATTGACTTTTAAATTAGAATCATGAAAAGGTATTTTATTGTTTTATTAATTGGGTTGTTTTGTTTGCAACAATTGGCAGCTCAATTTCAAGAGTATAAATATAGCCTAGAACATTATACTGAATGGTACGAATTAGATTACTATTACGATGTTGATCAGGACAATAATATTTATTGTGTAGGTTACAATAATAATACTTCTAAGATAGGAGTGACTAAATCTGATTTAGAGGGAAATGTGATTTGGTTTACAGAACACTCAGCATCACATACAACGTCTTTTTCTAATAATAAAATCCAGGTGAGTACAAATCCTCTAGATTCGTCCGTTTTTGTAGGCTTAAAGGATACGATATTCGTATTTGATGTGGAGGGCAATTTTTCGTATGATATTCAATTACCTTTCCCCCAAGACTTTGGAAATACGACTTATTCTAAAAGGTGTACAGATTTTATTATCCAAGATGATGGAGATTTGATTTATTGGTCGAATGTAACTAAAAAGGGACCATTTGATGAGTTTTCAGAATGTTACCCATTCAATTTAGATCGTCGTTTTTATAAATATTCTAACGGCAATTCAACTCTCCTTAAAATATCAGATGTGGATGATGTTTGGGGTCGATCTGCGTCTCTTTTAATGAAATGGATTGATAAGACAAAAAACGGTTATGCCATGCATTCAACAGCTTATTACGAACCAGGTGTGCTTTCAGGGGCTACTTATGTAAGACACAAAAGTATTCTTTATGACAAAGAATTCAATTTAGTAGAAGAGGTGAGTGGTGTATATTCTTATGAAGAGAGAGCATTGATTTATACAAATTGGAATACCGATCTTTCTTGTAATACATTACCTAGGCCGGAGGGAACTTCTCCTAGTTGGAATTATACTAAGTATTCCGTTACTGAACCCATGCCTAATGTGATTACAATGGATGATGTAGTGTTGTTTTGTGATGGATCTACCTGGGAGTTGGAAAATTACCTAGGATACACTACTAATCTCAATAATGGAAGAGGATCATATGCTATTAACGGAAGTTTTAGTTTTGGAGCTCAGGTTTCTATATTGTTGATCAATGATGTTTGTTCACTTGACTCAATAGTACTAACATCTCAGCAGGAAGTCGATCAAATAGCAGAACTTGATTTTTGCAGGATTACTAATAAACTTGTAATAGATGGAACAAATAGTGACATAGTTGATATTTCTGGACTTGATAAAATTGAGCAAGTAATCAATTCAATTACAATAAGAAATACGAATATTGACTTAATACCCTTACATCCCAATATTTTATTTGATGGAGATTTACGTATTGAAAATAATAATGATCTTTTAGAGGTAGAACTACCCGAAAGTATTGTTCGTTTAAACTCTTTGAAAATTACGGATAATGCCATTATTTCTAATTTGAATGGATTGAATTTCATCGAAGATATTGAAGAAGTAGTAGAAGTCAGCGATAATGCAAGTCTCCAATCATGTACTGGAGATTTGCTGTGTAGATTATTGTCAGAAGAGAATATTGTTTTTAATAATAATAATGGAGAATGTAAAGATAATGAGGCAGTCTATAATTCTTGTTCTTTGTTTGATTTCGATATGGATGGATTCGGGTATTATGATGATTGTGATGATATGAATGATGAAATAAATCCGTCTATAGAAGAAATAGCTAATAACGATATTGATGAAAATTGCGATGGTGCAATCCTAATTATTGACATGGATCAAGATGGTTATAATTCTGATGAAGATTGTAATGACTTTGATGAAAATGTTAACCCTGGAGCTATAGAAATTGCGGGTAATGGTATAGATGATGACTGCGATTCACTGACTATGGATGATTCTGTAGTGTATATTCCAAGTGATGCTTTTCGACAATCTATTATAGCTCAAGGATACGATACTAATGGTGATGGCGCAATACAGTTTAGCGAAGCCCAAGCAAAACAGTCATTAGAGGTGAGTGACAATTCCATTTCAAGCTTTGTAGGAATTGAAGCGTTTATTAATTTGGAATCTTTAAATCTTAAGTCTAGGTCGTGGGGTCTTGATTCTCTTGATCTCTCTTCGTTGATCCACCTAGTGGATGTCAGAATAGAAATGATTAGAATTAAGGAGCTGGAATTCGGATATTCGGAATTTTTAGAACGAGTTGATTTAGATATAGATGTAGATGCTTTTGATCTATCATTAATTCCAAATGTAAAATACTTTAAATGTAAAGCAGATCTCATTGAAATTTCTATACCGCAATTAGACAGTTTAACTTTTTTAGATCTGTCTTATAATTCTCTTGAAGAATTAGATGTGCGATCACTTGCCAATCTAAAAACACTTATAGGCAATGATAACTCTATTACGTCCATTGATTTAAGCTCTAATACATTGCTTGAGGTTATTGAAATAAATGATAACGAATTGATGAATTTAGATTTAGATAAATTAGATCGACTTAAATATTTAGATTGTTCTTATAATAATTTAAATCTACTTCAACTACCAGCATTCGATGGAAACCCTAGTTTAGAATATTTTGATTGTAATAATAATGAATTAGGTAACATAAATGAGCTCATAGAATCGTTAAATAAATTTTCAAATTTGGAGCATATCAATTTAAGAAACAGTGGCTTTGTGGATGGCCCTGTTGGAGAATTCCAATTGGGAGATCTTGCCGATTTACATACTTTGGATGTTTCTGGGTTAGGAATTAAGAGATTTGATTTATATAACTTACCAAAATTGTATCGTATTTTATTTATAGATAATCCTATTCTATTTGCCGATTTTTATAATTTGCCAAGTTTATTAAATTTATATATTAATGAAGCTTTAGTTGTTTTATTTATTAAGAATGGTGATTTCAATAAAACTGTAATCCCTCCTTATACTTATATTTATATAAATGGTTATAATACCGGCGAGGGTAATGCTCATTCCGATCTAGAGTATATTTGTATGGATGAGTCGATAATTGAGGATTTTAAAGATGGGTGGGTATTTTTCAGTTTGTTTGGTTTTAACCCTTCTGTGAGACATAACTGCGCAAGTATTATTGTAGATCTAGATAATGATGGATTTGCCTTGAATGAAGATTGTGATGATTTAGATCCATTAATCAATCCAGGAGTTACTGAAATCCCCAATAATGGAATAGACGAAAATTGTGATGGTCTCGATATATTAACGTCAGTGTTGGACGAATTGAAAAGTGGAATTTCGATGTATCCAATCCCTGCCTCAGAAGTATTGTTTATTAATTCTGAAAGAAATACAAGCACAACTATGCGATTAATTGATGTCTTAGGACAAGAAGTGCATTCTGATATACTCATACAAGGAACGAATGTAATTGATGTCTCAAATTTTGCTTCTGGACTATATTTGGTAGAGTTGGAAATTGAAGGAATTATAAACGTTTGGAAGGTTGTTGTAAATTAAAGAAGAGTATACTTTTGAAATGGTGAGATTGCAATATTAGAGTTTACTGATCGTAGAAGTGATTTGATTAGTACTAACAGAATGATTAGGTCTTTCAATCCACACAATATTTAAAGTAAAGTGTTTTTTATAATTTAGGTAAATTTTTTCAAGCACAGAAAACCCTACACCTCCTTATTCATAATCTCCCACAATTCATCCTTCAACTCTGCAATCCCTTGCATCGCTACAGCCGAAATATACATATAAGGCGCATCTATTTTAATCTCTTCATCTAGTAAAACTTTGAGGTCATCATCAAGCATATCTGATTTGGAGATCGCAACTAGTCTAGGTTTATGCAAGAGCTCTTCGTTGTATTGCTCTAGCTCGTTGAGTAAGATCTGATATTCTTTATTGATATCCTCACTATCTGCGGGTATCATGAAAAGTAGGCACGCATTACGCTCAATATGTCTCAGAAATCTATGACCGATTCCTTTTCCTTGGTGAGCATTTTCTATGATCCCAGGTATATCTGCCATTACAAACGACTTCAAA
>CAKZTD010000319.1 GCA_937921595.1 uncultured Saprospiraceae bacterium
GCATCTGTCGTATGTGTACCCGAAGATTTTCCAATTATGAAATTCATAGAACACCTCTTCGATTTTGCCGCCTACGAAAGTTGCGGAAAATGTTTCCCTTGTCGACTAGGAACAAAACGAGGACATGAACTTTCTGTCAAAGCATTGAATTCAGATTACAAAATCAATAAAAAATTATTCGCTGATTTATTGTCAACCCTAGAAGAAGGGTCACTCTGTGCACACGGTGGCGGTATTCCATTACCCGTCCGAAACGCGCTACAATATTTCGAATCAGAACTAGAGCAATATTTTACAGAGGCCTAACTCTTTCAAGTTTACCCTGAGTTTGTCGAAGGGGTAATTTAGGAGTTCTAAATAATAACAAGTTTGCAACTTGTCAACTTTAGACCAATATTAAACCATACCATCATGAAAGATAAAAAGAATAAAACCCTCCAATTCAAAGGCAGCAACGAAAACGTTAGTGCACAAATAAAATGCGCATTCATCGACGGCGAAGCCTATGATATCAGAGATGGCGAAACCATACTATCTTTTCTAAAAAGACATAAAGGAGAAAAGACCGTCCCAACCCTTTGCGACGCTCCCAATCTCGATCCATTTGGAGCATGTCGAGTATGTAGTGTAGATGTAGCCATTGACGAAGGCGGGAAAACGAGAACATTAGCTTCTTGTCATACCCCAATCACAGAAGGGATGTATATCTCTCCAAATTCAAAATCAATTAAAGACCTAAGAAAAAATATCGTCGAACTAGTTTTGACGGATCATCCACTAGACTGTTTGACTTGTGAGGTAAATGGAAACTGTGAACTTCAAGATGTAGCAGCACAAGTAGGAATCCGGGAAGTTCGATATCCAAAAGGCGAAACTCATTTAGATCGAGAAAAAGATTTGAGTCATCCATACATGGTTTCCGATATGTCAAAATGTATCAACTGTTACCGATGTGTAAGAGCCTGTGACGAAGTGCAAGGAGAATTTGTACTGAGTATGGCTGGAAGAGGTTTTGATGCCAAGATCGTCAAGGGAATGGATCAATCATTTTTTGAATCAGACTGTGTAAGTTGTGGTGCTTGTTCTCAAGCTTGTCCAACTTCTGCAATCTCCGATGTGTTCCAATCCAAAGCAATCACAGCAACTGAGACAACTCGAACGATCTGTACTTATTGTGGTGTTGGTTGTAACCTCGATGTTTCAACGGACAATGGAGAAGTAGTAAGTATCCATGCACCTTATGATGCAGAAGTAAACCAAGGACACACTTGTTTGAAAGGAAGATATGCTTTTAAATTTTACAACCACCCAGATCGTTTGACTTCACCAATGATTAGACGTAATGGTGAATTGGTAAATGTAAGTTGGGATGAAGCTTATGATTTTATTGCAGAAAAACTGACTACTTATAAAACAGAATTTGGAGCAGATTCTATCGCAGGTATTTCTTCTTCAAGATGTACCAATGAGGAAAATTATTTAATGCAAAAATTTATCCGCGCAGTTGTCGGAACAAATAATATTGACGGTTGTGCAAGAGTTTGTCACTCACCAACTGCATTAGGAATGCAAAGAACTTTCGGAACTGGAGCAGCAACAAACTCCATCGATGATTTGAAAGATACGAATTGTACAATGATAATCGGTGCGAACCCAACTGATGCTCACCCGGTAACCGGAGCGAAGTTGAAACAATTCGCGATGAAGACTGGTAATGTCTCTATCGTAATCGATCCGCGAAGAACGGAACTGGCAAGATATGCAACGTATCATATCCCGCTTCGACCAGGAACTAACGTTGCAGTTTTAAATATGATGATGCATTACATTATCAAAGAAGGGTTAGCAGATGAGGAATTTATTGCTGCGCGAACAGAAGGATTTGATATTTATAAACAAGAATTGATGAACCTCGATATCAGTAAAATGGAAGAGGTCTCAGGTGTAGATAGAGCATTGGTTCGAGAAGCAGCGATCGCATATGCTACTGCACCAAATGCCATGTCATTTCATGGGCTTGGTGTTACGGAACATTCTCAAGGAACTTTCACGGTGATGCAAATCGCTGACCTTGCTTTATTGACCGGAAATATTGGAAGACGAGGAGTTGGTGTGAATCCATTACGTGGTCAAAATAATGTTCAAGGTTCTGCGGACATGGGCGTGCAACCGCATCAAGGAGCTGGGTATTTAGACATCACCAATCCTGATGTTCAACACAGATATACACAGTTTTATGGCGTTGATGTTCCAAAAGAAATTGGGTATAAAATTCCAGAAATGTTTGAAGCAGCACTGGAAGGAAAACTTAGAGCCATTTGGATCATCGGAGAAGATGTTGTTCAAACAGATCCTAACACGCAAAAAGTAATCAAAGCTTTAGAAGCGACGGACTTGGTGATCGTTCAAGAATTGTTTATGACGGAAACAGCAAAATATGCAGACGTCGTTTTACCTGGAGCATCCTTTTTAGAAAAATCTGGAACCTTTACGAATGGCGAAAGAAGAGTGCAAGCGGTTCGCCAAGTGGTGAAACCTTTAGAAGGTACAAAACCTGATGGTCAGATTATTATCGATATGATGAACAGAATGGGATACGAACAAGCAGATTATACACCAGAAGGAATGCTTGAAGAAGTATCACAAATCGTTCCTTTCTTTGCAGGAATTACTTGGGAGAATTTAGGAACGAATGGTAAGCAATGGCCAGTTGCTCCAGATGGAACGGATACTCAAATTCTTCACCAGACGGAATTCAAAAGAGGAAAAGGTTTGTTTGCTTTTAATCCTTTTGAAGAAACGAAAGAGTTAACAGAACATGCAAAAGATTATCCTTATATCCTGACGACCAATCGGGAATTGGAACATTATAATTGTGGAGCGATGACGCGTCGGACAGGAAACGAAAAGATTTTAACGACAGATTATTTAATGATTAACCCAGAGGATGCTAAAGAGAATCTTATCAATGATGGTGAATTTGTTTGTCTCGAATCTCCTCGTGGAAAAGTCGATGTCAAAGCTAGAATTACGGATGAAGTGAAACCAGGGATTTTAAGTACTACTTTCCACTTTCCGGAAATTATGGTTAATAATATTACGTCTGATATTTCTGATTCGGAGGCGCTTTGTCCTGAGTATAAAGTTGTCGCTGTTCGCATTAGAAAATCAAAAGGTAAATTTAAACAAATAGCAGAGTCTTAATTTACAAAGACTAAACACGCTTTTAGTTTTTTTATAAAAAAGGGTAGAAAGGTGAAATAATCTTTTCTACCCTTTTTGTTTTTTAAAACTTAATAAAATTATTGCTAATAAAATATATAAATTCAATTAATACTTACCTTGGAGTAAGTGTATTTTATAAAAAACAATTAGAATGGAAAATAAAAAACGATCAAGAAGAGATTTCGTAAAAAAAGCAGGTGTCATCAGCGCCGGATTTATAGGCCTTCAAAGTTTAATAGCCAGTCAATTTTTATCTTGTACTCCTACCAGTACTAATAGTGCTAGTACTAAAGTCGGAGCAGATGTTATAAAATATGGACCTTTAAAAAACGATCCAGCAGGGATCATAAAACTACCCGCAAATTTTTCTTATAAAATTATAGCAAGAGCTGGACAAAAAATGTCTGATGGTTTAATACATCCAGACAAACCAGATGGCATGGCCACTTTTGCTGCTAGTGATGGAAGGGTGATCATCGTTCGAAATCACGAATTGATGCCAGATGATCA
>CAKZTD010000320.1 GCA_937921595.1 uncultured Saprospiraceae bacterium
CACCAGTAAATTCATAGCCAAAGACTCTATTGAGCGAGTTGTAAAACAATTTTTCGGCCCTAGAAATTCAAAAGGAAAAATGGATAATAACTCTCAACCAAAAATCTATACGGAAACTTATTTCATACAAAAAAATGGAAAGATATCTCCGCACAGTTACTATTCATCAAATTAAAATATTCTGATTTCTTCTTTAAAGTGATTATTCTTTTAAAAAACGATTCACTAATCCACCTCATTCAAACTTATTCGAAAATGAAGGAAAACCTCAACTGGAAAAACAAAGAAGTCGTCAACATCTATGATGAGATAAGCCTCTGGTCGGCTCCTTTTGGAAGATTGCTTTTAGAAAACATCCCCATGAATCAAGGAGCTACTATTCTTGACATCGGTTTCGGAACTGGATTTCCTCTGATCGAACTCAGTCAACGTTTTGGAGAACAATCGGAAATTTACGGAATAGATATTTGGGAAGAAGCAATCATTCGAACCAAGAATAAAATAAAAACACTAGGCTTAAACAACATCACTATACTAGAAGAAAGTGCAACAAAAATCAACATCCAAGATCATCAAATTGATTTGATTACTTCAAATCTTGGCATCAATAATTTTGAAGATAAAGAACAGGTTTATTTTGAAATCCAAAGAATTTTAAAACCAAAAGGAAAGCTCTGCATCACCACTAATCCTATCGGAACCTTCGATGAGCTATTCCAACTTTTTATTACTATTTTTGAATAGATGAATTTAAATGAGGAGTTACAAAAAATCAAAACCTACATCCAACATCGAGCAACAAAAGAAAGTATCGAAGAAGAATTCAAACAGGTTGGATTAACTTTAGTAAAAAGCAAAAGCGATCACACCAATATGAGACTTACTGATGCCAAGGCATTACTAAATCACAGTCTAATCAGAATTGGATTTAGATCTTACTGGGAGAACATGGTCCAAAAAGAGAAACAAGAAGACTTCTTCAAAAATCTTATTCATAAAATAAACACCATCATAAAAAACCAAGGAGAATTTAAAATCACCATTCCAATGTTATATCTAGAATTTCAAAAAATGTGAGGTAAATAGAGTTGTAAAAACGGTATTAGGTGTTCGGTATTCGAGCCCCCTAATACCGAATACTTAATACCGTTTCCTTCTAGTAAAAAATAAACACTTGGGCACCAATTAAGAAAGAAAACTTTGCCCACCTACTTAATAAATGAATGATTAATGAATACATTTGAAAATAAATACGGGTTTACAGAAGAGGAATGGAATTCATGCATCAAGGTACTCCACGGCCTTAAGGACAAGCCATTTAACAATCCAGATAATCCCCTATTTGGAACTCTAATTAAAAAAATAACCAAGACAGCTAAAAAACAATTATCAAGCAAGGAAGATCGAAAAAACATCAACTTAGGAATCATAAAAGAATCTACCATTGCTCAAAATGCTTTAGAAGGAAAGACTTTCTATGGAGAAGAATCTAAAACTTTAGAGCTTCATTTCACTAAAATTTCAAGTCCTAAAAACTGTTATTACTGCAATACGGAGTATGATGAAATCCATTCTTTTTATCATCGCCTCTGTCCGAAATGTGCGAACCTTAATTTCAAAAACAGATCATTAAAAATTGACTTAAGCAATCGAAATGTCATACTCACCGGAGGCAGAGTAAAAGTAGGTTTTGCAACAGCGCTTAAACTATTGCGATGCAATGCAAACCTAACGATAACAACCAGATTCCCAGCTATTGCATTTGATACTTTTCAAAAGGAAAAAGACTATCACATCTGGAAAGATAATTTAATTATCTACGGCTTAGATTTGAGAATTATTAACGAAGTAGAAAAGTTCATCCAATACTATTACAGCAATAATGAGTCTTTGGATATTTTAATAAATAATGCTGCTCAGACTATTCAGTATGATCAAAAATATTACACTTCGATTATCAGCTCTGAGAACAAATTGCTTGAAAAGCATAGTGATCAAAAACTCATCAACACGCAATATTTTAAAACTTTAAACTTAGAAAACAAAAATGCTTTATTAGCGGTTAAAACTGAGATTAATCGGTTTGGCCAACCTGTTGATAAAAGAGAAAAGAATAGTTGGAATTCAAAATTAGAAGAGATTGATATTCTAGAATTATTAGAAGTCAACCTGATCAATCAAATATCACCATTCATTCTAATTAAAAAGTTCACACCACTGTTGAAGCAGTCAACTTTTGAAGATAAATTCATCATAAACGTTACTTCATCAGAAGGACAATTCAGTTATAAAAATAAAACACGATATCATCCGCATACCAATATGACGAAGGCTGCTTTAAATATGCTAACCCATACTTCGGCAAAGGATTATGCAGCAGATAATATATTTCTAAATGGTGTTGACGTTGGATGGATTTCTACTGGAGCGATTGAACCGCTTAGAGAAAAACAATTTCAAGCAGGATATATTCCGCCCTTAGATCCTGTTGATGGAGCAGCCAGAATTCTGCATCCAATCCATGAAAAGATGGTAAATAAGAACGCACTGTTTGGTAAATTAATTAAAAATTATCAAATTGAGGACTGGTAAAGAAACTCAAGAAATACTGGTGTAATTGGAAACATACCGACCTGCCAAGTCGGAGATATAAGTTCGAAGCTTATGTATTTCTTGTTTAAAAACTAATTCGAATTCAATCTTAAAAGAGATATTAAGACCTCAAGGAATGCTGGTGTAACTGGAAACACGCTGAGCTCATAACCAGAGATATAAGTTCGAAGCTTATGTATTCCTTGTTCTTTCTTATTATCTTATGCTTGGCGAAGGCTTAGTCAATCGCATAAAGAAGAAATATAAATCCAAAGAAAATGAAATTAAAAATTTACCTCAGTTCAATTTTAATTTTACTCTTTATCACAAATAATCTCCGAGCCTGTGACCCCATATTTTCTGAATTCCATGAAACCATCTGCCAAATTGATCAAGCACATGTCATCTCAGGCAAAGTAATTAGCAAAAGCGATCAGCACATTGAACTAGAAGTCTTTGATTTTCATAGAGGATGCGATCCAAGAAAAGTCATTAAAATTTGGGACGGAACCACCGTCTTTTGTAATGGTCCATTTCCCTCATTAGCCAACTCACTAGGTCAACTAGGAGATTCAGTAATTCTCATCGCCGAAAAGATTACTTCAATCCTCAATGATTGGGATCAAATCGGAGATTTCCGTAGACTCGAACAATTTAGTTTTGAAGGTTATAAACCAATAAAGAACAGCCAAGTCTACTACATTGATTCCAGAATCGATTATCGAGATTATCTCCAAATATTGATTGACGATTATTGTTTAGCGGAGTCAAATGAATGCACTTATGATGATTCAACCATCTTTCCCAATCCAGCTATTGACCAAATATTTTTCTATTCTAAAAATCTAAATTCTAATAAATACTACGTGTTCGATATGCTTGGTAGAGTCATTTATAATGGCAAAAAGGAAGAGGATCTTCTAGAAATTGACATCCATGATTTTCCTCCCGGAGTTTATATCCTTACTTTATTCAATGACAATGATTTAGTAAAGTCTTTTCCTTTTATAAAAAAGGCAGATTGATTTTCCAGCTTACAGCATTGAGTTTTTTGGTTCTTTTTGTATCAAGTCTTCGATCCCAACTTTACGTCGGGGACAAAAAGAATTGCCGAAAAAAACAACCTCATTTTATTTAGTTCTTTTGAATAGCCACCCGATATTTCCGTTTCATATACCAAGAATAAGAATAGCCCAATAAAGAAGGTAAAATCCAAGGAACCATCATCCATTGAGCATGCAAATGCAAGACCTCCATCAATATCCGACTGCCACCAAAAGCAAAGAAAGCAGTGTAAGCAGCAATCCCCGAAATGATCGTACCTTGGATGTGCATTTTAATTTTTGTCTCCTTATCCATTGCTTTCGTTTTACTATATAAAAGCTCTCTCCCTGAAGGCATTACCAATAATCCAAAGAAGACCATCATGGTTCCCATTCCAGCAAAATTAAATTTAATAGCTCCCAGTAAAATCATTCCGATTCCACAAAAGAACAATAAAAACAAAAAGGTTCTTCGTATTATAAAATAAGTGGCAGACCATTCCCTGTTCTGTTGAAGGATTTCATTGGCATACCAAAGCGGATAAGCAGTAATCAGTGTCAAATATCCTAAAAATAAAGCAGCCATATAATTACCTTCTAGCACATTACAAATACTCATCAATCCAGAGGTAATCAATACGATCCACATGCTCGTAAAATAATACCATCCTATCTTTCGATGCATTGGGCTCCCCTTTGGTAAACTTACCGGAATCCAAAATAAAATAAGACTTAACATGCCAAATGGAATATGAATCCAAAGTAGGATTTTGTGAATTAGCTCTATCATGAAAATACGTTTTAGTGAATTAATAATCCAAACATATTAACAAGTGCAGACAGCTACAAGGCTCAAGTGACGACTAGCACGTTGAGGGATTAAATACAAGGCTAAAGTGATGATTAACAGGCTTTTGGGACGAATGACAAGGGGAAAAAGTAGATATTTAAGTATTTGGACTAAATTATATTGAATCTGTTTTCTTAAAATATCCCAAATTTTTCAACACAATTTCCTTCCGATAACTATCGGGATCCATTGTTTATGAAAATTTCAGAATATCAAATAGATTAAACATAATTCTTTATGTCTATTCATGTCGAAAAGAAGGAACATAAGTTCTTGAAACAGGGATGGTTTTATCACAACCTGCAAGCGAGAGCACTAAACCTTGCGCATTTCCTGAAGTGGAAATAATTGTATTACGATTTACTAAAAATGATCTATGGCACTTAACGATCGAGTTCTCTTTTACTTCATCCAGAACGCTTTTCAAGGTGGCTCTTTCTGTTTGCTCGATCAATTGATTTTCAGCATTTAAGTATCCAATTTTAACATAATTCTGTAATGCTTCAATATACCTAATCCGAGGGGCTGGAATATCAAAAAGGACTTGATCAGAGTCATGCTTATCTGTAGTATCAGTAGGATTCTGCTGATTGATTTCATTGGCTATCAACAAATATTTCCGCTCCTCATTCCAAAGGATGACAGCTCCTAAGGCAACCATTGGAATGATCCCAATAACAAAAGTATTGAAGATGATCTCAGTCAGCGATTCCCACCGATATCGGTCATTCAAATAACTGGAGTATAGAAAATTAGCCATTCCAAGACAAAACAAAACACCAATTGCATACAATATCCAACGTCCAAAAGTAAAGGATTTCCCTTTGGCTTTTAAACGAAATACATAGGTTACTAAAAATTCGTAAATAAAGGAGATCACAAAAGTAATCCCTCCAAATCCTAAGCAAATCAAAAAGGGATGAACTCTACTAAAACGAACTTCACCTGGTTGAAAAGCATAAAGAAAGATTGTTATGAAAATACTGATAGCTGCAATCTGCTTAAAGACCGTCGAGAGGCTATCCACCTCAGGAAACGGCTTGCGAAGTATTTCTGCTATTCTATTAAAAAATTCCATCCTCTAAAGATACAAAGTAGGTTTAATCCAGCAAGTTTGTGGAGCATGATTATTCTCGATTTTTTTTAATATTTGAAAAGAACTATTATATCTTGAGTTAATTTACAGCTATACAACAAAATTAGTATTTATGAAAACTCTGAAATTCCTCATTATCTTAGGTGTATTAACGACTACTATTTCTTGCTCAAGAAATTACAACAAGGCTTTAGTTAGTCAAGATTTAGCAAATGTAAAATCTCGCCCAGCATTATATCTTGACGATAATGAATATCAAAATAAAGATGAAAGGTCAGATGAAAAGCGTAAGATAATTTTCAATGCCGATATCTCAATGACGGTCCTCAATTCCGATTCTGCAAACATTCAAGTTGAAAAGATATCAGAACAATACAAAGGTTATATCAATACCATTGGATCAAATAGAACAGTGATAAGAGTAAAAAGTGATCACCTTGACGATGCTATTAATGACCTATCTCAGCTCGGAAAAATAACCCGTAAAAATGTATCTGGAACAGATTTCACGGCCTCTTATCAAGACTACGAAATTAGGCTTGAGAATGCAACAAAATCAAGGAATCGATATTTAGAACTATTAGAAAAAGCAGAAACAGTCGAAGAAATTATCAAAGTCGAAAAAGAACTAGAAAGGCTCAACAATACCATCGACTTGATGAAAGGCCAGATGAATCGAATAGATCATCTCGATGCATTTTCAACGATTACTATAAATTACAAAATAAAAAAGAAGCCAGGAATTCTTGGCTATATTGGATTAGGATTATATCATTCTGTAAAATGGCTGTTTGTTAGAAATTAGAAA
>CAKZTD010000321.1 GCA_937921595.1 uncultured Saprospiraceae bacterium
GTAGGAATTATTCAGCGTTTTGTGGCAAATGAGAAAATTGAACGGGTGATTTATTTGTAGCAAAAGCCTGAATCAAAATAATCAATATTGAATTTCCAATATCCAATGGGAGTTGGTTTTTCAAAAATACCTCTAGAAGAAAATTAAATATCAAATCATTGCTAACAGAATAAATTCCAGCACTTCATTTTTAGTAAGCTCTAGAATTCATTCAATATTGCTTATTGAAGATTCGATATTCAATATTCCTACTTCTTAATATTGCCCTCCCCTTCGATTTTAATACTATTTCCCCACATTAGACCTGATTTTATATTTTTCTATTTCTTCAAACGTTAAAGTCCGCTCCAATTAACATTCGTTAACACATCTCTTTGCAACGTTTTGTATTTTGAATCGTCTTTCAATTGTAACAACGAAAAACTACTTTGTTTTATTCCCGAAGTAATTAAAAAATAGACTAATATTTTTAAAGCAATCGCTTCTAAAATTCAATCTTCTTTTTAAAAAACTTCTCTATTTTTTCACCCTAAAATCTAATGTACTTATGCAAAAAAGTATTTCTACTCTCTTGGGTTGCCTGGCTTTAATTCTATTTTTAAGCCCATCACTTATCGCGCAACAAACCAGTACTGAAAGCAAAGAAAGAATCATTATCGTTAAAAAATCTTCGGATGAAAACGGTACGATTGAAGTCGATCAAAAAGCTTTGGAAACCGGCGAAAAATTTCAAGAATATTTTAAACAATTAGAACTTGAAAACTCCGATGGAAAAGACATTAAGATTGAAGTATTCTCTTCTGAAGATGCTGATGCAGTTTTAGAAATGGATGAAGCTAATGACGAAGAAACCATTTTTATTTTTAAATCAGCAAAATCAGATAAAGGTGAAGAAATCGAAAGGTTGGTCATCACTTTAAATGAAGCGGTCGAATTAGACAGAGCTGAATTAACAAAAAAAAGTAACAAGCCTTTATTAGGTGTCTATTCTGAAGACAATGAAAAAGGAGCATTAATCACTGGTGTTGTTTACAATAGTGGTGCACAAAAAGCGGGTATCCAAAAAGGCGATATTATTACCGCTTTAAATGGAACAGCTGTAACTGGAACAAAATCATTAAGTGCTGCAATTATTCAATTCGAAACTGGTGAAACGATCGATGTTAAAATGATCCGTGGTGGAGCAAGTACTGAAGTAGCTGCTACTTTGGGTAATCAAAGATCACAAGGTCATTATAATAACTTTTATGCTCGAAACAACAATCGTTATAATACTTTCCAAGATCGTGATCCTTGTAAAGTTTTTATTGGTGTTTATACCAGTGATTCTCGTAATGGAATGAAAGTTCATAACATCATTGCCAATACTCCAGCTGCTAAAGCAAACTTACAAGTAGGTGATCGAATTCTAGCAATCGATGATGTTGAAGTTTATTCTCATAATAGTTTAGTCGCTCAACGAGATCTTCATCAAGCTGGTGATGACTTCACTTTGAGTATCCTTCGTGATGGCCAACAAATCGAAGTAGATGCGCAATTCCAAGCTTGTCCTGAAGATGTAAAAACGGAAGAAATTATTATTGAAGATGGAATGCTTCAAAAAGAAGAACCAATTACGCCTTTGGAAGTGATCCAAAATACTTTAGACATTGAGGACTTAAGTGTTTTCCCAAATCCTACAACAGGACCAATTAATGTATCTTTCAAAGGAGAAGCTAAGCCTACGACTATCCGAGTAACGGATGCGATGGGAAAAGTCGTTTATGAAGAAGAACTTAAAACCTTCGACGGTGTGTATAACAATACGCTAAGATTAAAAAGCGCCGCTCCTGGAAATTTGATTATCAGCATTCAGCAAGATCAAAAGGTATTTAGTCAATCACTAATCCTTATGCCAAGAGCTTAACAGTATAACTCTGGTGAAGAATGAGAAGTGAGAGGTGTTTTACACCTTTCACTCCTCACCTCTCACTACTTATTTCTCACCGTTGTTTTAATCTACGATAACAATCTTCTCAATTTTATCACCTTGCGCTATCGCGTCAATGACATCAAGGCCATCGAATACTCTTCCAAAACAAGTATGATTTCTATCTAGGTGAGCAGTGTTGTTACGGCTATGACAAATGAAGAATTGAGATCCTCCAGTGTTTCTACCAGCATGAGCCATTGATAATACACCTCGGTCATG
Organism: uncultured Saprospiraceae bacterium; assembly: GCA_937921595.1. GTDB lineage: Bacteria > Bacteroidota > Bacteroidia > Chitinophagales > Saprospiraceae > JAHDHW01. Next base: position 2,192 of record CAKZTD010000321.1, read on the forward strand.
GAATTGGTTTTCACCATCTAATTCACAATCAATGTTGTAACCAGGGCCTCCGGTACCTGTACCATGAGGGCATCCTGCCTGTACCACAAAGTCAGGAAGAACTCTATGGAAAGTTAATCCATCATAGAATCCATCTTTTGATAATTTTACGAAATTCGCTACCGCTAATGGTGCGTCGTCTTCGAAGAACTCTACTTTCATGAGTCCTTTTGCTGTATGAAATTCTGCAGTCATGTTGTTTTATTTAATTTGACCGCAAAAATAGGGAAATATTCGAGAATAGAGAATTTCTATTAGCAACAACCTAATGAATTATCAATAGAAATGATCTTCCATTCTCCTTGAACCATTACTATTATTGGCTCTTTACCTATCTCATAAGATGGAGTTTTTTTCTTTTTTTATAATTTTTTCAAAAAACTGGTTATACTTTTTATTTGAATGGTATCTATTAATGTAGAGCGACTTAAAACGCCAATTAATTTCATTTAAAAATAATAAAGAAACCAATTATGAATTATTACATCCAAGCATTCAAAAGATTTTCAGACTTTAGTGGACGTTCAAGAAGAAGCGAATATTGGTACTACGTACTTTTCAATATTCTTGTATCAATCGTAGCTGTAGTTATTGATGTATTTATTGAAATGCCAATTTTCACTTTACTATATCTCTTAGTAAGCATAATTCCAAGTATTGCAGTACTTGTTAGAAGATTACATGATACGGGAAAAAGTGGATGGTACTATTTTATGGGTATGATTCCAATTGCTGGACCAATTATCTTATTAGTTTACCTTACTACAGATAGCCAACCAGGTAACAATCAATGGGGACAAAACCCTAAGGAAATTGGAAATGACATTGGCGATCATTTGGTAGCGTAATTTGAACCTTGTTCCAAAACAAAAAAACTCATGCCTTGATAAAGCATGAGTTTTTTTAATGATTTCAATTCTATCAAGAAACCACCAAATGATTCTCCAAAATAGAAGCCATTTCTTGTTGAAGCTTTAAAGCTGCGGCTCTAGCATGTTCTGCAAAATCTTCTCCTTCGCCTGCAAAGATAATTCCACGAGAAGAATTCACTAACAAACCACAATGGTCATTCATTCCAAACTCTGAGACTTTTTGTAAGTCGCCACCTTGAGCACCAATCCCCGGAACTAAGAAAAAACTATCCGGAGCAATGGAACGCAATTCTTTAAATTTCTCTGGATGAGTCGCTCCACAAACAAACATCATATTATCCGGATTACTCCAAGTTTGAGCTTTCCGCATGACTTTTTCATAAAGCGGTTCTTCACCATTCTGACTTGCGAATTGAAAATCATTGCTTCCTTTATTCGAAGTAAGTGCTAAAAGAATCACCCATTTATTTTCAAATTCTAAAAACGGTTGCACTGAATCAATTCCCATATAAGGAGCGACTGTCACCGAATCAAAATTCATTTTTTCAAAAAAAGCTTTCGCATAAAGACGAGAAGTATTTCCGATGTCACCACGCTTTGCATCCGCAATGGTGAAATGTTCCTCTGGAATATAAGCCAGTGTTTTTTCTAAACTCTCCCACCCTTTGGAACCATGGGCTTCATAAAAAGCAATATTAGGTTTGTAAGCAACACATAGATCTTTGGTTGCATCAATGATCCTTTTGTTGAATTCAAAAATGGGGTCATCCAGTTCCAATAAATGTTTAGGAATACGAGTAATGTCTGAATCTAGACCAACACATAGATAGGATTTCTTCTGTTGGATTTGTTGAAATAGCTTTGTTCTATTCATTCAATAAGTAGGTATGATTTCTATTATAATGAAACGCCGTTAACTGCTACAACTCCTTTGATACCAGGAATTTTATCTTTGATTGTTCTTTCGATTCCAGCCCGCATCGTCATTGCAGACATGCTGCAACCATCACAATTACCTAACCATTTGACTTGAACCGTCATATCCTCTGTCACATCAACCACTTCTATGTTTCCGCCATCCACTGCGAGGTGAGGACGAACATCATTTAAGGCAAGATCAATATCAGCGATGAGTTGTTGCTTTTCTAATGTAGACATTTATAAAATTTAGTGGTTTAGAAAATTGCTTTTATTTAAAAACAGTCAATTTGCTACAAAGTTCGCAATAAATAGCCATTTTACCCCGAAATGAGGCATTTATTTTTTATTAATCCAAATTGTCCAGCAATAATCTAATTAGCCTCCTCACTCCTCATTCTTCGACAAGCTCAGAATAACAAGTGCAAAACTCCTGATCACTGCTGCATTTTCACCGTCTCTGTTGGCCCCATCATTTCATTTCTAATATCCACTTGTTTCATGGTATTGGAAGCAATTTTTGTAAAAGCCTCAACCATCACCCCATTGTCTTGGATAATCGCAGGTTTTCCAGAATCACCTGCTTCTCGGATACTCTGTACCAATGGAATCTGCCCCAACAACATCGAATTACTCATTTTGGCCATCTTGTCGCCGCCACCTTTTCCAAAAATATGATACTTATTATTCGGAAGTTCAGCCGGAGTAAACCAACTCATATTTTCAACCACTCCAAGAATTGGAACATTTACATTTGGCAACAAAAACATATTCATCGCTTTTACCGCATCTGCAATCGCTACATCTTGAGGTGTGGTCACTAGCACGGCTCCAGTAACTGGTACCGTTTGAACCAAAGTCAATTGAATATCACCTGTTCCAGGAGGTAAATCTACTATCAAATAATCCAAAGGTGGCCACATACAATCCATGAAGAACTGCTTGATGATCGCTCCTAATCTTGGACCTCTCAATACAACCGCTTGCTCTGGTTCAATGATAAAACCTATCGACATCACGGACAAACCATAAGCCTCCAAAGGAGTAATTTTTGGTTTTCCATAAACATCCTGAACCTTAGGTCTTTGTCCTTGAAGTCCTAGCATTGTAGGAATCGAAGGACCATATAAATCTGCATCGATCAATCCGACTTTGGCGCCTAGTTTTTGAAGCCCAAGTGCTAGATTTACAGCAACTGTAGATTTCCCTACACCGCCTTTTCCTGATGCGACAGCTATGATATTTTTAACATGAGAAATCGGACTCGTTGGTGCTTCAGCTGCACCTGTTTTTGACATGGTATGCACATTGACATTCGCGTCTGGATAGACACCTTGAATCGCTGCGATACAAGCAAAATTAAGTTCTGATTTCTGTGGCGTATTAAGACTTGGAAGCTCTAAAGTGAAATTTACATTCTTACCTTCTACCTTAAAATCTCTAACCATACTCATAGAAATAATATCTCTTCCAGAGCTTGGATCGATGACCTTGGTTAGCGCTTCTATTATTTTTGAATTCTCGAATGACATGTTTGTTCGTATTTTGAAGCACAAAGGTAATAAAAAAGAAGGGGTCTAGTCCTAAAATTCGTTTACAAAATGAAAGCTTATAAAATTGATATCAGACTATAAAATGGAACAAGGTTGTTATGAGATACTTAATTGCTTCTCGATTCAAAAATGAAAGCCATCACCATTCCAAAACTGGATTGATGACAACTAACATATGAAAGAGAGAGGTTCTTATTTAATCCCCTGAAAATGACCAATACTAGACCTGTTAAGGATTTGAAAATTGGAGATAAAATTATTTCGTGTTTGAAAATGAGTGCTTAATTTTTTGATGTCATTTCCTCATTTTGTTTTACAATACGGAGCAGGTCTTTCCATCTTTTATCCTTGTGCAAAACATTAAAGTCAACGTCTGTTACTAAATGAGCATAATCATCAAAATTTGAATTTGCAATATTCTGAAGATGTTCAAAAGCCTTGTCAACCTCTCCTGTCAAAGCGTAAAGACAAGCAATATCATAGCGATCATCTTCATCTACTTGTTTTGGTGAAGCTTCAAAAGCCATTTCAAAATGTTCTAGTGATTTTTCGAAATATTGCTTTTTATAATAAGCCTTCGCTTGCTTTATTAAGGCTTTATACTCATTTCCATATAAATAGTAGAGCCCCCTGGCCATCGCTGTAGTGCTTACCGAACCATGAGATTCGTCTTCAAAAATGACTTTTGTTGATTGAATGTTTTTATTATCCTGTACTAATTCAAATAATCGATTGGTATTCGAAATCATATTCTTGCTTTCCAAAGATCCGCAAGTGATGAACATTTTTAAATCATTGGCATTTTTAATATTATCTATAAGTGCTTCGTCATCGAACAAATACTCCTCACCATACCAAAGTGAAGGACTAATGATCGCTAGCTTTTGGAATAACGCAGGCTCTTCTTTTAATGCCCAGGTTGTAAAAAGCCCCCCAATGGAATAGCCCATCAAACCTCGGTCATTCGGGTCAGTTCCATAGTTTTTCTCCATGTAAGGGATCAATTCTGTTTTAATGAATTGTAGAAACTCATCACCACCCTTTTTAGAGTCTGCTTCATTCATCGGAGGCATATAATCCCGTTCTCTTATCTTACCATAAAACATCGGATTGGTTTCGTAAGATATACCGACTAAAATAATTGGGTCCAAACTTCTTGAAAACATCTTTGCCTGAGCCAATTCATTCATCATCCCAGAACTTACCAGAGCATCTAAATAAAAGAGCACCGGATATTTTCTTTTACTAGGATTGAAACCAAAAGGAAGCGTAATTAAAAGTCTGTAATCCTCCCCTACTATATCAGAATGTAAAGAATCTAATTTTGGTCCCGGGATGCTGGACATGAGGAAGTTTGACTGAGCGCTTAATTGTAAACAACTAATCAATGCGATGAATAGGAAAATTAAATTTTTCATGATATTGCGATTTTATTTTTTTTAAAAAGTCCTACCCAACCTAAGTCAGGTAGGATTGTTTTGGGGTTATTTAATGATACTACTGGATAATAATTTGTTTGGTATAAACTTCCTGATCGATCCTGATGACTAGCGAGTAAATTCCTTTTGGAAATTCTTTTAGAAATAAGGTCGGAGATGATTCATTTTCTAAATGGTCGATGGTAGCTACTATCTTTCCAAGGCTGTCAAATAATTGTATCATCCCATTTGTATTTTGAGAAATAGAATTAGATAATCGTCCCAGGTCAATATACAATTCATCAGAGGTTGGATTCGGGTAAACCGAAATATCCAGGCTTGCATTTTTGACCTCCACGACTTTAGTTTCAGAATATTCAAAATCTCC
>CAKZTD010000322.1 GCA_937921595.1 uncultured Saprospiraceae bacterium
AGGAATACTTAGAAGCACAAAAACATCAATACCTGAATACATTTTCATAGGCATCAAAATCAAAGGAATATCAGCGCAAAGCAAATAGATTAGGCATGCTAGCCCCAATGCGAAGGCTATTGGATAGCGAAGTACAAGGGCTACTATAAATACAAGGACTAGAATCCAAATCATGCGCTCTTTCTTTTAAAAACCTGTATTATTTTATGCCAAGCATAATAACAAAGAGATGCCCCTATTATAAACATACTACAAAACGCCACGCCCATATTAAAGCCCATACTTGGTGATTTTTCGATCATTCCTAAGCTTATAAAATGTATTGAATAGAAGGTGAAAATGGCAAATAAAATAAAAATAACTGCGGGAATGGACTTATCTAGAAATCGTCGAAATTTTGGATTGAACATATTGTAAAAAGCATCAAGTGCTACATAATAATTTGATGATTTCAAGGCAAGACCAGAAGCAAATGAAATGGCATAGATAAATAGAATTCGAGACGCTTCTTCCGTCCAAGAAGGCGTATCAAACCATGAAAAACGACAGATAATCTGAAGTAAAACAATTGCTATTAAGCCCCATGTGCTCAATAATGTTCCGATTTTAAGAATTTTACCTATTCCTTTCCGCATGCGCTTCTTGTTCTTTTTTCAATTCGTGATAGATTTTTTGCATTTCAGGAGATAGGCTATCGTAGATTGCCTTTTCGCATTTTTTAGCAAAAGCAGCATTATCTACTTCGATTAACTCCATGCCCTTATCCATTAACTCTTGCTGTACAGATTTTTCATTTTCAAGAAATAAATCATGTTCATATTTTTGCATTTCTTTGCCTGCTTGAATGACTAGTTCTTGAAGGTCTGGTGGCAATTTTTGAAACTGTTTCTCACCGATAACCGCATACACCCAACTAATCACATGTCCCGTTAGATTCACATACTTTTGAACTTCAGCAAAACCGCCGTTGTTAATCATAGCAAAAGGATTTTCCTGCCCTTGAATTGTTCCCTGTTGTAAGGAAGTAAAAACCTCAGAAAATGCCATTGGTGTAGGTTTTGCGCCTAGTGCACTCCAAGTCGTCACAAACGATGGAACATTAGGCACGCGCAGAATCAATCCATTCAAATCATCAGGATGTCTAATCGGCCTATTTGAAGTTAGATGTCTTGGGCCGCGCTCAAAATGACATAGTGCTCGCACTCCGGCTTTATCAATCATCTCCGTCTCCATCAATTTACCTACCCGACCATTGATATAAAGATTCATATCGGTGGAATCTTTCATTAAATAAGGCAATTCACAAAAAGTGGCCGCTTCAAACCAATTCGTCAAAGTTGATCCTGTTGTTGTAATATCAATAACCTCAGCTTGAATCAACCGAATGGCCTCAATCTCTTTTGCCAATTGCTCGGAAGGATATAATTGGACTTCAATACGTCCGTTAGAGCGCTCTTCTAATATCTGCTTGAAATAATCGAATGCCTTATACCAAGTATGGTCTTCTTTGACTATGATTGCCGTTCGAAATAAGAACTCCGGTTTATTTTCTTTTGATTTGCAATTGATTAAAAGTAAAAGTGTAGAAAAAAGCAGCAATGATTTTGCAGTATTCATGGCCCATTGCTTTTTCTTATGCATAGAATTAATCTTGAATCTCAACAATCATTTCAACTTCTACAGCCATGTTTCCTGGCAAAGAACCCATCCCAACCGCAGCTCTAGCATGTTTGCCTTTTTCGCCAAAAACAGCCACCATCAAATCGGAATACCCATTAACTACTTTCGATTGATCTATAAATTCAGGAATAGCATTTACCATCCCTTTTACTTTTACTATACGTTTTACTTTATTCAAATTTCCAAGTTCCGCTTTTAGAACTGCCAATTGATTAATGCCTGCCCAATATGCAGCCTCATAGCCTTCTTCGATCGTTAAATCAGCACCTAGTTTTCCAACAATATTTTTTCCATCTGCCTTTTTAGGGCCTTTCCCTGCTAAAAACAATAGATTTCCAGTTCGTACTGCATGTACATAATTGGCAACGGGTGTTGAAGGTATTTTCAGTTCTATTCCTAACTCTTTTAGTTTCGCTTCAGGATTATAATTCGGATCAATAGTTACATCTATGCTCGATTCTTCTGCTTTTTCCTTCGGACTATTCATATTCTGATTGCAAGAAATAGATATGATTGATACTAAAAAGAGAATGTATAGTTTTTTCATTTTTATGGAATTATCAAATTACTCGAAAACTAATTGTCCGAAATATTCGGGACGATGAAAATCAGGCCGTTCTGTTCCAACGGGATTCCAACTTAGATAATGTGGATCTGAAGTTTGGTCACCACATTTATAAAAATTAGCTCTTGTTTTTAATCCTTTTAACTGAATGCCTTTATCCTCTGTTAAGATTGAAGCAGGAATTATAATAGTCATCTCCCAAGTATGGCCTCCTGTTCGTTCAATAAATGGTTCGTTGCCTAACGAAGAGCTGATTTCGATCTCCTTAGTTATCTTTTCTTTATCTACAAATTGACGTTTATGTCTATCAGGGCCATATGCCAAATGGGGCATTCCTATACAACTGAACTCAAAATTATAATAATTGCCATCAGCACGTGGGTCAAAAAAGAATTCCACACAACTATCACCAGCAACACTTCCATTTATTTCATCAACTTGGGCGAGAATATTCTCTTCAGTCACATAATATTTCAACCATATTTGGTTGTTTGCGTGGGCAATTCTGAAACTGACTTTAGGTGAATAAGAAAAATCATCCCAGTTGATCAAATCAATCGTATGAAGTTTCACTTGCTGTTCAAGGAGATCAGACACCTGGAACAACGTTATGTTTTTTTTCGATTTAATTTCTTTTACTATCAATTCTTTAGGTGTTTCGTTTTGGGCATAGCAACTCGAAATTACCGTGCAAAGAAGGAAAAGGTATACTTTATTTTTATTCAACATCTGAGCGCACTCAATTTATAATACTTGGCTATCCCCTAATTTACAAATTCTTTTGTTGCACTCGACTTTCGCTATCGCGAGAAAATTCATAATTTAATGGTATAAATATAAAATCAAATGAATAGACAATGCCTAGCCCTAGATTTAAAAGATGATCCAGCTTTAATTGCAAAATATGAAGAATATCATAGAAATGTATGGCCCGAAATATTAGATAGTTTACGAGATTCAGGAATTACCAATATGGAAATTTATCGCATTTCTAATCGCCTGTTTATGATCATAGAAACAACCGCAGATTTTTCTTTTGAAAAGAAAGGCCAAATGGATACCGATAATGCAAGAGTGCAAGATTGGGAGGTTTTAATGTGGGATTACCAGCAAGCACTACCAATAGCAAAACCTGGCGAAAAGTGGTTGCCGATGGAACGAATATTTGATTTTAGCGCTTAGGGCTATTTCATAGGATGCTCTTTCAACAGTTCTTCCGGTGAATAAAAACCTTCTTTATCTTTAATAGATTCCCGAACTTCTTTTACTTTTTCTGGGGAGATCGCATCAGCTTTATTCCCAAAAGCATTTCGAACAAAAGTTAAAACAGAAGCTATTTCTGTATCATCTAGCATGCCCCCGAAAGGAGTCATTGGCACTTGTCCAGGATAGGTTTTTCCGTTCAATTTAAGTGGACCCATTAATCCATTAAGGGTTAATTTAATCAAACGTTCTTCATTACCTACCACCCATTTGGTATTTGCTAATGGCGGAAATTGAGATGCGCTTAATCCGTTGCCATCTGGTTGATGACATGTGACGCAAAACCCTTCTCTATTATAGATTTCTTCCCCTTTAACAAACATATTTTTTGCATCACCTTTCAAATCAGTTTCTGTTCCCGCATCAGGATCTTGACC
>CAKZTD010000323.1 GCA_937921595.1 uncultured Saprospiraceae bacterium
TCATTTGTACGGTTTTGGTCTTTATAAATCGTTGCCATTTGCTCATAAAAACCGACTTCAGGAATTATTTCCATCGCTTCAATTAAAAGAGATTCCGCCTTATCTGCATCATCCATTTTTTGATAAATATTCGCAAGTGCAGCGTAAGCAAATGGATAGTGTTTTCGTTCTTGCAGGATAAGTTCAAAATGCTGTTTTGCCGATTCAAGGTCATTGTTTTTTTCATACAATTTCCCGAGTGTCAATCTCGCCCATGCTGTTTGCTCATCACTAGGGTATCCCGCTGCAACAGCCAATAACATTGCCTCGATTGCACCATCTAGATCACCATGAATTTCACGTAGATAAGAGACCCTGGAATAACTTCTTAAATCGGGTCGAATGTTCACCATTTGATCAGCCATCTTTACTGCATTTTTATAGTCTCCAAGTTCTACATATGCATCAACAAGGACTCCATAAATTTGAGCATTGTACTTGTTCAAAACAATGGCTTCTTTGGCAATATCAAGGGCATTTGAAAATTCATGCTGAGATAGTAATACCGAAGCTTTTAGAGACAGTGTTCTAAATTTTTGATCTTGAGAAATGTCTTTAATATTTAAAGCTTTTTCTAAAACCTGAAGTGCCCCTGGATAATAATGACCATGCTCTCCAGTAATTCTTCCTTCAGTCACAAAAATTTCGGAGAGCTTAATATATTGCTCGACATCGGTTTTATCTTTTGCAATTTTTAATACAGCTTTTGCATAGCGATTCTGAATATCATCCCACTCTTCACCATTGCGAATAAATTCATGACGAGTAAGCAAAGTGGGGATTACATATTCCGATTGCTTACTTTTCTTTTGGGTATCTGAGCAAGAGGTCATCAGGAAAGTTAGTGAGAAAATCAGCAGAGTAAATCGTTTCATAATTTTGTTTTTATTACACTCTTTCAGTTTGAGCAAAAGGGGATCAGGCCAATTGACTGTTAAATCAAGAGCGATTGAATTTGATAGAATATTTTTTTTGAAAATTCTTTGTTTTTTGTTTGTATGAAACTACTTACGAGGAAGGGGTTGAAAGTGGATTTATTTTTTTGATTTATTTTTTAATATTGTGGTATGAGGAGACACGAAGTTCATGAAAGAGAATACGAAAAGGAAGATAAAGAGATCGCAGAGGAGACTCGGAGTTCCGAAAGAGGAAATAAGGAAATCAGGCTTTTGAAAATCGGTCTTATCCTGTTGAAATTACTTGAAGTTCATCTAGGTTTGGAGCAGGGTCATTATCGAGTGGTTCGAGAGTAACCGCGAAAATGCTTGCGTTTTCAATGAACGGTACTTCGAGAATTGTAGTGTCATTAACATTGACATCAAATTGTCCCATTGAGGTAGGAACGCCGTTTACAAGTGCCCAGAGTTCGTATTTTCTATTAGATGGTGAGACGGGTAAATCGCCGGTATTGAAATAAGCTTTTTTAGTTTCTGAATTATAAAAAACGGAAGCTAATGGTTTTCCTTCAGTAGGAGTATTTAAAGGAAATGGTTTATTTCCAGTATTGATTAAGATCTCAATTTGATCATTTAGCTGTTTAATGTTTTCATCTTTATCATTACAATTATCTTGTAATTGCTGAAGATTATTTCTTTCGATATTTAATTCTTCTTGAGCATTTTTATTTTGACTATAAAAATACCAAGTTGAAATGGCTGAACCTAACAACAAAACACCTAACAATATCGGCAACCAACTCGATACTGGTTTCGATACTATTTCAGCAGGTAATTCTCTTGGTGTATTTTCTATTTCTTTTAAAATTTTATCCTCTAAACCTTCAGAAGCTTTCACCTTATTTGCTTCAGCATACAATTCCATAGCCTTTTCAATCGAATCAACTTCTCGTTTGATTTCAGGATACTGCAACATATACTGTTCTATCTCCTTGCGATCCTTTTCGGAGACAAGACCTAGAACATACTGTTCCAAAATTCCTGATGCTATGTATTTTTTTATATCCAAATTAAAATTTATTAAAATAAAAGGTAAAAACTTCCAAGCACAATCACAAAAATCAATAATCGATCCGCGTAGTCTTTTCCAAGTTTACTACGCAATTCGCTAATTGCCGTTCTTAGTCTTGTTTTAATGGTGCCGAGAGGAATTTTAAATTCTTTCTCAATTTCTCTTTGAGAATATCCTTGGTAATAAACCAAATCTATTAGTTTACAATATTTTTCATCTAGTGAATTGATGACTTCTTTCAACCCCGAATCTGCAATATCAATTTCTGTTGCGCCGATCTTATCATTAGATACGAAACCTTCTATACTATCGGTTTTTTGATCCCGCTGAAAACCAGCCGAACGTACTTTATCAATCGCTGTATTTCTAGCAATATTGGCAAACCAAGTAAACAGTCGTCCTTTCGAGCGATCATACTGAGCAGAATATTTCCAAATTTTTACAAAAGTATCTTGAAGCACTTCTTCAGCTGTTTCTCTAGATTTGACAACTTTAAATATCAAACCAAGCAAGGTATCGCCGTAATTTTTATAGGCCAACGACATCGCTCGCTTATCTCCTTGTTGGAGTAAACTGATGATCTCGTTTTCTATATTATTCTTGTTTTGGATACCTAGGAGTTTTATTTATTATATACGAATCAATAGTTAAAAGGTATAAACATATGGCCTTGAAGAATTTAATTTTAAATGAGCATTAGCAGTATTAGGTGTTCGGCATTTGGAGAGCCCGAACACCTAATAATGAATGCCGTTTTCTTTTGGAGCAAAATAAAAGATAACAATATCTTAAACTTTGATTGGCATATTATTTATAAATGTAAAAACTTCTTCCTTAAATCATGCATAAAGCCTGTCTTTTAAAAGACAAGAAGTTTTTTTCTATTTCCACCCAACCCATCAGCCTGCTTTAGACGTCTATGTTAGTAAAATATAAAGCTATGAAAAATGTACAAAATCTATTTGTTCTTATTTGTCTATTAATTACTGCTCAAGTTTCTGCGCAATTCTCTGTTGGCGTCAAAGGCGGGTACACCAAAGCATGGGAAGAATATGGTGATGTTGGTTTACCGGATGATGCTGAAATTGATGTATCAGGTTTTAATATCTCCTCTTTGGCTTATTACAAAATCAACAATCATCTTCAAGTTGGGATAGAACCGGGTTTTGTACAAAGAGGTGCGGCATGCATACCGGGTTGGAATGTCGGACCAGATCCTATTTTTAATGCAGATACAAAAATCCTTCTCAATTATGTGGAAGCCCCGATAATGGTTGCTGGAAATCTTGGATTCTTTCAAAACAAACTAGAGCTTTTTGGAAAAATCGGATATGGTGCGACATATCTTAGTTCTGGTTACTCTGAGCAAATACAACAACTTACTGGTGTTGATGACCCTGTACTTAGAGCTCCATTAGACTTAAGTGACTCTTCCAATATGAACCGATGGGATCATGGCGCATATGCCGGAATGGGCTTGGGTTATAATTTAGGTAGACACCAAGTTTTTATCGAATCTGATTTTTACATGGCGATGAAAGATGCGGAGCGATTTAATACTTCTAAAAATCGAAGTGTTGATTTTAGTATTGGGTACTTGATTCGATTGTAGGCCGAAGCTAAATAAAAATATAAAGCTATGAAAAATATAAAAAATCTTTTTGTTCTAATTTGTCTATTAATTGCGACTCAAGTTTCTGCTCAATTCACTGTTGGAATCAAAGGTGGATACACCAATGCATGGGAACAATATGGCGATGTAGATTTACCCGATGATGCTGAAATTGATATCTCAGGATTTAACATCTCCTCTCAGGTTTATTACAAACTCAACAATCACCTTCAGCTTGGAATAGAACCGGGTGTTGTTAAACGTGGTGCCGCATGTCGACCGGGTTGGAATATTGGACCAGATCCTTTTTTTAATGCGGACACAAAAATTCT
>CAKZTD010000324.1 GCA_937921595.1 uncultured Saprospiraceae bacterium
AAAATTAGAGCAACTTCAAAAGCAGCATCAAGATACAAGTATCGAGATTGTTCGTTTAAGAGAAGATGTAAATGCATTGAAAAGAGAGTTGGGCTTGAGTGGAGAAGTGCCGAGGACTAAAGAATTGATTGATGAGATTCCACGAGCGAAGGTGAAACTTGAAGATGGTATTCCAGAAGTAGATATTGATTTTTCAAAAAAGCCAGCGGCATCACCTCCTCCTTTGCCACGTTCCAAAACAAAGATTGCTGCAGCATCAAAACCAGCTGCTGTTAAAAAAGCTTTTGATCTAGAAGCATTTATTGGAGGTAATCTGATCAACAAGGTTGGGATATTGATCTTAATAGTTGGTTTGGGATTGTTTGTCAAATATGCAATCGATAACGGATATTTTCCTCCATTGATTCGATTGATTCTAAGCTTCCTAGCAGGATTGACCTTAGTTGGATTTGGATATTACCTCAAGCCAAAATATAAAACATATAGCGCTGTACTTTTTAGTGGAGGTATGGCCGTCTTGTACTTTTCAACCTATAGCGGCAATGCTTATTATGATCCGGTCTTGATGCCCAAGACGACCGCTTTTATTCTGATGGCGGTGTTTACTGTGGTTACCGTTATTGCTGCGATGATTTATAATTTAGAAATCATTGCTTTGCTTGGATTGGTCGGTGCTTACGGTGTTCCGTTTTTGTTGAGTGATGGCTCTGGAGATTATAAATTGCTGTTGTCATATATTGCGATCATCAATGCCGGTGTCTTAGCTGCGACCATCCAAAAAAACTGGCGAATTACTTTGTATACTGGTTTTGTTTTGACCTGGATTATATTCTCTTTCTGGGTTTTGGTAGAATGCGATTTTGGAATAGAAACGAATACCGCCTGGTTATTTAATGTTCTTTTCTTTCTGATTTTTCATGCAGCTTTGATTACTCACAATCTGATTAAAGATAAAAGGTTTACAATAGATATAGTTGGGTTTATAACTTTAAATGCCTTCGTTTTTTATGGATTGGGAATGTATATTTTGGAAGAAACTGGCGGAGAAAAATTACAAGGCATCTTTACTTTTGTCAATGGTCTTGTTCACTTGTTGGTAGCTTTCGGGGTGTACAGAAGATTGGAAGATGAAAAATTATTTTATGCACTTTCAGGATTGTTTTGGGTCTTTTTGACGATAGCGATTGGCGTTGAATTTGATGCGGAAATTAGGCCGATTTTATGGCTCGGAGAAGCATTGCTTTTGTTTACGATAGGTCGACGATTTGAGGTACAGATTTATGAAGGTGCTTCCTTTCTAGTTTTGTTTTTTGGAATCAGCTTTTTATTAGAAGTTTTAGGTAAAGGATATTATAACAGTCTGGTACATCATACGCTTTTTCTAAATAAATACTTTTTGGTTTCCCTTTTATCTTTGGGAATTATCGGAGCCATGTTATGGGTGCATCACCATTGGAAAAAAGAATGGGCAACCACAGGCGTTGTAAACTTGGTGTTGCCGGGACTTTTTATTGGTCTTTTATATGGCACCTTTTTTAATGAAATATATCATCAATTCGAAATGGCTTTTAATAATAGCAAAATCGATGATTATGGAGATTATGATATTTTAAAATTCAGCACCATTTGGTTGATGAATTATACTTTTGCTTTCATCTTAGGACTTTATCTTTTTAATCGTTTTTATTTAAAAAGTAAGGCATTTGCAAATTTTGTCGCGGGATTAATCTTCTTGGTTTCAGTGCTTTTCTTATCACTAGGGATAATGGTTTTGGGAGAACTACGGACAGAGTACCTCAATCCTGATTTAAATCCTCAGTTTAGCGAAACCGGATACTGGATTTGGATCAGATATATTTCTTATTTATTCTTAAGCGTTTCACTTTTTGTTTTATATAAATTATTAGATCAGTTAGATGCGGTAAAAAACATTAAAATCATATTTCAACTCTTTGTCTACTTAGCTATTTTGATTGTGTTGTCCACAGAGTTGACCACTTTTATGGCTGTAGTAGTTGGGGTTGATACCAAAAGTCTAACTCATAAAGTTGGCTTCAGTATTTTATGGGCAATGTATTCTCTAGTGATGATTTGGGTTGGGTTTAGACAACGATCAAAATTACTTCGGATTGCCGGGATGACTCTTTTTGGAGTTACCTTATTAAAAGTTTTCTTGGTAGACTTGATTGATATTTCTACAGAAAGTAGAATCCTGCTATTTGTTGCGATTGGGGTTTTACTATTGATTACCTCGTATTTTTATCAGCGATTTAAAAATGTGCTGGGAGTAGATGAGGAAGGTAGTTCAGGAGTGAGGAGTGAGGAGTGACAAAAATCATATATCGTTAATCGTTAATCCTTGTTCTACAATCAATTTTATTTAAGAACAAGGATCAACGATTTTTGATTTTTGAAGTCTTAAGGTTTAAAATAAAAAACCCCGTTCGTCATTACAACGAACGGGGTTTTTATAAACCAGAAATCAACTAGCAGAAATGATCGAAAGCCATTTTCAAGTTAGCAGCAATAATATCTGCTGAACGACCTTCGATGTGGTGTCTTTCTAAAAAGTGAACCAATTTTCCATCTTTAAACAAAGCGATAGAAGGAGAAGACGGAGGATAAGGCAATAAAAATTCACGAGCCTTCTCAGTAGCTTCTTTATCTACACCTGCAAAAACGGTGGCTAATGTACCTGGTTTTTTATCATTTTGTAAAGCCATTCTAACACCTGGGCGAGCATTTGCTGCAGCACATCCACAAACGGAATTTACTACAAGTAACAAAGCACCTTCTGTGTTTTCTATGGTTTCTGTTACTGCTTCTGGAGTAGTTAGGGAATTCACACCTATGGCATTTAATTCCTGGCTCATTGGAGCAACTAAATCTGCTGGATACATATCTTAAATTTTAATTTTATTTTTGAATATCACAAAGTAAAACGTTGAGGCGGATCTTTTGTTTAAAAAAACAGGTTATTCAGCATCAATATTATATTCTTATTACAAAAATACTGCTTTTTTTTGTAAATACTGCATAACTATTCAATCGAATGGGATAGGAGTCAACCAGTATTAATATTATTAAAAGGCTCAAATTTGCAATAAACCTTGCAATAGATTAATATTTTATCTACTATATTTGATCTTCAATTTTGTTCTCTCAATAGCTTCAAATAACTCATTTTATGAAAAACAATTCAGTTTTCTTTCTTTTTGTACTTTTAGTAAGCTTTTCTGTTTACAATATTTCGTGTACCTCAGATAAACTTCCTCAGCCAAGTGCTGGAGAGGAATGCGATGATTTCAATGCAACCTATGACGGTGATATAAAACCAATCATTGATGCAACTTGTGCTTTGGTTGGCTGCCATGTGACCGGAGGTGGAGCACCTGGAATTTTTGAAACTTATGCAGGGCTTTCTGATTTTGCAAATGATGGCGCCAATGGTCTTCGAGATCGAGTCATTGTTTTAGTCGATGATCCTGACAATGGAATGCCACCAGATTGGGATACAAATCCAGGTCCTAATGATCTAACTGATGAACAATTCGAAATATTCAAATGCTGGGTAGATTCTGGATATCCGGAAAATTAATTCCAAGGAATGACATTTTTCAAAAGACTCAGAATGACAAATTACAAATTCAATAAAGAAACCATAATGATAAAACGTATATTATTCTTTAGCTCACTTTTTTTAATCACAAATCTACTCTCTGCTCAAGATGAGGGACTGACTTTCGAAACCTTTAAAGATACTCGTGTAATCAATACGCATTCGGTGGAGACCTTGCATACTGGAAAACTTGACATCCGTATCGGACACCGCTTTGGTGACTTGGTCGGTAACAGGGGAGGGTGGCAAACTTTTTATGGTTTGGAAAATGCAGAAGACATTATGATTGGTGGAGAATATGGTATCTCCCGATCATTAACAATTGGTCTTAACCGAACCAAAGGATCTGGCCCGCTGAAGCGATTAGTAAATGGTATCGTCAAGTATAAAATTTTAAAACAAAAAGAAGATGACTCGATGCCGGTAACGATTACTTTACTTGGTGTTGGTTCTGCTTCAACGATGGGTAAAAGTAATAATCCAGAAGTTTTAAATTTCTTTGAAAAAACATCTCATCGGTTTTTATATACCGCTCAGATTTTAATTGCAAGAAAGTTTTCTGATAAATTTTCATTGCAGATTATTCCTTCCTATACACATCGAAATGTAGTAAGCTTTGCAGATGATAATGGTCTGATTAGTTTAGGTTTTGCTTCTCGAATTCAATTGAATAAAGTATTTGGATTGATCCTCGATGGTACCTTTCCATTCTCTGAATTGAGAACATCAGAAAACGGATATTTTCCAGCAATTGGAGTTGGTTTAGAAATCGATACAGGAGGACACCTTTTTCAACTCAATTTTACAAACGCGACGGGAATTTCTGAAACAGATTATATTCCCAATACGACTAGAGATTGGGCAGACGGAGGATTTAGACTTGGGTTCACGATTTCTAGAACATTTAATTTGTAGGAGAGAACCAGAGGTGAGGAGTGAGGAAGTAGGGACTAGATGATTTTTTTGTGAGTTTTAAATTAAAAAAAATGAAAACTTTATTTTCTATAATATCATTGGCGGCTATTGTATTGTTGTTTAGTAGTCTGAGTATAAATAAGGAAGCACCGGTGCTCGATGGTGATTCAAAAGTCTGGGAAACCTTGATCGGTTTTGGTGCGGAAGCACCGAATCATATGCCAGATTTAAGTATTGCAGGAGCGAGTGCTGAACGAGGAGAACAAATTTTTAAAAGAGGAATTACTTCTAAACCTAAAGGCGGTAAAACGAGCAAACAGAGTAATCACTTTGTTTGTACTTCTTGTCATAATATTGAAAAAGAACATGATGATTTATTGACTACTGATCCGCAAGCAAGATTGGAATATGCGGGTAAAAATGGCCTGCCTTATTTGCAAGGATCGACTATGTTTGGTGCGGTTAATCGTTCTGCTTTTTATAACGATGATTATGAAAAAAAATATGGTGATTTAGTAAAGCCAACGCGAAATAATTTAAGAGAAGCGATTCAACTTTGTGCCATTGAGTGTTCGCAAGGTCGTCGATTAAACGATTGGGAAATGGAGTCTGTTTTACAATATCTATGGACCTTGCAATATAAGATAAGTGACCTTGGCCTTTCTGAGAATGAAATGCAAAAACTCAATAGCTGGATGGAGGAATCAAATACTAAAAACAAACCTGCAATTGAGTTGATCAATTCTAAGTTTCTAAAAGGATCACCTGCGCATTTTGTAACGCCACCGGAAGATAGAAAAGCAGGTTACGGTTTGACTGGAAATCCTGAGAATGGAAAATTAGTCTACGATTTGAGTTGTTTACATTGCCATGAACATGAGACTTTTTCGTCTTACAGTCTTGACAATTCTAAAGCGACTTTTAAATATTTGAAAAAGCATTTTAAAAAATATACCAGGTATTCGGTGTACCAAGTCGCTAGATATGGAACGTCACCCTTGCCTGGAAAGCGTGCCTATATGCCACAGTATACCAGTGAGAAAATGAGCGATCAGCAGATGGAGGATTTGCGTAGTTATATTGAGCAGGAAGCGAGGTAATCAAGTTAGCAAAGTAATAAGTTAGCAAAATAATAAGTTAGCAATGGCTCCGGTTTTTGCTAACTTATTAACTTGTTACTTTGCTAACTTCTATATTTTTACCAATCTCCGATAAACTGTCCCGCTTTCTAAATCAATCCTCACCCAATAAACTCCTCGGGCAAAACTACCAAGGTCTATGCTAAAGGACGAATCCGAATGATCTTTCAAGTCAATCGATTTTAATTTTTGACCATCAGCGGCAATCAAGCTAAGAGCAGTTGGGCTTGGATTATTAGCATTCCAAGAAAGAAGAACCTCATCTTCCGTAGGTACTGGGAAGGCATTAAAGCCATATTGGTTTTCTAAATCCGAAGTATTTACGATAGTTGAAATATTCGTGACAACGATACTATCACATCCAATCGAACTCTGTAAAACGATTTCAATAATAGTATCCTGAGTAATTTCAATTCCTTGGAAAATTTCTCCAACGGTCACCATCGTATCAACATTAGTAAACACCGGATCTTGTGCATGTACATGATAGAAATCCAAGAATAATCCTTCTGCAGTCAAAGTCGAATCAACCAATAAAACATCTTCTAAAATCTGAATATCCATAAAGAAATCCTCTACACAAATATCTACATGTTCGCTATTTGCAAAGATAGGAGTTCGAATGGTTTGCGAAACTTGATTCGTAATAATTGGATCATTAAAGTCAAAATAGATGGCAGCTCTATTTTGTATCAAAGTACCAAAAGGAATATCTTCGTTTGGACTAATTGAAAATTGAAAATATCCATGAGAAGCTACTTCGTTTGTCGTACTGTCTGGAAGTAAAATATTATTAAAAGTGAAAATTAATTCTCGTTGAGTCGTGAGTTCCCAAGTGAAAGGATGACTTCCTCCACCAACTCTTAAAGTCGATAAGTCAAGTTGTTCGGAAATTGGATCTTTAACGACAACCGTAAATGCAGTATCGTTTCCTGTGTTTTGAAAATGGATGGTGTAATCCAATTCCCAATTTTCATCAATGTAGTTTTCTGTTCCATATCCTTTTGGGATGACCTCTTTGATATTAGGATCATAGGATCCGGTGATGAAATGACAACGAGTTACATTAAATAGATTGCCATTATTATTGGGGAGTAAATTTAAAGTGATTTCAAAATCAGAACACTCCTCCACAATGGTACTTGCGGTACTTAATACCGGATGGTTCTCATCTTGATCTGCTTCTAATCGTATAATTTCCATTTCTGAATCCATCGTAAACCACTTGGTTTCTTCGGGGTCTAATTGGAATGTATCAGCCACAATCATTAAAACAATATCGTCGTTTACAATCTCTATGCGGAACATTCGAGCTTCCGACATAGCTCCGATTCCAATATTTTTAAGTTCGAATTGGATGCTATCATTTACACATAAACCATTCACTTCGATTGTCGATCCGTCCCATAAGCTATCTAAAGGAGCGCAAAGCGAATCAGGAGTAACATAAGCTGTATTGCAAACTATTTGTCCGACTTGAGCCGAATCACAATCCGGGGTAACAGAGATTTGAATGTTTCCACATTCGAAAACATCTACTTCACCGATATCAAAAATATAGGAGCTATCTGTTGTTGTGTAAGGAAAATTAACATCATTGAATCCTAGCAGATCATCAATGATCACTTCTACCTGTGCATTGTCAGCTGAAACAGTACCTTCATTACAATATTGGATATTTATGTTTCCATCAATACAAGGCCTGAGATGAGCATTACCCATATCAATTTGCATCAGTGGACAATCGAATTCTGGTTGAACCTGAAAGTCAAGTATGCTAATTTGATTTGAGTTAACCGTAAGCAAAGTATCTTCATAGCAAGCCCCCCAGTAGTTGTTTGGGAAG
This sequence comes from uncultured Saprospiraceae bacterium, assembly GCA_937921595.1. Lineage (GTDB taxonomy): Bacteria > Bacteroidota > Bacteroidia > Chitinophagales > Saprospiraceae > JAHDHW01. The sequence continues at coordinate 7,520 of CAKZTD010000324.1, forward strand.
TGTAGCTGTACGGTATATTCTCCACTATCGGGTAATCCTACGGTATAGTAACCTTCTATATTGGTACTGCTATAATAGGACGTATCTGCTCTATTGAATTCTATAATCCATCCGTATAAATCGGTGGTATCAATACCAAGCTCCAACATACAGTCAAGATTTTGGTCAATGGCTACACGGCCTTCTATAAAAGATAAGTCAGGTATTTGATTTTCTGCCCAGACGATAACATCTTCTCCATGTGCGGAATATATAAAATCTTTGATGCCATCTTCGTTTAAGTCATTAAAGTCCAAACTACCAAAAGGTATTCCATTATCTAATGTCAGTTTATTACTGAATGTTAATTCTGGCAATTGTCGATACCAGTACTTTCCACTGTAAATATCTTTTTTACCATCGTAATCCAGATCGGCAACTTTCAAATGACTAACTTTAAAATGATCATTTACATCAAGATCGAGATTAACAATGACTTCTGTTAGCCCATTAGGGGTATTGACCAGAAGATAAATACCTTGATTAAAATTGAATGTTCTAATAAGTAGATCATCATCAAGATCATTATCAATATCTGTAATGATCACATTAAGAGGTGTACTTCCTTCATTTAAAAGTATAGAAGAGAAGCTTCCATCAACTTCTTGTTTGAAAAAACAAAGACTGGACAAGTTATTAGTTTGGGATGTTTTAAGATAAACGATATCTTTTAATCCATCATTATTGAGATCTCCGAAGCCATATATTGTTTCAATAGAATCCGGTGACACTAAGTGTGAAATAAAGGTATTCGAACTCTGTTGTTCAAACCAAAATGCTTGTTTTTCAGTTAATGTACTTGCGCTAATATCTATATCTCCGTCACTATCGAAATCACCTGCAATCAAGGAATTAGAGCTTAAGTTTTCAACGGCCAATATTTGTTTTTCTCCAAATTGAACGATGGAATTATTCGATTGATTTTCGAACCAGACTAATTCATAATTACTAATAGCAATAACATCTTGATCACCATCGCTATCTAGATCTTTGAAAATGGCATTGCTTAATGTTTCATCGTCGATTAATGGAATAGGAAGAGAGAATTGATCGGAATTATTCAGATTTTCTGACCAGTAAATATTTTGATCTACAGGAGAATAAATGAGAACATCAATATCCGAATCGTTATCCAAGTCTGTAGAATAAGGTACGAGAGGACCATTAATATTATCGCTTATCTGGATTGGATCGCTAAAATTCCCCGTATTATTAAGTTCATTTTTAAAAAGAAAAAAACCGTCTTTTCCTGAAGCTGAATTGACGAGACTAATATCTATATCATTGTCTGAGTCAAAATCATCTAATATAAAATGTAATACACCTTCCAAAGGAAATGTATCAATTAAAGGAATTTTATTAAATACACCAGAGTTGTCTACATTTTCAAACCAGTGGCAATCCTCTCCATAATTTCGCCCTTCAATAAAGTCCAAATCTCCATCATTATCAAAATCCGCAGTTTCGACATGTCTACCATATTCTCCAAGTTCTTCAAATTGTAATTCCCAGATGTTATTTTGCTGAGTATAAATTTTAATACTCGAACTTCTGGAGTTTACTACATCGATAGTGCCATCTCCATTAAAATCTCCAACGCTAATAAATGAATGATTCAATAAAGTAGTATTAGTTGATATATTGATCATGTGGGGTAGTCCAAAATTACCTAAGCCATCTATATTTTCATACCAGACTAAAAAAGTACTATCTGATGTCTCACTGCTTATGGTACTTACTAAATCTAGGTCATTATCTAAATCTACATCTATAACTTTTGTATCTCTAATCCTTTGAAATGGTATGGATGGTAATAAGGGGATTTCAGTAGGAGAACTAAATGTGCCATCAAGTTGGGTATTTTGATACTTAATAATATTCCCATCTATGAGCCATCTCAATACATCCAAGTCACCATCATTGTCAAAATCTCCCAGACGCATTTGTCTACTAGGTGGCATATTATTTAAAACCGGGGTAAAAGAAACGTTACTCGTGTTTCCATTATTTACAAGGGTATAACTTGTACTAGTGATAATATCTGCCCAGCCATCACCCGTTACATCAACCGCTGCTATTTGACCATAATTCTGAGCATCATTTGGAAAATCAATTTCGTGTAGTATCCAATCTGTTCCTTGGCCATCAATATTTTCAAACCAAATAATGGCTCTATCTAATGGTGTAACTCGGTGCTTTGCGGAAATGACATCTAAATCACCATCATTGTCTAGATCTGCTGTAGCATAATTGAAAGCACTACTATAAGTTAGATGATTGATTGGGCCAATTTGATTATAGGCAGAATAATTTCCAAGCAGAATTAAAGCAATAATCCAGTATTTTTTCAACTGGCTAAAATTGCTTGCTAGATGGATTAAACCTGTTGTTGATTTCATTTCAGTGGGATCTTTTGTCTAGAATATTTTAATCACAACAAATATCATGAATAAAAGGTAAGCGAAAAAGAACATTTTTTATTAATTATAATGGTATGTTTATTGTTAAATAATTAAAAATGAGATAGTTATAGTATAAATTATACAGTGTAATGACAAAGCTTTTTCTAATATTAAAATCCTTTTCTACCAGAGAATTGGCCACTTTTGAGCAGTTTTTGGAAGATCCTTTGGTGAATCAGCGGGAGGATGTGCGAAAGTTGCTGGTTTATTGGAAGCAATCACCATCGAAATTTACAAAAGAAAAGGGATTTGAATGGGTTTATCCTGGGCAAAAACTAAAGATACCGACTTGGCATTTGTTAATGAGCCGCTTGTTTAAGTTAGCGGAACAGTTTTTAATTTCGAATGAACTGAAGCAAGATGAAGTTTTCCAAAAAATATTATTAGCCAAAGCTTATCGCAAAAAACAAATCCCAGGACATTTTGAGTCTACGGTGAAAAATACTCGGAAGTTGTTAGAAAAAACTCCGATTCAAAATACCGATTGGCTACATCAGAAACTAACGATTGAATACGAGTATTATGATTATATCGCGAGTCACAATCGTAAAGAAAGAACGAATCTCCAAATGGTCAATAATCTTTTGGACGAATATTTTATAACCAACAAATTGCGAAATGCTTGCCTATCGATTTCTAGAAAAACGATCAATGGCGAGAAGTATGAAATTTATTTTTTAAATGAGGTTTTAGAAAAAGTAGAAAAACTTCCAATATTGCTAGAAGTGCCCTCGATTGCGATTTACTATTATTGCTATCGAGCGATCACTGAAGAGGGGAGCGAAATTTGGTTTACCAAACTTCGTGCAGCGATGGCCGATCATTCAGAGCGATTTGAACCTTCAGAAAAACGTGATATCATTTTACTAGCCATTAATTATTGCATTCGACAATTAAATACTGGAAATGAATATTTTATTCGGGAAGCTTTTGAGTTGTATCGCTTGAGTTTTTCGGAAGACTATCTTTTGGAAGATAAAATTATTCCAGAGAGTACCTTTACTAATATGGTTTCTCTGGCAGCGAAGCTAAAAGAATACCAATGGGCCGAAGATTTCGTTGAGGCCAATCAAAAATATCTCAATCCAAATTTTCAAGAACCACTTTATTTCTATAGCCTAGGTTTATTGAATTATGAACAAGGTCGCTATGAAAAAAGTATGCAGTCATTGGCGAAGGTCGATACCAAGATGACTTTTTTATTACTTGCCGCAAAAGCTTTGCAGATAAAAATCTATGTTGAATTAAAAGAGATGGATGTGTTGGAAAATTTATTGGATAGTTTTAGGGTGTTTTTACAAAGGAGAAAAGACCTAGGCTATCGAAAAGAGAATTTTGAAAATTTGGTCAATTTTGTTCGCCGCTGGATAACCATCCCGTATAAAAACCAAGAGGACAAACAAAGATTGATTGATGATATAAAAGCTGCTAATATTTTTTCGGAAAAGGACTGGCTGATAAAACAAGTGGTCAAGTAATTAAATCTCCCATCCATACTCTTTCCAATCTTCTTCATAATCAATATCAGAAAGTTCCGGTAAGAGGTAGCAAGATTTATCGAGTTTTTTAATCGCTTCGATGGTTTGTTTTAAAACTTGTTCTGTACTCCAATCTATATTTTTAAAAATAGAAGGTTCAAATTTATTCATCCCGATCAAGTAATAGCCTCCATCCATCGCAGGTCCGATTACGAAAGGAGAGTGATTTAAAGCCATAAAAGCTTCTTCAACAATTTCTGCATTCAGAGAAGCACAATCACTACCGATGATGATCACTTTATCATTGCTTTGAAAAGCTAGTTCAAAAGCAGCATTGATCCGATCACCAAGGTGGCCATTATGTTGCAAGTGTTTTTGAAAATCACTTTCCTTCCAATCATCTTCATGATTAATAGAATCGCTGTAAAAAAGAAAACGGTTAGCTTTAATCTCGCAAGCGATCTGGCGAGTATGACTTAAGAGAGAAAGGTATATTTTTAAAGCCATCTCATCACCAAGTGTACTGGCAAGGCGAGTCTTTACTTTGCCAAGTTCCGCATTTTTAACAAAGATCATTAGAGCAGAGGAATTTGAATTTTCGATGATGTTTGGTTTTAATTTTTTAATTAATAATCCCAAGTTAAAAAGAATTTGCGGAGATAAAAAAAACGGCCTGACATCCTACAGACATCAGACCGAAATTTTATTTTTTTATTCATTCCTCATTCCTCATTCCTGTATTAACTTTTCTTTCGCCCATACAATTCATCCTCATCGACCTTCGTCACGGTATTACCATCTTTCAGTTTTTTAGACACCACATTGTAAGGACCGGTTACGATTTCATCTCCTTCCTCCACACCTTCCAATACTTCGATGTATGAATCATCTTGAATACCCGTTCTTACTTCCACCATGATTGCAGAATCACCACGACAAACAAAAACGACTTCTTTGATATCATCATCACTATCATCGACATTTTTGGCACCCTTCATTTTCTCTTGCTTCCGTTTTTCGTCTTTATCTTCTCGAGTAGTGACTGATTGGATCGGAACACTAAGCGTACCTTCTTTGGTATTTGTAAAGATCTCTACAGAAGCAGACATTCCAGGGCGGAAAGGAAAGCCCTTTTTATCCTTCATCAGTTGAGCATAAGAGCTTTGATCGATTCTAATTTTTACAACGAAATTGGTCACCTGGTCCGTCGTCAATGATGCCGTTGCGGTATTACTAGCAGAGTTTGCAACCTGAGTGACTTCTCCTTTGAACGTACGATCAATATAAGCATCGACTTCAATATCAACCGGGTCTCCAACAGAGACTCTTAACACATCATTTTCACTCACATCCACCTGAACTTCCATAGAGCTGAGATTCGCAATTCGCATCATCTCCGTTCCATTCATCATAGATGTTCCAACCACACGCTCACCTTGTTCTACGTTTAGCAAAGAAACCACACCAGCAGTCGGTGCAAAAATAGTGGTTCGCTTTAAGCTGGTATTTAATTCCTTCAAAGAAGCCTGAGAACTCTTTACCATATACTGTGCAGCTTCTGTACTTTGCTTAGCAGATTCTAACCCTGCTTCAGAAGATTTTACATTGGCGGTTGAAGATCTAAGATTCGCTTTAAGACCTTCAAGGGTAGAAAGTGAAGCATCAAAATCAGCAATAGAAATCACACCATCTTTGTGGAGCTTTTCATTTCTTTCATGGATTGCCTGAGCATTCGTTAACTGAGCTTGGATTTGCTCTTTTTGTGCTTGAGCCTGAGTGAGCTGAGCTTTTGCTCGCTCGATTCCGGATTTGGAATTCGCGACTTGAGCCTTTGCGTTATTAACACTGGCAACACCTCTTTCGACTTGAGATTGATAAGCATCGGGGTCTATCTTTGCAAGCAATTGCCCTAGGACAACAGAGTCGCCTTCTTCGACATTTAGCTGAACAATTTCTCCTGAGACATCAGAACTGATTTTGACTTCCGTTTCAGGGTAGATTTTTCCACTAGCAGAAACGGTCTCTTTGATGGTTCTTTTTTCAGCAGCCTCAACACTTACTTTTTCTCCTTTTGACTTTCCTCCACGATTAAATAGGGCAGCCCCAATTAATAATACTACAATGAGGCCTATCAAAACGTAGATGAGTGTGTTATTTTTCTTTTTTGCCATGATCTTTTTAGTTGGTTGATTCAAGTAAACAATGGTATTGTCTAGTAGCTTAATTACAAAGTAATTTTTTTACCGTAGTAAAAGTCTACGATTTTCAATTTATAGAGGTAGTCATATTTTGAAACGATATAATCTACTCTGGATAAATCAACCTGATTTTTTGCAGAAGTATACTCAAAAGTATTTGCCGCACCGAGGTTGAACTTTTTCTCCGTATTTTCATAAGCAGCTTGTAAAGCGTTGATAGTTTTTTCAGCAGCTTCTAATTGTTTCTTAGCCGCTTTTGCATCAGCGATTGCTCGTTGGATATCTGCTTTCAGTTGTTGCTTATTTTGTTCCAAACCAACTTCAGCACTGATGATACCTAAGCGGGCACGTTCCATGTTGATTTCGTTTCTATGTTTATTATAGATTGGAATATTGACGCTAACACCGACGCTTTGACCAAAGTTTTCATTTAATAAATCGCCATAAGACCGATTGCCAAATGTAGTTCCAGAAACTTGATAAAAAGCTAAAGAACCATCAATGCCATTAATCTGGACATTTTGACCAGGACTAAGTCCAAGCGTTCCTTGATCTTTTACATTATTGAAATCCGGAATCCCAGTAGCATAATCTGTTCGAAGATTTCCGAATAAAGAAACAGAAGGAAGTTTTCCAGATTTTGCAATGTCAATATCTAAACCAGCACTTTGAATTCTAAGTTCGCCAGCTCTGATGATCGGTTGATTTTGTAAAGCGATATTATAAATCTCAGTAAGCTTAAATAACTCCGGAGCTGCATCCGTAGGAATTGGAATATCACCTGGGTCTTGCACTTTTAGATCATAGTCTGGTTCTAGTTGCAAAATGTTTTTTAAACTCAAATAATTGATGACTACATTATTTTCCTGAAGAACAACTTGTTGTTCATCCTGAGCAATTTGAGCAAGGATTTGAAGTCGCTCATTTTCAGGTAATGTTCCAGCTTGAATCAAACGATTGGTTTGTTCCAGTTGTTCATTGGTCTGAGCTAGTCTCGTTTTTGCATTTGTTAATTGCTCTTCAGAGAAAAGGATATTGAGATAAGCACCTGCTACACTAAGAGAGATGTCATTCGCAATATCTTCTGTTTCCGCTTTTTGAGCAGCCACATCAATTTTGCTTTGTTCGATAGAATTATTAATTCGACCACCGTTATAAAGGGTAACATTTGCTCCTAATCCAAAACCATTTGTCCCTCTCGATTGAGATCTAAAAGTATTTGTAGTCGGGTCAATGGTACGACCAAAAGAATAACCTCCGGAGATATCACCATTGACAGAGGGCATACGCTCCATTTTATTTTGCTTCTGTGTAAGGCGTGTATTTTCGACGCCTACTTCAGCTTGCTTCATTGTCAAACTATTCTGTTGGGCATACTGGATACATTTTTCCAAAGACCAAGTTTCCTGGGCATTAGAAATCATTAATGTTCCAGCAAATAAAATTGTTGTAAGTAAGAACTTTTTCATCATGAGTGCACGTTTTATGTTGTTATAACAAAAACCTATTTTTTGATAAAATACCGATACAAAAATGGATTAGAAAAAATATAGGCCCATTTTTTATCGTCATATTGTCAAAATGATTGGTTAGAAAAGTAGATTAATAAACCCATCTATTTTGACAATACAATAATAGAGATCGCTTTCGAAAAAAAGCCATAAATTATATCAAGACTCAGTAATCTTGGATTAAAATTATCAATTTATGGATTTTAGGTAGTAAAAAGTATAATTTGGAAGCGCAAATTACTGGAATTGCTTGTTTTATTATAATTAAAATGAATCAATAAAATGTTCAAATCACCCGACAGAAGTTTATTTGATGATCGCGAACTAGCGGTTTTGGATTTCGTTGCCCATTGGCATCGGACTCAGCAACGAAAATACACAGGAGAACCCTATGTTAATCATTTGGGAGCCGTAGCCAAGACAGTTAAAGAATACACTAAAAACAGTCTGATGGTAGCAGCTGCATTTTGTCATGACTTGTATGAAGATACCTCTTGCCCTGAAGCTGATTTGCGGAAAGCACTCGCTGATGCGGGGTTTAATGAATCAGAAGTGAATAAGATCAACAAAATGGTTTGGGAGCTAACGGATGTATTTATAAAAGAGAAATATCCAGAAATGAATCGTCGAAAGCGGAAAACGGAGGAAGCGAAACGGCTTTGGACCATCAGTGGTGATGCTCAGAATGTGAAATATGCGGATTTGATAGATAACTCAAGGGACCTTGCGGTCAATGATCATGGTTTTGGGAAAAAGTACCTTGAGGAGATGAATCAGATATTATCGAATATGGATAAGGGAAGAACGGATTTGTATAAATTGGCTTTAAAGACTTCGAAGGAAGTAGGGGAGGCTATGAAGAAAGGATAGTTAGATATTTGGATTTATTTGAGAAGTAAATTTCCTTTTAAAAGTATATTATTGAACTCCATTTTCATTGAAAATAAATTTCATTTTTAGTTTTCCAATCTCCTCGCAATAGATGAAGTGATCCATATTATCGTTTTTGTAGAATTCTATATCCCAGTGGCTTCCTCCCCATTCTTGTAGTATCCGTATTTTTATTTTTATTCCTGTGGGACTTAGATTGGATAGCATGTGTTCCAAGGTTTCTTCTTTTGTTTTTGAATAACTAATGTAGGAATTATGTACGGGAATTTTTGATGCTACAATCTTTTTGTTGCGAAGTAAGGACTTACAAATATTAGATAATGTTTGATTGCTTAATAGTTCATCTAAGTTATCATTAGGGGAAATTATTTTTGTAAAAGGATTTATCGATTTTAATTGTTCTTTAGCGTTTTCTTCTGATTTGTTTTCGATATTTTTTAAACACGAAATAAGAAGATAAGTCGTTTTTTCAAAAAACATCCAAATGAAATCTCGATACTTCTGCTTTAATGTTTCTTCGGTTAAGTAATTCAATCTTGCTTTTTTTATTTGAAAATTCATCTACTGATCATTAGAACTTATCGTCTTTACAGAAACCAATCGGTCATACCGTTCTCCAAACGGACGATAATAAATAAGGACCGTGTAGTTATTTTCTACTTGATGCCAATTACCTTCAAATTCTTCCAAACTTATTTCTTTTTCACCTTCGGGAATGGTTACGAAGTAGTAATTATAAAAGCCTTGTTTTAAAAATGCCTGTGTGACATAAGAACTAATGGCAGGATTGAATTTCATTTTAAATTCTTCTTTCAATTGCCATTCTGACAAAGCACCGAATACATAAACATCAGTATCGAAATACTCTTGCGAAACACCTGCAGCAAATAATACTTTTGCATAATCTCCTTGAAGATCAGGGCGATTTTTTTCTAAATGTTCGATAATGAAATTGCCATTGATATCATTATAAGCATTGAAATTATCATTGGCACGAGAAAGGCCTTGCTTGACCACAACATCAAAATAATTATCTTCTCGGATAATATCTGCAATCCCTTCTCTCAAATATCGCAAAGAACGAATGTCTACAAAACGGAATTCTTTTCCGGCAGGGAAAATAACTTTATCTTGATAGTCAAAAATCATTTCTTCCTGTTTGGTAAAAACAGGTTTTAAACCTGTTACAGCATTATCCCATCTACCATTCTGTAAAACAACGGCGGTTACATCTCTTTGAGCATTCTTAATATCAATTCCTTTGAAATTTACTTTGAAGTCCACTTCCTGATGGGTTCTATTTTTGCTGACTTTACTTGGAGTCACCATATCAGGTATTGTCCTCATCAATGATTCTGTTACCATAAAACGGCGTGTCAAAACCGGATCTTGATCTTCATCATCTTCAAAAATATTGAGGATGTAGTTTCCTGAAACGAGCCATTGGATATCATCATTTGGAATGGCTATTTCGTAATGAGTATATTCAAATATGGTGTTGAATGAAAAATCATATTCATCGATCCGCTCTCCATTAAAGCCATCTAAATAATCCATCTCATCTAATTCGGAAGGAGTCCAGTCTTTATTACAATGACTAATAGAATAAACATAATCCGTCACATCTTCATTGATATCATCAAAAGATAAAACCAATCGAGAATTAGAATTTAGATTAATAATTGGGTAACTAAGAAATGCACCATCCAAATGGAATTTCACCGTTTTGATGTTTTCTTTATAAGTATGATCGTAATTCTTAAGTAGAGGAGGTTGAGCAAAAAGTGAAAAACTCAAGAAGGATAAAACCAATAGTAGATAACTCTTTTTCATATTTATGTGTATTCTTTTTTTAATTAATCCAGCTTCCAAATTCTCAATCATTTCGCCTTCGATGTAAATCTATTATCTTTTATTCGAAAACGCCAATCCCAAAGTGCACATTCTTCTGCATAATCAATTCCAACTCTTGGACTTTTAATGATTTCTTCTTCTGAAACCTGGATAGAATGATCCTCGATCCAAACTTTAGACGCAGGATCACAGAGATTGATACCATTATGATCTTTAGAAATTCCAAGAGCCTTAGTCATAACGCCCGGACCAGCCGTTAATTGTGGCTTCACCTGCTCCATACCCCGTCTTTTTAACATGACTTTAATATTCTCCAAGGGTTCTATCGCTCGAATTAAAACAGCATGAGCAATTCCTTCCTTCGCTGTTACGACATTGAACAAATGATGAATCCCATAACAAAGATAAACATAAGCGGTTCCTCCTGTTTCAAACATTGTTTTTGTTCGCTTCGTTTTTCGATTGAGATAAGCATGACAGGCTTTGTCATCAGGAGCACGATAAGCTTCTGTTTCAACAATAATTCCAGCAGAAATTTGATGATCGAAATCAGTAACAAGCACTTTTCCTAAAAGATCTTTACCGATCTGAACGACGTCATCCCGAAGATAGAAAGAGGGGAGGAGTCTGGGGAATATACTCATGAGATATTTGGTGAGCTAACAAGTTTTTAAGTTATCAGCTTATCAAAATGTTAAACCGTATTGATCCATTGATAAACTGATAACTTATTAACTTCATATTTATCTTCGGCTATAATTAGGAGCCTCTTTTGTAATCGTAATATTATGAGGATGACTTTCGCGAATTCCAGCACCAGACATTTTTACAAACTGAGCTAGTTGAAGTGCGTCGATATTTGCAGCACCACAATAACCCATACTTGCGCGAAGACCTCCGATATATTGAACCATCACCTCTGCCAATGAACCTTTAAAAGGAACTCGACCTTCGATTCCTTCTGGAACTAGTTTTTTAATATCATCTTCTACATCTTGAAAGTATCGATCTTTAGAACCCAATTCCATAGCACCTAGAGATCCCATTCCACGATAGACTTTAAATTTCCGACTATCAAAAATAATCGTTTCACCAGGTGCTTCTTCCACACCTGCGAAAAGTGATCCTCCCATAATCGTACTTGCTCCAGCGGCAATTGCTTTTGGAATATCTCCTGTATATCGAATCCCTCCATCACCGATGATTGGAACGCCTGTATGTTTGATCGCTTTTGCTGCTTCATGAATTGCATATAATTGCGGAACACCAACTCCAGCAACAATTCTGGTCGTACAAATACTACCAGGGCCAACGCCTACTTTTACACCATCAACACCTGCATCAACCAGCGCCATTGCACCCGCACCCGTTGCTACATTCCCTCCTATAATCTGAAGTTCAGGATATTGACCTTTCACCAATCGGATTGCATCCAATACACCTCTGGAATGACCATGAGCAGTATCAATACAAATCACATCAACATCAACATTGACCAATGCATCTACTCGCTGAATCAAATCATTGGTTACGCCAACTGCAGCGCCAACTACTAAACGACCATAAGAATCTTTACAAGAATTCGGATAGTCTTCAACTTTCATGATATCCTTATAGGTAATCAATCCTTCAAGTACTTGATTTTCATCAACTACAGGAAGTTTTTCAATCTTATTTTTTTGTAAAATTTCTTTAGCTTGTTCAAGTGTGGTACCAACGGGAACAGTAACCAGATTTTCTTTTGTCATCAATTCTGTAACAGAACGAGAAAATCTATTTTCGAAACGTAAATCTCTATTGGTCAAAATTCCAATGAGCTTTTTCTCTTCGTTTACAATTGGAATACCTCCAATTTTATATTTTTTCATGAGCGCCAAAGCATCTCCGATGTTTGCATCCTTAGTTAAGGTAACAGGATCGATGATCATTCCACTCTCCGATCTTTTTACACTACGGACCTGTTCAGCCTGTTGATCGATCGTCATGTTTTTATGGATCATTCCAATACCACCTTGTCTGGCAATAGCAATCGCTAACTTATTTTCCGTGACGGTATCCATAGCTGCAGATACAATAGGAGCATTGAGCCGAATGTTACGGGTAAGCTGAGAACTGATATCAACATCGCGAGGGAGAACTTCAGAGTAAGCAGGGACAAGTAGAACGTCGTCGAAGGTTAATGCCTCTCCTAAAAATTTATCCTGAATGGATTCTTTTGTTATTTTTACTGTTTCCATGCGCAAAGGTATGTTTTTTAGAAAGAATGAAAAAAGGATTCGGAGATATTTTTTTATTTTGAGCAAAAAAAAATAATCTTGGATAAATTTAATGAGCAAAGTTGAAAAATAGATTTGTTCAAATTATAACATACGGTATTCGATATTCTGTATTAGACGAAACCGAATACCGAACGACGAATACCCTTTTTTACAATTGAAACTTAATTTGAAATACAGGATTCGTCTATTAAGCAAGAATTTAAACCTAATATCTATATGATAGAAGTATATACAGATACCTATTTTATGAAACAAGCTTACTTAGAAGCGCAAAAAGCTTTTGAAAAAGGTGAAGTTCCGGTAGGTGCAGTAATGGTTTGTAATAATCAAATCATCGCGAGAGCACATAATAATACCGAGCAGTTAACAGATGTTACTGCTCATGCAGAGATTATGGCGATGACTGCCGCTTCGACTTATTTGGGAAATAAATACCTCCTTGATTGCACTTTGTTTGTGAGCCTTGAGCCTTGTATTATGTGCGCAGGTGCAATTGCTTGGGCACAATTAGGTCGGTTGGTTTATGGAGCTAGTGATGAAAAGAAAGGATTTATGAGATATGGGAAAGAATTATTACATCCAAAAACAACGGTAGAGTTTGGAATTTTAAATGAAGAATGTGGTGAGCTCTTGACGACTTTTTTTAAAGAAAGAAGAAAATAAAAAAGACATTATGCGATTCACAAAGCATAATGTCTTTTAAATAATTAAATCATTCCTCACTTATCATTTCACTAAATTTATTTTTCTACTGACCATTTCACCATCAACATTTATTCTAATAAAATACATCCCATCAGGCAGGTGTCTTAGCGATAAAGGATATTGCAAATAACCGGTTACATTTTTATCTGCTTTCGAATAAAGAAGCTGACCTTGAATATTAAAAAGGTCAAGTTGAAGATCGTGGTTTTCAGAAAGAGAAAGACTAAGGATCGTTTCATCACTTGTCGGATTTGGAGCAATAGAAACATCAGCCGCAAAAGCTGGTTCTTCCGTAGCGACCATGATAGGCCCAAGTATTGGTCGAATATTTAAAGACAAAGCAAAACCTAAAGCTCCAAGGTCATCCCAATTTGTTCCTCCATCTAAACTAGCCACTGTAGTACCGAGTGTGAAAATATTAGGCGTAGTGGAAGTCAATAGATTTGTATTACCTCTTTGTTCAACAATAAAAGCATAGTTCCCTGCAAATAAAGGAGCCATTTCTGCAAAAAGAAGATCAACATAAACTTCCGAACCAATAGCTCCAGTTGTGTCAATCACAAATGGCTCTGTCGTGTAAGATAGTAAATCAGGTACTCCATTATTTAAAGTATAGATATGACCAAGGATGGTATCTCCAGTAGCACCTCCACCAAAGGACATTTGAATTCCTTTAACGTCAGCATCGACAATTAAGTTAAAGGTTTGACCGAGCAAAGATGATTGATTATTGGTTCCTAACCCGTCGGTATAATTTCCGTCATCTCTGGCATAAATAGAATCGGTGACGGTATAAGCAAAAGTTTGACCTATGTTGTTACTTTCATCACCATCCATTTCGTTTATAGCTGCAATATATTCTACGGTATAAGCATCAATCAATGAAGGAGTAAATGCAGTTGGAGGAGTATTAAAAGTTACACTTGCTCCAGGATCAAGAGTTGCTGCAGAACCAATAGATTCAGAATAAACCAAAGCATTATTACTATCATAAATATTTGCAGTTACTTCAAGACTTGTAACTTGCTCTCCACCTTGATTTGAAACTTCTGCTTCAAGATTAAAAGGCTGAACATGAGGTAAAGGAACATTAGTGTATTCAGAAGGAGGAGCAAAAGAACTGATAGCAACTTCAAAAGGAGGAGGAGGGATAAAAGTAATAAGTATATCATCATAATAAGCACTAGATTCACATCCTGATCCATCATTCAGACAGGTGCCAAAGAAATTGATAGCATTGATTTGATTTAAACCCGGGCCTCCATTAGGAATGGTTGATACAGGCCAAGTAGCAACTAATATTCCTTTGTAATAATATTCTGCTAGATCCGAATTGAAATTAAAAACAAATCGATTTTCTACCCACTCATCATGACTGACATTGAATGGAGTAACAGCTCCACCAGCTGCAATCGTTGCGGTGCCTAATACATCGTTTCCAAAATACAACTCGGCAGCCCAATCACCAGCTGAGTTGGTGTAATTATGTTGCATGTTTAAGTATGCTCCGAAACCTGTTGGAATATATTGTTGGAAAGTGATTTCGTATGTCCCATTATCTAAGGTCCCCAACAAAGCAACTAGATCATTATTGGTTTCGATTTTTACCGAATTAGTACCACTGTTTGCTTGTTCATCAGAGATAACAGATCCGGAAGGATTTCCAAACCAACCAACCCAATTCGCAGCATTCCATTGGCTATCAAAATCGCCTGTGGTATAGGAGTCAAAATCGTCCATGGTTAGTTGAG
This sequence comes from uncultured Saprospiraceae bacterium, assembly GCA_937921595.1. Lineage (GTDB taxonomy): Bacteria > Bacteroidota > Bacteroidia > Chitinophagales > Saprospiraceae > JAHDHW01. Next base: position 22,688 of record CAKZTD010000324.1, read on the forward strand.
CGGAAAGAAGAAAAGGAATAAAGAGTACAAAGCTTAGTAAGATTTTTTTCATTTCAGGAAGTTTTAGTTTAGTAATAAATTGAGTAGCGGTATTTAAAAGTTAAAACAGCTTGTTAAATAATTGCAAAGAAAGATACACATAAAAAATGATTTTGATATGTAAAATCAATACTTTCTGCTAGATATATAAAGCACAATAAAATGTTTTTTAAACAAAAAGTAAAAAACGATTTGTTTTTAAATATAATTTGTTTTAAATTGCAGTCATTATATAATTAAACATACACTCATGATCCGAGATGACAGAATTCAACTGAATGAAAGGTTTATAGAAGTTTTCAATTTATTAGTGGAACGAGGAGATGTCGTCCTTAATGACCGTGGAGGTCGTGGTATTGGAGATTTCGCTGAAAAGATTTTAGGGAACCGTGGCTATGGACATATCATTCGTGCTTTTTTAAATAAAGATGACAAACGAGTAATCGATTATCGGCATGCTCGCATGCTTTGTAATATATATGGTGTCAATGAAGCTTATCTTATTGATGGTATCGGAACGCCATTTGGATTTGACTTACCTCAGCCGACACAAGAAGGAGTACCAGTGAATACAGGGAATATTCTTTTCACTACTGTTGAAGCTTTTGCGGGTTCTGGTGAAGCAGCGGTTGCAGCTGGTTCTGCAGCTTCAGAGGATAGTGAATTTTTCTCTCTTCCTGGAGTTAGTGGTAATGGTTTGGTAGCTTTTCCTGTTGATGGAAATAGTATGGAACCGGTCGTTATGAATGGTGATATTTTGATCTGCCGACAGATTAGCGGAGCTCATGAGATAAAAGATAATGAGATTTATGCGGTAAAAAGCAATGGTGCTTTGTGGATAAAATATGTTCAGAGAGTAGAAAATACTCGAGGTCGTGTTTCGAGTTTGAAATTGATCTCTGCCAATAATCTAGAGTATGATCCATTTGAAGAAGAGGTGAATGAGCATACTCGCCTTTTTAGAGTGATTCGAAGGATCAGCGACGTATAATCTATCAGATTTAGGGACTAAGCCAGTTCCTGAATTTTCCAATTAAATATTTTTTAGAAGCTTTGTTTTTTCATGTCTCTTAAGCTTTCAACTTTGCGTTTTAAAAGTCAACCAGATTCGGTTTAGTGGCTTTTAAAACGCTTAGCTCGCTATGCCTTTTACGAAAGGTGAATGTGTGCTTGTCTTGTTTTTAGGATTGATAACCTGTCCGATCGCGGAGCAGACGGGTTCCGTCTAATTACTTGCTAATTGCGAATAAAACGAATCAAACAAAAAAGTGAAGTTTTATAAATTATTTGTTTAAAATATTTTGAAATAAATACTTTTTGTTTTATCTTGTGAACAGATTCGAGTGAATGATATCAAATAACTCAAGTTGCGATGAATGACCGGTTGTAAGGAAGCTTTTGAAAGAAATTTTGTTTTAAAACAAATTCGCATCAAATAGTTGACGCACGGCTGGTCTTGAAGATGAATCGCAACTTAAAATTAAGGATCTATTCAAAAATGCCTCAGATGCATAAAATAAATAGACAAGAACTTAATAGAAGGTTTATAGATGTGTTTCAACTTTTAGTTGATAAAGAAGAGATCGTGAAGAGTGATCGCTCGAAAAGTAAAACAGCTTTTGCTCAAAAATTAGGAACCAAAGGTCATATTATTGATCTCTATTTACAAGGCAAAAGAAAAATTACATATGAACAGGTAAAGCTCCTATGTTCTTGTTACGGTATTAGTGAAGCTTTTATGTTTCAAGGAATAGGTTTACCATTTGATCAATCTAAACTTCCGGATTCGGAAGAAAAATTAGCAATAGCTTTGGGTATAAATTTTTCGCCAAATATTTTATTCACAAACGTTGAAGCATTTGCTAGCAATACGATTGGTGTTGATCTCTTAGAGGAAAACGAACGGTTTCATATTCCTGGAGTAAATGGTGATCTGGTCGCTTTCAATATAAATGGAGCGAGTATGGCGCCAACGATATTATCCGGAGATATGGTGATTTGTAAACCACTGGAGACTCATGTCGAAATGATAGATAATGAAATATATGCGGTGGTTGCTAATCAATCTGTTTGGGTGAAGAGAGTTCAGAAGTGTTTTGATCGACACCATAAATGGACGCATCTGAAGCTGATTTCAGATAATCATATTGAGTTTGATCCTTTTATAATAGAAATAGGAGAAATACAAAAGCTGTTAAAAGTAACGAGGCGTTTGACTGGTTTGGGGTAGAATGGAATTTGCTTTTAAGAGGAATGATAGTTTTTTAAGTTTTGAGTACAGATTCTTAATTCTTAATTGGTCATTTCTCATTAATTACGGATAGTCTCTCTAATCATATCCTGCTGTTTTTTGATTCTAACTCCCGAATATTTATTCGGGAGTTTTTTATTTTATAATATAATGCGAATTAGGAATTGAAAAGTATCAGGGAACCTAAGAATCTAATTCCAATGAGAATTTCAACGTTATTAGGTATTCGGTATAGTAGAGTCCAAAAAACAAAAACCTAATGCCGTTTTTTCTTTTTTAGAGTAAATTAAAACTAATATTATTTAATCCCTGATTGGTATTTAGAGTAAAAATCTATGTTTACTTACGTTGTCGCAACACCTCATAAAGCATAATACCCGTAGCTACTGAAACATTGAAAGAATCAGTAGTACCCTTTTGAGGTATAATGAAATGTTGATCTACCTTTTTCAAAATATTACTACTCACACCATCTCCTTCCGAACCAATTACCAAGGCAGTTGGTCCAGCAAAGTCAGCATCATACATCACTGTTTCTGTATCTAGATTACTTGCAAAAACAGAAATACCATTAAGTTTGATGGTATCAATAGCTTTAGATAAACTGGGTTCTCTGCATATGGTCATCTTGGTTAGTGCACCAGCAGAGGCTTTGATCGCTTCTGGATTAATTTGAGCAGAGCCCTTCTGAGGAATAATAATAGCATGAACACCACAGCATTCCGCAGAACGAGCAATAGAGCCAAAATTTCGAACATCAGTGATTCCATCTAATATTAATAATAGCGGAGTCTCCGACTTTTCATAAATAAAAGGAAGAACATCATCCAGTCTAAGGTAATTGACTAATGATAAGAAACCAATGACTCCCTGATGTTGGCCATTATATATGCGGTTTAATTTTTCACGAGGAACTATTTGAAGCGGAATATCATGACTTTTGGATAGCGCTTTAATCTCTTTGTCAAATTCCCGCTCAATTCCTTTTTGGAGAATAAGCTTATCAAAAGTATTTCCATTATTAATAGCATCAACAATAGGATGCCGCCCAACGATCATGGTTTTTTTAGAAGATTTTTTCATAAAATAATAAACAAGAATAAGTGGATATGAAATAATAATGCAATTTGCGTTTATTTTTCTTTCTAAAAGCATAAAATGTCTTCTATTATTAAGACAAGGGGAAAGTAGGAGACATGAAAAAACGGAATATTTAACTATTTTTACACAGATAATTCACATATTTTTTAACTAACATCTAAAATTGCTAGCCAATATGAAAATTAGATTTACACAATGGATTGGGGCTTTAGCATTCCTTTTGATAGGGAACATGGCTTGGGCACAATCACAAACACCTCTTGATATTGCTTTGCGGCATATAGAAGATAACTATAAATCCTGGAATCTGACGCAGTCAGATATTGAAGGAATGGTAGTTTCTGATATGTACGTTACTAAAAAAAGTGGTACTACTCACATTTATTTTACTCAAAGCCACAATGGCTTCAAATTACAAAACGGAATCATTAACGTTGGTGTATTAGCTGACGGTACAGTAAATTCTGTAGGTAAATCTTTTACTCCAGATTTAGCAAGTAAAATAAATGTAAACGCTGCAAGTACAACTACTGATCAGGCTTTACAAGTAATCCTTACTGAATTAGGAATTACTAATGAATTGCCAAGAGCAGCAGAAGTAACTGCAGGTTCAAAATATACTTATGAAGGTGGATCTGTTTCCAACCACAAAGTGATTTCTGAATTATTGTATAAAAACATTAATGAAGATCTTCAACTAGTTTGGAATGTTCAATTCGATCCAATCGGAACTTCAGACAAATGGGAATATTCTATAGATGCAAACTCAAGCCAAATTCTTGAAAAAAGAGATATGGTTTTAAGATGTGCATTTGAAAATAATCCATTCCATAATCATGATACCCACTGTGCTGAGTACAATCATGCAGGAAAAACTCCAACAGTAGAGGAAGCTTTAACGATGACTACTACAATGACTGGTAGTTATAGAGTTTTTCCATTTGGAGTTATGGCACCAAATGATGGAATGCACACTTTAGTGACTGATCCTGATGATGTAACTGCATCTCCTTTTGGATGGCATGATACTAATGGAGCAGCTGGTGCTGAATTTACAAATACACGAGGAAATAATGTTCATGCATTTTTAGATAGAGATGATAATCAAGTAGCTGACGTTGCAGAACCAGATGGTGGAATGACATTAGCGTTCGATTTTCCATATGATGCAACTTTAGAAGCAATTGATAATGCTGATGCTGCAACAGTAAATTTATTTTACTTTACTAATATCATTCATGATTTCACTTATGCTTATGGTTTTGACGAAGCATCAGGAAACTACCAGGTAAATAACTATGGTAATGGTGGATTAGGAAGTGATGGACTAATTTCAAGAGCACAAGCTGCTGCTGACGCTGGTTCAACCAATAATGCATTCTTTACACCTTCTCCAGATGGAACTCCTGGTTCTGTCAACATGTTTGTTTGGGATGAAGGAGCTGCGATTACAGGTAACTTAAATGTTACTGCTCCAGTTTCTATTTCTGGTCAATACAATACAGGAGCTGCAGACTACGGTCCTGCTGTATCTGATATTCCAGTATCTGGTGAAGTAGTAGAAGTAAACGATAATATTTTTGATCCTTATGTAACTGATGGTTGTGAGGAATTCCAAAATGCAGCTGAAATCGCTGGTAAAATTGCATTAGTTGATCGTGGTGGATGTTGGTTTGAGCAAAAAACAGCAAACGCTGAAGCTGCTGGAGCAATCGCAATTATCATTTGTAATTTTGAAGATGATCCAATGGGAATGGCTGGTGTGCCTGATATCGAAGATCCAACAATTCCAACGATCTCAATAGGAGCTATTGCTTGTGCAACGATTCGTCAATTTGCAGGTAATGGTCTTGAAGTTGATATTGTACTTCCTGCTGCAGGAACAGGTCCTGACTTTTTGGATGGTGATTTTGATAATGGAATCATTGCTCATGAAATCGGTCATGGTATTTCTAACCGTTTGACAGGTGGTCCTTCGTCTTCTGGTTGTTTAGGTAATGAGGAACAAATGGGAGAAGGATGGAGTGATTTCTTCGGATTAATTTCTTCTGTAAAAGCAACGGATACAGGAGATATGAGAAGAGGTGTTGGAACTTATGTTCAACGTCAAGATCCTGATGCAACAGGTATCAGAACTTTCCCTTATTCAACTGATATGAGTGTTAACCCACATACTTATGCAGACATTAATACAGAAAGTGTTCCTCACGGAGTAGGATCAGTTTGGTGTGCAACTATTTGGGATTTATATTGGAGAATGATCGATGAATATGGTTTTGATGAAGATCAATACCATGGAGACGGTGGTAACAATAGAGCGATTTGGTTAGTAATGGAAGGAATGAAAAACCAACAATGTAATCCTGGTTTTGTTTCTGGTAGAAATGCAATCTTAGAAGCAGATATGGATCTTTATAATGGAGCAAACCAATGTTTAATTTGGGAAGTATTCGCAAGAAGAGGTATTGGTTTCTATGCTGATGAAGGATCGACTGCAAGTCGATCTGATCAAGTAGAAAACTTTGATGTAAGACCTACTTGTGTTGCTGAATTGAAAATTTCAAAATCAGTTACTCCACTTATCGAAGCTGGTGATGATATAGACGTATCAATCGAAGTGATTAATCACAAAGATGAAACATTAACTGGTGTAACGGTAACGGATATTATGCCTGATGGTACTTCTTATGTTGATGGAAGTGCTTCTATCCCTGCGGCAGATGTTACTATTACTGGAAACATGATCGTTTTAACGATTGGTGATATGGCTTATTTAGATGAGACTATAATTACTTACAAATTAGCTTCTGACGCAGGTAACTTCTCTATCCAGAGATACTATGAAGGCGTAGAAGATGCTGCATCATTGAACAACTGGGAAGTAATCGATATTGCTGGTGATAATATTTGGGGAATTTCATCTGATAACCCAAATGAAGGTGATGCTTCATGGTTTGTAGCAAATGTAGAAACGGAAGAACAGCAAATTCTTAAGGTTGGAGTTGACGGTGACTATCTTTTAGTTCCTAATGACAATCCTGTATTGAGGTTCTATCATGACTTTAATACAGAAGGAGGTGCTGATGGTGGTGTGATCGAAGTTTCTACTGATGGTGGACTTTTCTGGAGCCAATTAGGAGATAAAATGTTTAGAGGTGGTTACTCTGGATTTATTCAGTATGCTACTTTTGTAATTCCTAACTTTAGTACTTTCTATGGTGATAGTGAAGGATATGTTTCTACTTATGTTGACCTTACAGATTATGCTGGTCAAGAAGTAGCGCTAAGATGGAACTTTGCAAGTGATGACAACACAGCACCTGTAGACGGAGCTTGGTATGTTGATGATATTGAGCTTATGGATATGGTTAATTATAACGCTGAAGCTTGTGTTGTTTCTGATCAAGGAGACGAAGCTTGTGATACGGCAGAAAGTCGTGGAACAGTTGTAAATTCTCAACTTCCAGTTGGTTTTAGTGATCCAATCGATCCTAATGTTTCAATGAGTATTTTCCCTAATCCTACAGATGATCAAATTAATCTGTCTATCTCTACTTTAGAGAATCAAAATGTTGCTTTAAGTATCGTGACTATTGATGGCCGGGAAGTTATTGCTAAGAACATCGAAACTTCTACTTTGACTCAGACTTTCTCAATCAATGTATCTGCTTTACCTGCAGGTTTCTACTTTGTGAAAGCGAGTACAAATAATGGTATTAAAGTTGAAAAAGTTATCATTAACTAATTCGATAAATAATCCATAAAATATAAAAGCCTGCTTTTCAAATTTGAAAAGCAGGCTTTTTATTTTGTCGAACTTTCGATGAAATCGAAAAGCTAACTATTTACTAAGTCAAAAAAATTGTCAATTCGAGCATTGGTCTAGCTTGATGCAGTGCATCAAATGTGCGGAAGTCGAGACTTACTCTTCCTCTTCACTTTTAGCAGCTTCTTGAGCTTTAGCCATGTCATCTTTGATCTCATCAACTTTCTCTTCGATCTTATCACCAACAACTTCTGCTACTGCTTTAATCGTATCAACAACATCTTCTAAGCTTTCACTGATAGTAGCACCAATTGCACCA
>CAKZTD010000325.1 GCA_937921595.1 uncultured Saprospiraceae bacterium
GATGAATAATTAGAGAGAAATACAAAAGGTTTAAGTATTAAGAGAGGCAAATTAAAAGTAAATTCTAATTCCTGATTGTTTTTAATACTGCATTGTAGCTTAGTATTAAGTATTGATTTATAAAGTATCATTCTATTACGCATGCCTTTGGCGTAATAAGAATTATTATCTATATTTAGGAACGATTAACTTAAATAACCTCATAACCCAAAAAATGCCTGTCAATCGTAATGCCCTCGTACGGTATCATACCATAGATAAATGTCTCCAGAATCGCTTTCGGAAATGGACGCTCAATGATTTGATTGATGCTTGCTCTAATACTTTGTATGAGTATGATGGGGTGGATAAGCCGGTAGGTCGAAGAACGGTTCAAACGGATATTCAAACCATGCGATCCGGGAAATTAGGGTATGAAGCTCCTATTATAGTAAAAGATCGAAAATTCTATACCTACGAGGATGCTGAATTTAGTATCACCAAAAAGCCATTAAGTAAAGGTGAGCTAGATAAACTGGCTGAGGTAGTAGATATTTTAAAACAGTTTAAAGGCTTTTCACAATTTGAAGAAGTCACCGATAGTATCCAGAAACTAGAAGATAAAGTCTATTCGACGCGTAATAATCGAGAGCCGATTGTAGAATTCGAAAAAAACGAAAACCTTAAAGGACTAAATTACTTGGATCAGTTTTATCAGGCAATTAATAATAAAAAAGCCTTGATGGTGACTTATCAATCTTTTACTGCTAAAAAAGCTCGCTCCTTCCTTTTTCATCCTTATCTTTTGAAGGAATATAAAAATCGTTGGTTTGTCCTCGGCTATCTAGATGAAAAACAACCGGATTTTATGATCGCTATCGATAGGATTCAAAAACTTGAAGTAAGCGAGGAAGCATATATGCGTAATCGCTTTTTCAATGCGCAGAAATATTATAAAGATGTCATTGGTGTGACGGTCAATAAAGGCTTGCCAGTACAAGAGGTTAAGCTTTTTATAAATAAAATAAGTGCTCCTTATGTATTAACAAAACCTATACATCATTCTCAAAAACTAGTAGAACAAAATGACGATGGAGTGATCATTTCTATGCAATTGAGACCAAATCTGGAATTAGAGCAATTGATTTTGAGTTATGGTGGAAATATAAAAGTGTTAGGTCCAACGAAATTAAAAAATCATGTGATAAAAAAATTGAAAAAAGCATTGAATGATTATGAATAAATAAACTACGCTGAAAGAAAGCGCACATGTCATCTACTTTTGAAAATAGAATTACAAAATAATCGTTATGCAATCTAAAATAAAAAGTCCATTTAAGTTTTTGGATCCGTATACGGTAGATGACCGAGCTTTCTTTTTTGGAAGAGAGAAAGAAATTGATAAGCTCTATGAGATGGCCTTTGCGACAAATTTGCTGTTGATCTATGGCCCTTCAGGAGCTGGGAAAACTAGTTTGATACAATGCGGATTGGCTAGCAGATTTCAAGATACCGATTGGTTTGATATTCATGTGAGGTGGAGAGGAGACATTAATTTGTCTATGGATTTAGAATTGAAAAAACATGCGATTTCAAAAATCCCTGAAGGTACCTCTGTCGCTGATGCGGTTCAATCTGTCTATCTCGATCATTTCAAGCCGATCTTCTTGGTTTTTGATCAATTCGAAGAATTATACATTTTAGGAAATGAAGAAGAGCGAGCGATTTTTATTCAATCGATAGCTGAATTATTAGAAAAAGATATTCCGTTAAAAATTATCTTTTCTATGCGGGAAGAATACATTGCGAGGCTATTTGATTTTGAACAAAGAGTTCCTGGACTTTTTAAAAACAGGTATCGAATTGATCCGATGAATAGAGAAAATGTGAAAGAAGTGATTAAAGGATTGACCAATCATTTTAATATCGAAATAGAAAAACCAGAGCAAACGATAAATAAGATTATTGAAAATATCAGTAGTAATGATACGATACAATTATCTTATTTGCAGGTTTATTTGGATTATTTATACACAGCACATCAGCAAAAAGTTTAATAAACTATGTTAGAAGCTGATAATATAAAAGCGATGACAAAATATCCACTAATAGTGTTTTCTCCAGAATTCATCGATCAATATGGAAATATTGAGGATGTGCTAGGGAAGTTTTTAGAAACGCAATTAGCGGAGATAAACTTGTCTTTTAATCAAAAATATCCTGAAGCACCAAAAACGCTTTTGAGGAAATTACTAAGTCGTTTTGTAACCTTGGATGGTACTAAAGCACCGCTTTATAAAAAGGAAATCAATATTCCGAAAATGACTGACGGGCAATTAGATTTTTGTTTAACGGCTTTTGAAACGGCTCGAATTCTTCGTCAGGAAGATGGCGTTTTTGAATTAGCTCATGATACTTTGGCATTGCATATTGCAGAGCAACGATCCACGGAAGAAATTGCCTTTTTAGAAATTATAAAAATGGTCAAAGACCGTCAGCGAGTTTTTCCAAAAACAAAAACTTTATTGAATGCCAATGAATTACAGCTCATAAAATTTAACGAAGCGCTAAAAACAGAGCAAGTGTTCAATGAGGAAGAATGGGCTTTTATTAATAAAAGTATTGGTAACCAAAACCGACAACGTCAAATAAAAAGCTTGGGAATATTTTTAATCATTGGTGTGCTTGCTGCTTTTTCCGCTTTTTCTTTTTATCAAAGATCCATCGCTCTGGATAAAGAACAGGAAGCCATCGAAGCACAAAAGATTGCGGAAGAAAATCTAGATAAATTAAAATCCGAACAAGCTCAAAAAGCGATTGCAAAATACAATGAAAACCTAGCAGAAGGTCGAAGTCTAATGGCGCAGAACAAATATTTGGAAGCCATTAAATCTTTTGAAACGGCCATGGCTTTTAATGAAAAAGGGGAGGAGGCAATTAAACTTAAAGAAGAAGCTGCTTCGAAAGCAGGTGTAAGTTCTCGTTTTGAAAATTTAATAAAACAAGGAAATAATTTTGAAGCTCAAGGCAAAGATTTTTTTGTAGATGCTTTAAGAAAATACCAACAAGCATTGAACCTCGGATTTGACAATAGCTTGGCCAATAGCAAAGTGATTGCCATCAAAGGGAAATTGGAAAGTGCATTTACTGATTATATGAAAAACGGCGATACTTATTTAGAAGCGGAAGCTTTTGAATATGCGCTGGAGCAATATGAAAAAGCATTGCGGATAAAACCAAATGATAATAGTTTGAAAGAAAAAATAAAAAGGTGTAAATCTAAAAAGTAAAAGGCTAGTCGATACTTTGCCTTTGGTATAGGAAAATAATTTAAATAAATTTCTTTTATCAAAAATGGCTTCCAAAAGCAAGCTTAGAATACGTAATTTTGAACAGTCTGCCTAGAGGTTTTACTCAAATAACGCTAGAATTAAAATTTAACGGGGACTCGATCTTTAAATCCTGGAGGTTTTATCCTCTTTGTTCAACCCCAAAATAAAACAAAATGAAAAACACAATTTTAATCTTCACTCTTTTATGTTTTTCTATGGCAAGTTATGGCCAAACAGAATTACTCAAAAAAGAGGTGTTCCAAAATAAGGTCAAAATTAATTTAGCTGAAAATTTATTAGAGCTCAATTCTTCTTTATCAACTGCCAATGAGGATGTCATCAATGTATCCAATATTGAATTAATTGATAAGGAATTGGTCATTAGTTTTAATAGTCAAACATTAGAAAATGGAGAATATTTTTTATCAAAACTTCAAGTTCTTTTAGATGGTCAGCCAATTGTAATTGAACCCGAAAACCTTTTTGGAGAATTCGATAAAAAAATAGAATTTCAACAAGCCAGTCAATCTCATAAAATATTATGGACCAATTTGATGGAAGACTATATCAACTTAAAAGGCCAATTGGAAATCACCTTGGTCACTGAAATTTATGGCACCAGAGATTTGCCGTATAATGTCGATTGTGGGATCAAACCTAGTTTTACAAAAAAACAAAAACTTCCCTTTATTATTGCTGGAGTTTTAGGAGCGGGTAGTGTAGGCGCTGGCCAGATTTTTAACAATAAATCTGATGATCAGTACCAAACTTATCTGAGTCAGGAAACCTTTGATGCAGCAGACCCCTTTTATCAAGATGCTAATAAGAATGCGAAGCGAGGAGAAATTTTAACTATTGCTGGAGCAAGTGTTTTAGCAGTTGATGCCATTTGGTTTTTTATAAAACAAAGACGATTCAAAAAACAATTGGAAACCTATAATGAGTTTTGTAATCCGGAAAAACTAAATATACAACCAACGATTGGATTTGAACCAAGCAGCAATACAATTAACTCTGGTCTTACACTAACTCTAAATTTTTAAGAAGATGAAAACAATAATAATCAGCATCGGCTTAATACTGTTTTCTATAAATGTTACTTTTGCTCAGAGTCGTTTTGACCAATTCGTTTCAGAAGGAAAGGCAGAATTGAAAGCCCAAAATTTTGAAAAAGCCATCAATAAATTTAAAGCAGCTAAGATCACTCCTGATATTAGTGCAGATCAAATTCGTCTTGCTGATCAGCAAATAGAATCCGCTAGAGATGGATTTATCGCTGCGATCCAAAAAGCAAATGAAGAGACGAAAATTGCTTTAGAAAAAGCACAAGTGGAAACGAAAATTTCTGAAGCCAATCGGCTCGCTTTTTTAGCCAATCAATATGTAGAAAAAGGCAATTATGAAGAAGCGTTTCAAGTTGCTTCTATTGCAATGAACATGGTGAAAGACAATGCTCCCAATCTAGTTGAAAAAGCATTTGGTGATGCAGGTTATCATCAGTTTTCTAAAACTTTGGAAAATGAAAAAACTCCAGTTTTAAAAATACATCAAACAAACGATGGAAAACATTTTGTTGTTCTTTCTCGCGATCAAGCCCCTTTGCTTTTTGATAATTCTGGAAATTTAATCCAGCGAATGACTGGACATAAAAGTAGAGTTGTTGACTTAGCCATTTCAAAAAACAATGATGAATTTGCGACTTGTTCAGAAGATGGTGTGGTTAATTTTTGGAATGAAAAAGGTGTTTTGAAAAGCACCTTTGAGTCTGATAATCAATTGTTTGCGAGAAGATTGAAGCATTTGTCCAGAGATGAGTATTTAGCAGTTTTTAGTGATAATTCTTTTAAGGTATTATCTTCTAATGGGACTATGACGTTTGCTGTAAAGGAAGAGAGTCGATTTACTAATCTTGTCAGTTCTCCAAATGGAAAATACTTTGTAAGCTGTTCAGCAAAAGGAAGAGCAAAGTTATGGAATGCCGAAAGTAAGTCTTTAATCAGAGAATTGGAAAGTAGTGGGAAATATATCTATCAAGCAATTTTTTCAAAAGATGGAGAAAAAATATTCTTAGTTGCACAAGACTACCCAGTCTTAGTATTTGACCTTTCCGGAAAACTGATTTCGACTTTTAAATCCAAAGCTTTATCCGAGTCAGCTTACGAATTAAACCTTGCTCCTGACGGAGAACATTTGGCCGTTGCTTCTGAAAATGGTTTAGTGGAAATATGGAATACCCAAAGTGACTTTATTACTTCTTTTCAAAGAAAAAAAGATCAATTAGGTTTGCTGAAGTTTTCTCCAGATAGTAAAAAGATAGTATCTGTTTACGATGATCAATCTTTTGTACTTTGGGATATAGAAAAAAAGGATAGTATTTTTTTCGATCAACATAATGCTGCCATTACTGAACTTTCTTTTTCACCCGATGGTCAATATCTGTTATCCGCATCAAAAGATCATACCGCTAAACTTTGGAATTTGAATGGTAGTGTATTGACAAATCTCAATTTGCACAAAGCGCCAATAAATACTGCACAATTTTCAAAAGACGGGAACTATATTTTGACAGGAGGAATGGATCATCAGATTTATTTATCCCCGACCTTTCAAACCATTTTAAAACATAGTGACGAAGTAGTCGCTAAGAAAATGACCAAAAGCCAAAAAGAAGAATGGGGTATGAAATAGACCATGTCTTTTGCATTTTAAATAAACCTAAGAATAATGAAAACCTCAAAAATATATTTCTTTATTTTCTTTATACTCTTGTCGATAAGTTGCATTAAAGAAGATTTAGACAGAAAAAATTTTATTGAAGTCAAGACAGGAATGATAACCAGTTCATCGATTGAGACGATAGCATTAGAAAGTGAAATCTTAGGTTTTGAAACCGGGAAAATCATAGAACATGGTTATGTATATTCTTGTTTGAATGAAAACCCTGAAATTGGAAATCAAGAAGTAAGTACAAAACTATTAGGTATACGATTAGAAGGAGGA
>CAKZTD010000326.1 GCA_937921595.1 uncultured Saprospiraceae bacterium
GCATCTAAAAAACAAACGCATATTTGAACCTAATTATCGACATCGGCAACACAAGGACCAAGGTAGGCGTTTTTAGCGGGGAAAAACTTTTGAAAAAAGGAATCCTCGACAAAGGGTGGTCTATGAAAGCATTGGATCAGTGGTTAGGGAAAAAGAAAATTAAACATGCGGCGGTTTCAACTACTGCAGGAATAAATAAAAATATTGAACAAGCGCTTAATAAACGTTTTTACTATCTTCGGCTTTCTCATAAAACTGCCCTCCCGATTACCAACGCATACAAAACACCGGAAACATTGGGTAGAGATCGATTATCAGTTGCGGTAGCTGCTGCTGATCTTTTTCCTAAAAAGAATTGTCTAATCATCGATGCAGGAACCTGTATAACGTATGATTTTATTGATAAAAAAGGAGTTTATCACGGAGGGAGCATTGCTCCTGGCATAGAAATGCGTCTTAAAGCTATGAATGCTTTTACTGCAAATTTACCATTGATTCAGCGAAAAAAGTTGTCGCAGACCATTGGAAAAGATACAGAAACTTCAATCCGAACAGGAGCACAACATGGTGCAACGATGGAAATTGAGGGGAATATTGAGCATTATACAGCGCTTTTTGGACGTTTGCAAGTACTTTTAACAGGAGGAGATGCGAAATATTTTGCTAAAAACTTGAAAACTCAGATATTTGTAAACCAAAATTTAGTCCTCTTAGGTCTGAATAAAATATTAAACTATAATGTCCAACTATTGGAATAAATATTTTTTCATTGCGGTATTGATGTTCGGAGGGGTAATGCTTTCTGCACAACCGAAGTTTAACTCTCCCTATTCACGAATTGGTTTGGGTGATCTTTGGAACAGTAATTTTGCAGCATCAAACGGTATGGCAGATTTATCAGCAGCTTACCATGATCCTTATCATACTAATATTAATAATCCAGCCTCCTTTGGTTATTTGAATTCGACCTCCTTTGAAGTAGGAATCAGAGCTAAATACGGTAGTTTGGAATCTCCTTCTCAGAGTGTAAATATTGCAAGTGGTAATCTTGCATATATGTCTTTAAGTTTTCCTATGAAAAATCCGATTAGCCGAGTGCTAGATCGCGATGATTCAAAAGTCAATTGGGGAATGAATGTTTCACTCACACCATACACTACGGTAGGATATGATGTAGCCACAGAAGAAGAAAGGCCAAATATTGGTTCGATCAAGTATAATTATAGAGGAAGCGGAGGAACGTATAAATTAATGTGGGGAAATGGGGTAAAAATTAATAACTTATCAGTAGGTGCTAATCTTGGATTTTTATTCGGTAAAATCGAACAAAACCAAGAAGTCCGATTTGATAGCTTGTTTGCTTCGTACAGAGATATACTTTTGGCAGACATTAGCCACAATGGTTTCGTATATAACTTAGGTGCTCAATATGATATCATTTTTAAAAATAAAAAGTCTGATGGAACAGAAGAAGCAAACGGTAAACAGCTCACAATAGGAGCTTCCGGAAAAACTGCAACAAATTTTTCAACAAAATCTACTATATTTAATAGTAGGTTTAACCCTATATATAATAACTTGGATACCATAAGTTTCAATCCATTAAAAGAGGGCTCAGGTAGGTTACCTGGAGAGTTTTCTTTAGGTTTAATTTATCAAGTGAAAAATAAAATGAAGTTAGGATTAAACTATTCGACTGCATTGTGGTCTAAATATGAGAATGAAGCAAAGGACGAAGATGCACTAAACGATACATACCGAATCGCATTTGGTGGAGAATTTATTCCTGATATTGCTTCATACAATAGTTACGCAAAAAGGATGCGATATAGATTCGGAGCTTTTTACGCAACAGACCCAAGAAACGATGGATTTAACGAACAATTAACTAACTACGGTATAACAATTGGGCTAGGTTTTCCTGTTATATTACCGAGGCAACAACGGTCTTTTATTAATGTTGCTTTGGAACTCGGGCAATTTGGTTCAGAACAATTTTTAAAAGAAACCTACGCACAGATGACGGTAGGATTCACATTAAATGACAACTCTTGGTTCTTCAAGCGAAAATTCAATTAATCATGGTAAAATTAGTAAAAGTATTTAAAGTTGTATTAACACTCATGATTGCGATGACATTGACAAACATGTCATACGCACAATGCGCAACATTCAATGATAGCCCAAATGGAGATGCTGCATTAAAGGCTCACTCGGTCTATCGAACTTATATGAGTAGTATTAAATCAGTAGACGATATGTCTAGATTAAAAGCGGAAGATTTTCAAATCGCTTTTGATAATTGGAAAGCGGCCTATGAAGCTGCTCCAGCTGCTGATGGAAAACGTCCTTCTCACTGGAGAGATGGTCGTAAAATATATTCTTACATGATCTCTTCTGAAGCTGACGAGGCAAAACAAAAAGAATATTATGACATCGTCATGAAAATGTACGATGAAGAACAAGCATGTTATAAAACCAAAGGTCAACCTTCATATGCTTTAGGTCGCAAAGCTTTCGATATGTTTTATGGTATCGGAGCGGAAGGCAAAAAGTTGAGAAGTTCTTATGATGAAACTGCTGAGGTACTTGCCAAAGCTATTGAGATCGGAGGTAATGCTACAGAGTATATTGTTTTAGATCCATACGCAAGAGTGGTGGTTTACCAATTCACGAATGAGAAAATGGATAAAGAAA
Source organism: uncultured Saprospiraceae bacterium (assembly GCA_937921595.1). Lineage (GTDB taxonomy): Bacteria > Bacteroidota > Bacteroidia > Chitinophagales > Saprospiraceae > JAHDHW01. The sequence goes on from CAKZTD010000326.1 coordinate 2,698, forward strand.
CAGCAAGAAGCGTTCATACTAAATTGAATGAAATTGCTGATCACAATATCGCTAATAATGCAAAGCTTAAAGCTCAATATGAATATGCTAAAACGACGATGAACCAAGTGTTCGCTCAGATTGAAAGAAACATATTCGATTGTGAATACTTTGTAAACAAAATCAAACCTACTTATCCTGGAAATGAGGATGATTCTGAGTTTCTAAAAGCAAGTATTACTACGCTTAAGCAACAAGGTTGTGAATCAGAAAGTAGCCCTTTCTTAGCAGAGTTGGAAGCAAATTATGCAAAGTATGCAAATGCTGAAAACGAAAGAAGGAAAGCAGAATTTGAAGCAAATAACCCTGCTTCTGTAGCGAATAAATTATATAAAGAAGGTGATTTTAACGGAGCAATCAATAAGTACAAAGAAGCGATTGCTAATGAAACGGATGACAGTAAGAAAGCAGGTTACCATAACTCTATTGCTTCTATCCAATTCCGTAAATTGAAAAACAAAAGCGCTGCTCGTGCATCTGCATTGAAAGCTGCTGGACTTCGACCAGGATGGGGGAAACCTTACTTGATGATCGGAGACATGTACGCTTCTTCAACTAGAAGCTGTGGTAAAGAACCTTGGCAACAAAGAATGGTAGTATTGGCTGCTGTTGATAAATATGCTTATGCAAAACGTATTGATAGTGATCCTGACGTTCAAGCAGAGGCAAATAAAAAAATTGGAAAGTATTCTGGTGAAAAACCTGAAAAAGGAGATGTATTCATGGCTGGTTACAAAGTAGGAGGTTCTTACAAAATCGGATGTTGGATCGGAGAAAATGTGAAGATCAGAGTAAACTAAAGAATATTTTTTTAAATATAATTTTGAAAAAGCACCGTTTATATTATTAAACGGTGCTTTTTTTTTAATTTCGTTTTTACAAAAGGGCCTCATTAGAGGTTTTCTTATTTCAGCTAAGTATATTTAAAGACAGAATTTGACCAAAGGATAGTTGCAATGTTTTCGAAAGACAATGTAGATTTAGAATATAAGAATGATTCAATTCTCGGAGAGCTTATCTTATTTTTAAATACACCAAAAACAAATCTCACCCCATCTAATAAAAAGAACCTGTCTGTATATTTTCTAAACATCAAAGACTCTATTATGAAAATTAAACATGGATTTCAATTACTCGCTCTTTTATTTTTAATGGCGTGTACTCCCAAACCAATACAAACGACTCCTGATCCTGAGCCAAAAGAAGAAGTTGTCGTAACGGAAATAGATGAAGATCTAAGTCCTTGTAAAAATTGGATGAGCTTACCGAAAACAGATGGAGATAAAGTAAAAATCATGCATACCTTATATCGGGATGTAATGAAAAATATTAAGCAGGCAAGCGACCTAGCTCAGATCAGTAAAGAAGAGTTTGATCGAACGTTTGAAAACTGGAAAACAGTCTATGAACTAGCTCCCGCAGCAGATGGAAAACGAAACACACATTATGGTGATGGGATCAAATTATATGAGTTTCTTGCTTCACAGGAAAAAGATTCATTGATTCGTGCTGGCCATGTCACCAAAGCCTTAGAGCTTTATGATGAAGTGATTCGTTGTTATGGTCGTGAAGGATTCACGATAGGTAGAAAAGCATTTGATTTGTACTACAAATATCCAGCTCATGGAACGGACTTGGAGAAATACAATATGTTTAAACGATCTTTTGATTTAGAAAAAGAAGACGCTTCCGCATTTTTGTTTAATCCATTTACATCCTTAATGGCCAACATGGTTTTGAATGAAGAATTATCTTCAGAAGAAGCCAGTTCTTATGCGAATAAGATGCTTTCCATGTTAGAGACCAATAAAGGAAAATTGTCTGCGGCTAAATGGCAAAGCGAAGGCTGGGATGTTGTAGAGTCTTATGCTCCAGCGAGGTTAAAAAGCTTGGAAGGTGTCAAAGGTTTTTATGATTGTGATTATTATAAAGAACAATATTATCAAAGTTTTGTAAATGCTAAAACAGATTGTGATTCTATCATTTTAGTATTGAGTAGATTGAAATGGGCAGAATGTTCTGGCGATGATCCTCAGGTAGATGAAGTTTATAAAGCTTATACCAGTCTTTGTGCACCAACACCAGGTAAACCTGAAAACACTTGTAGATCTCTATTAGCAGAAGGGCGATACAAAGAAGCAATAGAATGTCTAGAAGGTAAAGCCAATGAATCAACTGACCCCATTCAAAAAGCGAAATATCATCTAACGATTGCTAAAATTTATTATGGTCAACTTAAAAAATTCTCTCAAGCCAGAGCTGCCGCAAGAGAATCTTTGAAGCATAATCCAAATTCTGGAGCGCCATATCTTTTGATTGGAAAATTATACGCATCTAGTGGACCACTTTGTGGATCGGGTAGGGGATGGAATAGTCAGGTCGTTACTTGGCCTGCAATAGACAAATGGCGACAAGCGAAAAGAGTCGATTCATCTGTAGCTAAAGAAGCCAATCAATTAATTGGTCGATACCAACAATACATGCCGACAGTTGAAGATATTTTTCAAAGAGGGTTAAAAGTCGGCGAGACTTATAAAGTGAAATGTTGGATTCAAGAATCAACTAAAATTCGGGCAGCGAAATAGATTTTTTATATTTATCAACTTACATAAGGAGTTGATGGATAAAAGTAATTCACTTTTAGAAGCTTGGAGCTTATTCAAATTTATAATTCTTTATTCTTTTATTCACATATTAAGAAATGAAAAACACCTTTAGTCTTTTAATCTGTTTCGCAATCCTGTTTTCTGCATGTAGTTCAGATACATCGGATGGATCTACCGAAATCAAAAAGAAAGTAGATGAAACACCGTTGGTTCAGCGATATATGACAGAAATGGTTGCCAATCCTAAAAATCAGGACGACCTGGATCGTAATATAATCGTCAATAAATTGATTGATAATTTATGGGAATTTAAAAAAACAGATTCAGGAATTTACTACAAGATTGATCCTCCGGGAACTGGTGGGCATCCAAATTTAAACAGTAATATAAAATGCCATTATAAAGGGACGCTGCTAGACGGGCGAGAATTCGATTCTTCATTTAAAAGAAATAAGCCATTAGAATTTACATTAGGACAAGTGATCGCTGGCTGGCAAGAAGCTATTCCTTTACTTGAAAAAGGTGGGAAAGGTACTTTTATTGTTCCATCGAGATTGGCTTATGGTCAGAGTTTTCCTCCAGGAACAATCATCACTGCTAATTCAATTTTGATGTTCGAAATAGAGTTGCTGGATTTTCATTAATCAAACTGAGGTAGAAATTTAAAGAGGGTTAAGTATCGTAAGACACTTAACCCTCTTTAATTCTCACAGGTTTCTTTATTACTTATTAAAAGCAGCGATAATCTTATCCGCTAATTCCAATCCAATGTTTCGTTGTGCTTCAACCGTTGAGGCTCCAATATGTGGAGTAACAGAAATCTTTGGATGATCCAATAATGATTTTAAAGGTGTTGGTTCATTTTCAAAAACATCTAATCCTGCAGCAGCAATTTTTCCTGAATCCAATCCTTCCAAAAGCGCTTCTTCATCAATAGTACCTCCACGAGAGCAATTAATAATAACCACGCCATCTTTCATTTTTTCAAACTCCGCACTTCCTAAGATCGCTCTTCCTACAGAAGGAACATGCAAGCTTATAAAATCAGATTTTGCTAACATCTCATCAAAACTTACCGTCGGGACATGGACCGTTAATTTTACATCTTTACTATTAAAAAGATTGATATCAATGTCTGTATGATTAATCATCAAATCCACAGGCAATACATTCATTCCTAAAGCCAGACCAATTCTTGCTGTCTCTTGTCCGATTCTACCAAAGCCGATAATCCCAAGTGTCTTACCTCTTAATTGCATTCCTTTAGAGTAAGATTTCTTAAGATTTTTAAAATCAGTGGTTCCTCGTTCTGGCATTTCCCGGTTGGACTGGTGTAAGAAACGAGCGAGTGTAAACATGTGCGCAAAAGCCAATTCTGCAACAGACTCAGAAGAAGCTGCAGGTGTATTGATTACTGTGATTCCTTTCCCTTTCGCATGGTCAACATCAATGTTGTCCAGCCCGACACCACCTCTGGCGATGACTTTTAAATTTGGACAAAGATCAATCAAATCTGTTCTTACTTTCGTCGCACTTCTAACGACGATTGCGTTATAATCTGGAAGTTTGGAAGGAAGATCTTCTTGAGCGATTTTATCGGTGTCTACTCTAAATCCAGCATCCTCCAATAGCATCTTTCCATCTGGATGAATACCGTCATTGATTAATATTTTGATCATTGCTTTTATGAATTTAATAAGTGGAAAATAAAACGCAAAGTACGCTAAAATTTAGCATGAAATCAAATCAAAAAATGATAATGGAAACTTAGAAAAGTTAAATTAAAAGAATGGAATCAACAGATTGTAAACCTTCAGAATAATATGCGGTTCTTCCGTTGTTATAAAGAAAAATCAAATTCTAAAAAAGAATAAACAAAATTATATTTCATCCTGTGAATCAAGATAAAATAAAGACCAATAATAGCAAATCTAAGCTTCTCACCTTTCACTCATGAAAGGCCAAAGGCTCCTTACTGTCAAATCGAGCATTGGTCTAGCTTGATACGGTGCATCAAATGTGCGGAAGTCGAGATTCACTTCTCACGTCTATTAAATCCCTCCAATAAAACGAAACAGAAATCCATTTAAAAAAGCAAGCACCATAGCAAGCAAAAACGCCCAAATAATACCTTTAATTTTAAAATCATCAAGGAACCAAGACGCGACAAGTAAGACAATCCCATCTATAATAAAACTAAGAATACCTACTTCAAGTCCCGTTCTATCCGCAAGATAACTACCCAAGGTAGCGTTAAGCAAGGCAACAAGAAGAGAAACCATTAAAGCTGTTTTCAGGTTTTTTATTTGAATACCACTCAATACCTTTGCTGCAATAAAAATAGCCAGCGTATTGACGATCATTTTTAAAATAAAATCACCTCCAGTAAAGCCCAATAGTGATTCTAATAAGATTGGTTCAGGATACATGTTAAAAGTTTGTTTTTCAAAAAAAAGTAAAAATACAAAATCAAAACATTTTTTTTTCCTAACTCCCCGATCCCTGATTCAGAGCCTTCTTGATCGTTTCCAATTGTTCTTTAACATCCTCTAATTCTTCCGTCTTACTATCCAATTTATCTTGGAGCTTTATATTACGGTCAATTAGTTCTTGAATTTTTTCATCTTTTGAATCTAATTCAGCCTGATCCACGTTTGAAGAAGAGGTAGAAGGAGTTGGAATATCAACAGTTTTAGTCTGTTCATTAGATGTGTTAGTACTTTCTTCCTGACTAGATTCAGAACTGAATTTTCCTTTGAAAAGATTTTTAATGTTTTCAATTCCATCTTCTCCATTTGCATAGGAAGCACCAATGTAAGCCAAAGGAGCAAGGAATAGCATCACAATAAAAAATCTTGCGAATCCGGTAAGTTTAAATTTTTTACTAGCCATTTTATTATTTTTTTCGTTTAGGTTCTAAAGTTTAAAAGTCTGTTGGTGAATTGGTCTTTAAGATGAAAAGTACACATTGTAAGACAATTACTAAATCTCCCAACATATTCTAAGATAAATATAAACGAAAAGAATACAAAGCTTTCTAATTACTCTACTGATTCTAGGAAAAAAAAGACAGAATAGCTCTCTGGTCTGAAAAAAGATCAAAAATGAACCATAAAATCCCTTGATGAACCACTTTCTAGTTCTCGATTAAATTAATATTTTTGCAGCATGAATGAAGCTTATATCTTTGACACACTAAGAACACCCAGAGGGAAAGGAAAACCAGGAGGTGCTTTATATGAGGTAAAACCTATCGAGCTTTTGGCAAGTACCTTAAAAGCTTTAGAACAACGGAATAACCTAGATACCAAGAAAGTCGATGATGTGATTATTGGCTGTGTAACACCTGTTGGAGATCAAGGGGCAGATATTGCAAAAGCAGCCTTATTATATGCAGATTGGGCTCAAGAAGTTGCAGGAGTACAGTTAAATAGATTTTGTGCTTCTGGTCTAGAATCAGTAAACTTAGCTGCTGTGAAAATCAGATCAGGTTGGGAAAAGTTAATCGTAGCAGGAGGAGTGGAAAGCATGAGCAGAGTTCCCATGGGAAGCGATGGAGGAGCCTTATTGTTTGATCCGGAAGTATCTTCCAAAGTTGGATATGTACCGCAAGGAATTTCTGCAGACTTGATTGCGACGATAGAAGGATTCAAGCGTGAAGATTTGGACACTTATGCAATGCGATCTCAACAATTAGCAGCGAATGCTTGGGAGCAAAAATATTTTGATCGTTCTATTATTCCAATATATGACAAAAATGGATTGCTCGTTTTAGATAAAGATGAAATCTTTCGCCCCGGGACTAATTTAGAAACACTCGGAACATTAAGACCAGCTTTCGAAAGAATCGGAATCGGTGGTTTTGATGCCATGGCATTGAAAAAGTATCCATTTGTTGAACGAGTCCATCATGGGCATACAGCAGGAAACTCATCAGGACTTGTAGATGGTGCGGCCTTGGCTTTAATTGGCTCCAAAGAAATTGGAGAAGATGTAGGTTTAAAACCTCGAGCAAAAATCATCTCTGCCGCAATCGTCGGAACAGAACCAACCATTATGTTGACCGGGCCGACTCCAGCCAGTAAAAAAGCATTAGCACAGATAGGAATGAAACCTGAAGATATTGACCTTTGGGAAGTCAATGAAGCTTTTGCTTCTGTCGTTCTAAAAGCGCAAAAGGAATTAAATATCGATGACGACAAACTCAATGTAAATGGTGGTGCCATTGCATTAGGACATCCGCTTGGTGCAACAGGTACCATGTTATTAGGAACGCTGTTGGATGAGATGGAGAGAAGGGATTTGTCAACTGGTTTAGTGACCATGTGTGTTGGAGGAGGAATGGGAATAGCGACCATCATCGAACGAGTTTAGAATTCTAAATTCTTATAAAAAAACGATTTTAAATCATCATATAATGATCCATTATAGCAAAGATATTGACCAGATTGTAACCTTGACCTTGGACATGAAAGGTAGGCTTGTGAATGTAATCAATCATGAGATTGGAAAAGTTTTCATTCCAGTATTGGAACAATTAAAAGCGGAGAAAGCAAAAGGTAAACTCAAAGGGGTAATTCTTACTTCTGCAAAGAAAACGTTTATGGCTGGTGGTGATTTAGATTATTTATACCATGCTGATAATGCGGAAAGTGTCTATAAAATTTCTCAAACACTCAAAGAGTTTTTTAGAGAAATAGAAAGCCCTGGTGTTCCAGTTGTCGCAGCGATTAATGGAACGGCATTAGGGACTGGTTTTGAAATGGCAATGGCATGTCATCATCGGATAGTGATCAATGATCGAAAAATAAGGTTAGGACATCCGGAAGTTTCTTTGGGTTTAATGCCAGGAAGTGGAAGTTCTATCCGAATGATGTGGCTGTTAGGAATCAAAAAGACTTTTAATATTTTAACGAGAGGAAAAAGTTATACTCCTAAAAAAGCTTTAGAAGCTGGAATTGTAGATGATTTAGCCTCAGGGAGAAAGGAGATGATGGAAAAAGCAAGAGCGTATATTCTTGCGAATGGTGAGGTCAGAAGACTTTGGGATACCAAAGCAGGAAGAATTCCAGGAGGAACGGCAGATCATCCTAAAGTTGCTTTGGAAATCAGCATGATTTCAGCCAGTTTAGCGAATGGCTATAAAAATAATTTTCCGGCACCCAAAGCGATCTTGAGTACTTTGGTGGAAGGGTCTAAGGTTGATTTCGACACTGCTTGTAGAATTGAGAGTCGATATTTCACAAAACTTTTATTGAGTAAAGAAGCTAAGAATATGGTCAAGGCTTTTTGGTATGATTTAAATGCAATCAAGGAAGGAGCAAATCGACCTAAAGGTTTTGGGAAGTTCAGACCTAAGAAAGTTGGAATAGTAGGAGCAGGGCGAATGGGAAGTGGAATCACTTTTAATTGCATCATGAAAGGAATGGAAGTTGTTTTGAAAGATGTTTCAAAAGGAATTGCTGATAGAGGAAAAGAGTTTAGTGCTAAAAAATTATTGGACTTAGTAGAAGATGGAAAAATATCAAAAGCAGAACGAGAGCAGTATTTAAAAATGGTGACGACTACAGAATCATTCGAAGATTTTAAAACTTGCGATATCGTAATCGAGTGTGTTTTTGAAAATGAAATGGTAAAATCGAAGGTGACCAAAGAATCAGAAATGCATATGGATGAATATGCTTTTTTAGGAACAAACACGATTTCTATTCCAATCACAAAATTAGCAGAATCCTCTATTCGGCCAGAGAATTATATCGGCTTACATTTTTTCGCTCCAGTAGAAGAAATTCCTTTAGTTGAAATAGTCAAAGGAGAAAAAACTTCTGACGAGACGATTGCTCGAGCTTTTGATTTTGTAAAAAAGATTAGAAAAACACCAATCATCGTCAAAGACAGTTGGGGTTTTTTCGCTTCCAGAGTTCAAAACACTTATATCCTTGAAGGCTTAAATATGCTTGAAGAAGGGTATCCACCAGCCTTGATCGAAAACCTTGGTTTACAAGCAGGTATGCCTAAAGGAGCACTTGCTCTTGCAGATGAATTATCGCTCAAATTAGTTTTGAAATATGAGGATCAGGCTTCAGTCAATTACGGACCCAAATATATCCAACATCCAGCAGTCAGTGTTTTACATAAAATGGTGAATGAATTATCCCGAACGGGGCAATCCGCAAAAGCTGGATTCTACGATTATTCAAATCCAGAACAAATAAGTCTTTGGAAAGATCTTGGCGAACATTTCCCAAATAAGGTCAAAAAATATTCTGAAAAAGATATCATTGATCGCTTTCTTTTCGCTCAGGTAATTGAAGCAGTTTGGTGTCTACAAGAAAAAATTATAGAGTCTGTTCCAGAAGCAAATCTAGGAAGTATTTACGGTTTTGGATTCCCAGCCTTCAAAGGAGGTGTCATCCAATACATTAATGATTATGGTGTGAAAAATTTCGTCGCGAAATGCGAAGAACTAGAAAATATTCATGGGCCAAGATTCAAAGCGCCATCCTTGTTAAAGAAGAAAGTAGAAAAACAAGAAATGTTATAGAAGTAGAAAAATTAGAAACGAAAGAGCTACAGAGAAAAGGTAAAACTAAGCAAACTTCTAATTCGAACGAAGTGAGAAATCTATACCTATTCACCGCAGGTGAATAGGTGTTTTTATTGCCGTAGGCAATCTATCCCTATTCCGATTTATCGGAATCTATCTCTTATCTCTCCTTACAACTTTGCAAAAACACAGCAACTTTTTTATTATCATTTTTCAATGCATACTCAGCTGCGGTCCGTCCTTTGCCATCTTTAAGTTTTATATTTGCGCCGTTCTTAACCAACATCTGAGCCATCTCAACATTGCCATGTTTAGCACAATAAAACAAGGTTGTTTTTTTCTGTTTATTCAAAGCATTAATATTCGCGCCTTCCTTGATCAACAGATCTATGATATATTGATTGTTCTTTTCTGCTGCATGCATCAGTGGCGTTTTATTTTCAGACAGCATATCTAAGTTAGCACCTTCGTCTATTAAAAACTGAACTACTTCTTGTTGATCGTGATGGATTGCAGCTTGAAGTAAAGTAATTCTTTTACTAAAGTAATGCTTATTGATACGATCTCCTTGATCACTGGTTTTGACAAAAGATTTCACATTGGTAAGATCACCATGTTTAATTGCTTTGAAAACATTAACGACAACATCCTCTGTCATAAAAATTTCAACAGGTGTTTGCTCACCGTCAACATTTGAAGCCATTATTTTATTTCCATGATAGTAAAGAGAATTAGTAATTTTAGCACTAAGTGCGATATCTTGTTTTACATCAATCGCGATAACTCTTCCTTCAAAAAGACTAGAAACTCTTGGTACAATGGTATGACCAACGACCACATATTTAGCTCCGTAAAGGTCAAGTGTTTTATTGACTGATTCTTGAGAAAGTTTTTCTCTGAAATATCCTCGATACCACATTGGTCCAATTTTGCTAAAGACAGCAGTTCCACCACCACCTTTTTGTTCCAATCGGAATTTATCCATTCCATAATATTGGCGAGCATATTTATTCATGTCTTCCAAACGTATTCTTGAGTTCGCCATTTCAGGACTAATCCCACCATGAACGAAAATAGTCTTACCAATTTTTTCGACAACATTCTTACTTCTTAACCATCGACCAAGTTCTGAATCTACGGAGAATAAACCTTTATAGGGCATCTTCATAGATTTAGCAGCCTTGATGTATTTTTCTTTTACATATCGAACATCTCCTCTCATATTCATCTCTTCATGGTTGCCAATAATGAAGTGTACCATCCCACCTTTCTGCTCTGCTTCTTGCTCCAGTTTGTAAACCAACCAAAGCACTGCCGTAACATTATAACCTCTGTCAAAAAAGTCACCGACTAAAACTAAATGACCTTTTCCAAAAGACCAAGACATGTTTTTATCAATAACACCATTATTAAAAAGTGATTGTTTAAAAGTTTCGAAATTACCTTCAATATCCGAAATCGCATATAACTTTTCAGGTTGAGGATAAACCGTTGGAGGTGCCTCATGTTTGTGTTTTATAGAAAATTTAAAAGAAGTACCTTTTTTATCATCAACCTTACATCTTAAAGAAGGAACTTCCTTTGGAGAGTTAAACGTTTCTTGTTTGACAACTGCTTTACCTGAGCTGAAGTGGATATTCTTAATGCACACTTTTCCTTTTTTGTAAAAGACATGAGGTCCTTCTACAAATGTGCCTGAAATATCATCTCCACTTTCAACACATAAAATGTCCTCTTGCGGGTTTGTATTTGCGAAAATACTACCTGCAATGAATATTAAAGCCATGGCAATGCCAATGGATGTGAGCTGTTTTCTTGCGATTTTCATAAATGTCATAAACGTGTGTAAGGTTCCATTTAGTGCCTAACTTAGCACTTATATCAATTTACCAAAAATACCACAATCTTTCCAGAATGTTAACTTGAAATTAACAAACAGTCTGTATTTTAACTATTTAAAACGAAAGTAGTATAGGCATAATACTTAGTTAGACTAAAAAAGAGGGGGAAAGTTTAATGGGAGCTAAGTTTTAATCAATAAATCACGTTCTAACTAATCAAACTCCAGGCTTTAAAATTTTTACCCTGAGCATCAATGAAATGCTTGAGACGTTGATGAGCAGCTTTTTCAAAAGTAGGATCATTATCAAGAATTCTTGAAGCAACCTCACGAGCAGTCTGAAGAATTCGGCCGTCTCGGGCTAGATCAGCTATTTTGAAATTCAAAATACCACTTTGTTGAGTACCTTCTATATTACCAGGGCCACGGAGTTTTAAATCCGCTTCAGCAATATCGAATCCATTATTGGTGCGAACCATCGTTTGGATTCGTTCTCTGGCTTCTTTTGAAATTTTAAAACTTGACATTAAAATACAAAAAGATTGTTCAGCTCCCCGGCCAACACGACCTCTTAGTTGATGTAATTGAGAAAGACCGAATCGTTCCGTATTTTCGATAATCATTACAGAAGCATTTGGGACATTGACTCCGACTTCGATGACTGTAGTTGCCACCATGATTTGTGTTTCGTTTTTTATAAAACGCTGCATTTCGAAATCTTTATCCTTGTGTTTCATTCTTCCATGGACGACACTTATTTGGTACTCAGGCATAGGGAAACTACGAAGTAAAGTTTCGTAGCCCTGCTCTAAATTTTGTAAATCAAGTTTGGCAGATTCTTCGATAAGTGGAAAGACGATATAAATTTGTCGGCCTTTCGCAATTTCTTCTTTCATAAAACCAATGACCCGTAAGCGGTGATTCTCTGTTTTATGAAGCGTCTCGATTTCTTTTCGGCCAGGAGGAAGTTCGTCTATCACTGAAACATCCAAATCACCATAAAGGGTCATCGCTAAAGTTCGCGGAATTGGAGTAGCGGTCATGACCAGGATATGCGGTGGTTTACCTTTTCCTTTCTTCCAAAGTTTTGCTCTTTGAGCCACACCAAAACGATGCTGTTCATCGGTGATTGCTAAGCCTAGATTTTTAAAAATAACCGGATCTTCAATCAAAGCATGGGTGCCAATCAAGATATGGATTTCACCAGCTTCAAGTTGTTCTAATAATACTTTTCTTTTTTTGCCTTTTACACTTCCTGATAGAAAACCTACATTGATGTCAAGTCCTTCAACATATTCAGAGATTGAGGCATAATGTTGTTGAGCAAGAATCTCAGTTGGAGCCATCATCGCAGCTTGAAAATCATTGTCAATAGCAATCAACATAGACATCAAACCAACCATCGTTTTTCCACTTCCAACATCACCTTGAAGGAGGCGATTCATCTGGATACCTGAGCCTAGGTCTTTTCTGATTTCTTTTAAAACTCGTTTCTGTGCCCCGGTTAATTCGAAAGGTAATTTTTCATTAAAAAAGCGATTAAAATAATTGCCGATGGTTGGAAAAGGAAAACCTTTAATAGCATCTTTTCTTCTACGACGAATTTGTAATAATCTTAATTGTAGAAAAAAGAGTTCTTCAAACTTTAATCGATTTCGAGCAGCATCCAATTCTTTTTGATTCGTTGGAAAATGGATTTTTGTTATCGCCTCAAACCGAGAAGGAAATTTAAATTTCTCTAATAAATAATCTGGAAGATTTTCCTGAATATGGTGAGCTTCGATTTTTTTAAATAAAAGCTCTAGTAACTTTCGTTGGCCTTTTGCATCCAGACCTTTGGTATTCAACTTTTCTGTAGAATGATAAACTGGAGAAAAGGTATTGACCTTATTGGTGTTCATCGCTGTAACCTCCTCGATCTCCGGATGAGGGATATTTGTTTTTCCTCGAAAAGAATTTACTCGTCCATAGACAATGTATTCCTTGCCGATGACCAGATTTTTTTCAAGCCAAAAAGCTCCTTTAAACCACACCAATTCAATAGCCCCAGTATCATCTCGAAATTTTCCAACCAATCGTTTTTTTCGACCTTCTCCATGACTGTCCAATCTTCTCAATATTCCCCGAAGTTGAACGGCATCACTTTGTGAACTGATATCACTGATTTTATGGAATTGCGTTTTATCAACGTAGCGATAAGGGAAATGCATAAGCAAATCACCAAAAGTGAAGATGCCTAATTCTTTCTTAAGCATGTCGCCTTTCATCGGCCCAACACCTTTTAGGTATTCAATGGAACTATCTAGTATGTTTGGTGGTTTGTTCAATGTTAAAACAAGATTTGTGCAAATTTAATATTTTGTCCTATAACTTAAGTGATGGAACAAAAATATCTTAATGATAATTCTTTCAAACTACTGAAGTGACGGACCAAAATTATTGATAGCTTATTTTGATTTTTAAAAATCATCGAAATAACTGACTGTAAGGAAGTTATGAGGTGATATTTCAAATATCCTAAAAAAATAACTTATTGATAATTCAGTCAAACTATTTATAATACAAACTCCTGTATACAAGGATTGGACAATTTCCTATCTTTGTGCCTTAAAATAGAAATAATGGAAAGCAAGCGTCAAAAGCAGTTAGCAGAAATAGTAAAAAGAAATTTTGGAATCCTGCTACAGCAAGAAGGTGGATTGATTTATGGGAATGAAGTCCTAGTGACGGTGACCTCTGCTGTGATGAGTCCGGATATGAGTATTGCAAAAATCTACCTTAGTGTTTATAATACTGAAAACAAGCAGGCGGTTATTTTGAAAATGGAAGATAATTATCATCAACTTAAACAAGCTTTCGTTCATCGGGTTCGTCGACACATGCGCCGAATTCCTGATCTTCAGTTTTATATCGATGACACGCTTGATGAGATGTATCGTCTAAATGCACTCTTTGATAAATTGGGAGACAATAAGCAGTTAGGATCTTCTAGCGAAGAGGAGTAATTTTAAAATATACGAAGAAACTCTTTTAAGTTTAGTCCGAAGAAGGAGGCTAATTTGGATAAAAGCATAATGCTCAATTCTCCACATTAATTCGTTTTGCAAGGCCCTTCGGAATTCGAATCGTCTTTTCATTATAAATAATCTCCACGATATCCTCTTCCTTTTTTACAATACTAAAAACAGCTCCAGGGAGTAATCCCAATTGCCACAGCTCAGAACTAATTTGAGAATCATTTTGCTTTTGAGCAATCGTAGCTTTTTGATTCATAGCCAGTTTGTTCAAAGGATTCGCAGGGATACCTTTCTTTGAAGGAATTGGTGAACCATGTGGATCCATAGAAGGGAAGCCTAATTTTTCATCGACCTCATCCAAAAGTTCATCCGTTAAAAGGTGTTCATACTTTTCCGCATCTTCATGGATTTGTTCTTCCGTCAATCCTATTTGTTGGACCAAATAAGTTTCCCAAAGTCGATGCGCACGAACCAATTTCTTTGCTTCATCAATCCCATCCTCCGTTAGTTGAAGACTATTTTTATTGGTAATGATTAATCCATTTGTTCCTAACGTTTTTAAGTGTCCTTTTAGACGACCACTTTTAAAACCCAGTTTTTCAAATAAGTTTTGAAAAACTAAATTTCCTTTTTCATGTAACTTTAAAGCTTGTTTTAAAGTGTCTTCTAATTCTATTTTTAATTGTAATTTTCGTTTTCTGAAAAAGCTAAAAAGCAATCCTTTTTTCGGTGCAAAGAATACAGCTATTAAATAAATCATAGCAGCAGTTATGGCCATCGCTGGTCCTGGTGTGGTTTCAAAATAATCTGCGAGAATCATCCCAATGACTGCGGAAAGAAAGCCTACCAAACCTGCGATGACTAATACTCGATTTAGACGATCAGATAATAATAATGCGGTAGAAGCTGGAGTGATCAACATCGCTACAACCAGAATAACACCTACGGTTTGTAAAGAGGATACCACCGCAAAAGAAAGTAACAACATCAAGAAATAATGAATCACTTTTACAGAAATCCCCATGGTCTCTGCAATCACAGATTGGAAAGTAGAAACAAAAAGATAACGGTAAAAAACGATAATACTAATGATAACGTAAACCGTTACAAATGCGGTGAGATAAATATCTTCGTTAGAAATTCCGAGGATTTGGCCAAAAAGAAAATCCTTTACATCGAGGTGAACTCCATCTTCTCTGCTTATTTGAGATATACCCATGACACCAATGGAAAACATAGCAGTGAATACAATTCCGATAGCCGCATCATTCTTGGTTTTTACATTATTCTGAATCCAGGTAATACCAATTGCTGTAATTAATCCGGCAATGGAAGCACCAACGAAAAAGCCTAATGTACTGTATCCTACAATCATAAAAGCGACTACAACACCTGGCAAAATAGCATGAGAAAGAGCATCTCCAATCAAGGCCATATTTCTTAAAACGATAAAACAGCCAAGAACGCCACAGGTAATTCCAACCATGGAAGAAGCAATTAGAGCTCTGATTGCCCATTCTTCTGTAGTAAATGTGTGTAATGTATCAAGTAATCCTGCCATTTTGTTTAGCCGTTTTGGTTGGACTATTTTTGAATCTCTTTTTAGAAAATAAGATTTAATCCCTGTTTTCAGCGAATAATGAAGTAAAGTTAAGAAAAATTTTGTAGATGTGAAATATATTTTTAGACTAGTCTAAAAATTGTTATTCTGAAATAAGCTCTTTTAGCATTCCTTCTTTTAAGGCATATTCAGAAACAGAGATGGTTTTGATATCGGTTTTTCCAAGAATAAACTCAATTAATACTAGAGCAACGATGATCATTTCTGCTCGATTATTAGGAATGTCTTTCATAGCTAGACGTTCTTGAATAGTCGTTTTGATTTGTTGTTGAAAGAAAGGATAAAAATCACTCACGTTTACGACACCATGGATTGGGGTCAGTTTTTCTTTACAAAGGAGATTTTCTAAAACATCAAATGTACCGGAAGCTCCAATTAATATAGAAGGTTTATGGACTAGGATCTCTTGAAATAGGGGAGCTAAAATATCTTCCAGAAATTTTTCTAGGATGTCAATTTCGGAAGGAGAGATTGGATCTTTTTTATGGAATTTATTATAAAGAACAGCCACGCCAATTGGAAAACTTTGAGCCCATTTTACACCATCTTGATCAGCCAGAATAAATTCAACACTACCACCACCAATGTCCATGATTAATCCAGTTTCTTTACTCAAAGGAACAGCTTGGATCACACCTTTGTAAATTAAATCTGCTTCTCGATCACCAGGAATTAACTGAATTTGAATTCCAGTTTCTTTAAAAACTTTTTGAATAAAATCAGGTCCATTACTAGCTGTTCTTAAAGCAGCAGTTCCGATTGCTTTTACTGTTTTAACGTCGTATTGATCAAGAATATTTTTAAAGGATAATAAGGCATTCAATGCTCGATCAAAGGGAGCGAGCCCAATGGTATTAATACCGTCTTCGGCTAATTTTATATAAATCCGTTTTCGATAAAGTTCTTTAAAAATTCCGGAGTTCGAAGCTTCTGCTATTAATAAATGAAAGGTGTTCGTTCCCAGGTCAATGACTGCAAATGTATCTGTCATATTAGATTATTGACCAGGAGTAGCCTTACCGGTAGCTGTAGCAATGATTTGGTTGAAATGATTTACTCCTTCTGGAGTCATTAGATTAGAATAAGTAGCTTTACCTTTTTTTAGAAAAACAAAGAAGGCGCAACCACCACCAAAATAAGCATCTGCTTCAATCAAGTCTTCTCCATCCGATTTAAAAAATAATCTACCGATCGGTTTTGTACATCGATTTTTTTCTCTCATACTCACTGGAGTATCTGAAATATGTCTAAGGTGTGCTTGAGCCGATTGGCTATCATTAACACTGGAGCTAATTGGAAGATCATAAAAAATATAATCCATTTGATTGCAGGTATTCCATAAGCCTGTTAATTCGACCATAGTAATACTTGGAAGATATGCATCAGCTAAAACAACAGGACCACCAGTTTTTTCAGGTGTCTTTGGTTGAGTAGGTGTATTTTGAACAGATGGAGGATTGGTTTTCTTTGCTTCCGTTGATTGTGTATTATTACAAGCGAATAAGAAAAATGTCAGAAATATTAAAGTTGATAAAAGTCGATTCATTTTAGCGAGTTGAATTATTTTAAAACATGTAAAGAAATTGCAGCGTCAAATGTTTTCCAACAAGAGATCGATTCAATGTACCATCCCCTGATTTATATAGACGTGTTACACTTCGATTAAAGCGGCCTGTAATCCCAATGTTTTTATTTATATAATAAGTAGCACCGAAAATTAATGAAAGATCATTTTTTTTAAAAAACGGAACATTAGGAATGAAAATGGAGCCAACTATATCTTCATCATTCACTTTAGCTTCTATAAGCCTCCCATAAGCTAAACCTGCGTGAAAATGTAATTTATAATATTCTTCTGATGAATCCAGCCAATCCTGGAAATTAAATAAAACAGGAACAGATACGTGGTTAGTCGTAATTTTGAACGGAAAAAACTCTTCATCAAAAGCAGGTTGTGATCTACTTCCCCTTTGTTCGAATAAAAGTTCAAAGCTTATTTCAATCTTTTCGGTGATAATCGTTACTGCTCTCAATCCACCTGTTAAGCCAACTCTTAAGTATCCACTAGAGTTGTCACCATGTAATTGTGAAAAAGTTGAGCCTAAAATTAAACCTGCCTTAAAACGCTGTTCCTGAGCATCTGCATAAACTAAAACAGTAGTTATAAAAGTCAAAATCAAAATTAATTTTCTAGTCATATCTCCTTTGTTTTTAACAAAACGAATTAAGTATTATAATAACTGCCTAAACTCAATTATATTTTTACGATATTTGTTGAATCTGTATTGCGAAGATACAGTAGCTTTTTATTTTTGATCATTATTTAAAGGAATATGTTTAAATATACCAAACATCAGTTAAAAAAAATCGAAGGCCTTATGGAAGAGGTCGGTTATACGATTAGGTACGAAAGAGGAAGTTTTCAATCTGGGTATGCTATTGTAGAAGATCGGAAGATTGCTGTAATTAATAAATTCTTTGATACTGAAGCTAGAATTAACAGTCTTTTAGAAATACTCAATAATATTGAAATAGATGAAACTCAGTTGGAAGAAAAATCTGCAGAGTTTTATAATATGCTAACCACTAAAATCCTTTCGGAGCTTAATAGCCCAGAAGAAGTGGAAAACCCTACATAATTTGAAAATTACATTTCTCGGTACTGGCACTTCTCAGGGCATTCCTGTAATTGGTTGTGACTGTGAAGTTTGTGTTTCGGAGAATCCTCAGGATAAAAGGTTTAGAACAGCTGTGATGATTTCGATCAATGGCAAAAACATAGTCATTGATGTCGGACCAGACTTTCGACAGCAAATGCTCCAAAATAATATTATAGATGTAGACAGCGTACTAATTACGCATGAGCATAATGATCACATCATTGGCCTTGATGATGTTCGTCCTTTTAATTTTCGATATCAAAAAGACATGCCGATTTATTGTACGACTATGGTGATGAATAGTCTTAGAAGTAGATTTGCCTATGCTTTTCTTGAAAACCCATATCCAGGTTCTCCAAGATTTAATTTACGAGAAATAGATGCTGAGACTCCTTTTGAGGTTGCTGGTCAAAAAATAATCCCCATAGAAGTGATTCATGGTAAAATGCCAGTCCTAGGATTTCGATTTGATGATTTTACTTATATCACGGATGCTAAGACCATTGCTCCTGAATCTCTTGAAAAAATTAAGGGGTCTAAAGTATTAGTACTTAATGCACTCCGAAAAGAGGAACATCACTCTCATTTTTCTTTAGACGAAGCGCTGAATTTTATTGAAATAGTACAACCAGAGCGAGCGTACCTTACTCACATTAGCCACAGAATGGGCTTATCTGCTGATATCAACAAAACGCTGCCTTCTAATGTTAGTATAGCCTAT
Source organism: uncultured Saprospiraceae bacterium (assembly GCA_937921595.1). Lineage (GTDB taxonomy): Bacteria > Bacteroidota > Bacteroidia > Chitinophagales > Saprospiraceae > JAHDHW01. The sequence continues at coordinate 21,749 of CAKZTD010000326.1, forward strand.
GATGGTTTGAAGTTAGAGACAGATTAATCATTTAATTTATTATTCTCGGAACTATACCTATCTGAATCCCGTAAAAAGTGTCAAAGAACTACTAGAACTGTTATTAAAATGTCGCAAAACAATTAAACATCTTTTTTGGAGTTAAATCTTGGTAGTTTGTTATTATATTACAATATGAAAAGATTCTATTTTCTAATATTATTCCTTTTCTCTTCGTCAATTGTATTGCTTGCACAGCAAGCACCTCAGTATAGTTTGTATATGCTAAATAAATACAGCTATAATCCAGCGTATGCTGGTTTTGACAATTCGTTGAGTGTGACAGGAGTGTTTAGAAAACAGTGGGTAAGTTTGGATTTGAGCCCTTCAACTCAAAACATAAATGCGCATATGCCGGTCTATTATTTAGGAGGAGGACTTGGCATAAATCTTGAAAACGATGAGATAGGCGCTGAAAGAAACGCCAGTGCAAGTATTTCTTATAATTATAGATTACCTGTGAGCAAGGCCAGTACATTATCAATTGGTGTAGCAGCAGGACTTGTACAAAAGTCTTTGGACGGAACAAAACTTAGAGCCCCTCAAGGTGTTTATTCGGAACCAACGATTGATCATCGAGATGATTTTATTCCTCTTGGGAATGAAAGCGCCATTGCTCCACTTATTAATGCTGGAGTATATTTTCACAATGAAAAATTTGAAGTGGGTTTAGCAAGTTCAAACATTGCAGAGCCGACAGTAAATATAGAAGGAACTACTAATGTTGCTGAAATTACCTATGTTCGGAATTATTTTGCTAATTTAGCAATCAATTTTGAAATAGGGAGGAATTTCACGTTGCATCCATCACTTTTATTAAAGTCAGATTTGATAGAAACTCAAATAGAAATATCAGCAATAGGCCGGTATTCTGACAATATTTTCGGAGGTGCATCGTTTAGAGGTTATAATTCCAATTCTTTCGACGCAGTCGTTCTCCTTGCAGGTTACAAATTAAGTGAGAATCTGACCTTAGCTTATGCTTATGATATTACTTTATCGGGGCTTAGCGATGTAAGCAGAGGATCTCATGAAATTATGCTTAACTATAACTTGAATAAAGATATAGGAAAAGGCAAACTTCCGAAGGTTATCTATAACCCTCGTTTTTTATAAGAGAGAATGAAAATACACAGAAAATACCCTTATTTTATTAAAAAATTAGTGTTTAAATACTATATAATTTAAAATCAGCGTTCTTAGTACGCTTTTTGTATACACTTTGAATACTATATGGCAAAAATCAAAAAAATAATTTTTGATTTGATATTCAAAGAAACTATATTTACGTTCGCTTTTTAGCAAATTCAATCTTAATCTGAAGGAAAACTCGGGTGTTAAAATGAAAAAACTATTCAAATTTCTTCTTGTCTTGACCATCTTGGTTGTAGTCGCTTCGTGTGGAACTCGTCAAAATGGACAATTGATCGGTGTGATGGAAAGACCATCATGGAAAGGTATTAATCCTTATGGAATGGTATACGTACCATCTGGAACGTTACACATTGGTCCCAGTGATCAGGATGTAGCCAACACCTTTGTTCAAAGGCCAAAGACTATCTCTATTCAGGGATTCTACATGGATGATACTGAAATTACTAACAATGAATATCGCCAATTTGTTTATTGGGTTCGGGATTCTCTTGCTCACTCTCTATTAGATCACTACGGTGAAGGTGGAGACGAGGATGCAGAAACGGAAGCAATCGATTGGGATTATGAAATTGATTGGGCAGATGAGTCTCTTGACGAATTATTTTATCAAGGTGATGATAAATTCGCAGGAAAAAAAGAACTCGACGTTTCCAAACTCGAATACGAATACCAATGGTTTGATTGGCAAAAAGCGGCACATGACCGAGTGTCTAACCGTACAGCCCATATCAAAAAAGATAAAATCATGGTTTATCCTGATACATTAGTATGGGTACGGGATTTCGCTTATTCTTATAATGAGCCTATGACTCGTAACTATTTCTACCACCCTGCATTTGATGACTACCCTGTTGTCGGTGTTGATTGGAGAATGTCTAATGCGTTCTGTTTTTGGAGAACGAAACTTTGGAACTCTTACCAAGCTGAAAACGGAGTTAATTCTGAAGATTTCAGATTACCTACCGAACATGAGTGGGAATATGCTTCGAGAGGTGGACATGATTTAGCACCATTCCCTTGGGGTGGTTACTATATCAGAAATGCTAAAGGATGTCTTTTAGCTAACTTCAAACCAGGTAGAGGTAACTACCCAGAAGATGGTGGTCTTTATACAGTGAAAGCTGATGCTTATTTCCCGAATGATTATGGTCTATATAATATGGCAGGAAATGTTGCAGAATGGACTTCTTCTTCATTTCATGAAAATGCATACTCTTTCATTCATGATTTAAACCCCGACATGCGTTACGATGCTAAAGAAGATGATGCTGAAGCTCAAAAACGTAAAGTAATTAGAGGTGGATCTTGGAAAGATATCATGGTTTTCCTTCAGACAGGTACTCGTCATTGGGAATACCAAGATACAACAAAATCATATGTTGGATTTAGATGCGCACTTACTTTCTTAGGACGTTCAATCAACGATTTCTAATATAAAAGATACTAAAAGGTATGGAATCTTTCCATACCTTTTAGTTTTCTGATATTGACCATGTCTATTACAAACCTACCTTGGGAATAATTTTAACTATAATATTGTAACTTTTCTCTCTGATGGCGTTATGCCAGTGGGGACATAAATATTAAAACCCTATTTCAAAATATTTTAACTAACCTATTAAAAAATAGTTTACAATGAGTTTCTTAAAAACAAAATGGTTCAAATACCTTAAAAACTTATTTATCGGAGTTGGAGCGGCAACTGTATTGATGGGAGCCCTATTTAAGTTGGAGAGTTTACCAGGAGCAAGTATGATGCTTACTATCGGTTTGGTGATTGAAGCATGTATTTTCTTGTTCTTAGGTCTTATTGGACCAGAAAAGGATTACTATTGGGAAAAATTATATCCAGGATTAGATGATTATCACTCAAGAATTGCTCCTTTAGCAGTAGGCGAAATCGCTGATCAAGCTCCAGGCTTGAATGGAGAAGTTGTTGAACAACAATTAGGAGGAATGCTTAATGAGCTTCAATCAATGTCTAGTTCACTAGGTTCACTTAAATCTTTACAAGAAGTTGATTTCTCTGGAACAGGAGAACAAGTCAAATCCATGTCTAATTTTTACACTCGTATGAATGAAGCAATGGCTAATCTAAGTGATACACTTGAAGATACTACTGTTTATAAAGAGCAGTTAACTTCTTTGAATCAAAACTTAGGTTCTTTGAACAATGTATATGGCAACGTATTATCTGCGATGTCTAACATTGGTACTAAATAAGATTTAAGAACAAAACCTATTTAAGAACCCTAATCTAACTTCGAGTTAGATGCAAAATAAAAAAGAGCAATATGTCAATTCCAAAGGAACCGCGGCAGCTAATGATCAACCTGATGTACCTTGTACTGACGGCATTATTAGCCTTAAATGTTTCCGCTGAAGTAATGAACGCTTTTTTTGACTTAGATAAGAGTTTGGTTACATCTAACACTTTAACCAAACAAGGTGTCGAGTCTACTAAAAAAGGTATTCAACCACTTTTAGATAAAAAACCACTTTTGAAAGCGCCACTTAATGCTGGTATTGAAGCTGTAAATTCTCAAGTAGGAGAATTTGTAACTTATATCGAATCAATTAAGGACAATTTAATCGATGCTTCTGGAGATCAGAGTGGTGCACGTGATGAAGGTGATTATTACAAGGGAAGTTTTGATAACAACCCAACTGGTAAGAAAAACAAAGATGTTACTACTCGAATCCTTGTACTCGGAGATACTAAGACTGGTGGAGAGCCACAAGGTCCAATCATCGCGAGTAAAGTAGAAGAGCTTAAAAAGAAACTTATCACTTCTTTTACGACTACAATCCAGAATGAAGATGTAATGAAGGAAGGTAAATTATCTGCTGAAGAAGTTGCAGAGAGAATTGCCGGTGTTGTTGCGAGTCTTCCTCTTCAAATTGAAAGTGAAGAAGATATTATGAAGAAATCAAAGGATGGGAAACAAAAATCTTGGACAGAGTATAAGTTCAAGCAAATGCCATTGGCAGCTGTTTTACCAGTTTTGACTAAATTACAAACGGATGCTCGAAACTCTGAAGCAACTATCGTAAATAAACTTGCGGAGTTAGTTGGAGGTAGAGAGATCAAATTGAATAAATTCTTCCCAGTAATCAATGCCAAAAAAGGTTATGTGATCAAAGGTGAAAAATTTGAAGCAACGGTACAGATTGGTGCTTATTCTTCTGAATTCGGTAAAAACTCCAGTATCTCAGTTAATGGAAAATCAGTTCCTTTAAATGATGGTGTTGGTACTTATACTGAAACAGCGGGTAATACTGGTAAAAGAACGTTGAAATTAGCTTCTAATGTAACGAATCCAATTACAGGAGAGAAATATGCTTCTACTTCTGAATTTGAATACGAAGTAGGTGTACGTTCAGCTAATGTATCTGCGGATAAAATGAATGTATTCTACATTGGTGTTGATAATCCAGTATCTGTTACTGTTGCAGGAGCATCAAGTAATGAGATTAAAGCTACAGGATCAGGTTGTACATTAAAAGGAAGCGGTGGTAAATATATCGTTACAGCTGGTAAGCCTGGAGATGCTACAATTAATGTTTCTGGTGGAGGATTACCAAGCACACCATTTAAATTCCGTGTAAAAAGAATTCCAGATCCAGTTGCACGTCTTGGTAAGAGCCAAGGAGGTGGAATGGGAACAGGAGAATTCAAGGCTCAAGGTGGTGTTGGATCATTCTTAGATAATTTTGATTTTGATGCGAAGTGTAAAACACAAGGATATACCTTAACTTACGTCGCAAAACGTCAGGATCCAGTTGAGTCTGTGAATCCAGGACCTAGATACAATGATAAATCAGCTCGATTAGTGAAAAATGCTAAGCCAGGAGATATCTACTACTTTGATAATGTAAAAGCTAGATGTCCAGGTGATAAAGCAGGTCGACCGATTAATTCAATGGTATTTAAAATTAAATAATAATTGCTTGATAATCACGTTTGATTTATTCAAGCTTTGCTAAACATACTTTTAAACTGTTTATGTCATGAAGATCGTTCTGAAATTTCTTACACTTTGTTTATTTGGATTATTCGCTATTAATCCTGCTTTTGGTCAAGTACCAGAGACAGTAAAAACGGAATCCAGTGAACCGGATGAAGATGCACCATTAGATGATATCGTTGAAAAAAGAATTATTGATGACCGTCGGGTTTTACCTTATCAACCACTTCGAGAGGCTGATATCTTTTGGGAAAAACGTATTTGGCGAGTAATTGATATTCGGGAAAAAATGAACCTTCCGTTTGCTTATCCTGAAAGAAGATTCTTTTCAATAATCATGGATGCTGCTTCTAATGGAGATATTACAGCTTATAGTACTGAGGATGATAAATTCTCTAATAAACTATTACCAGCTGAGATTGCTTCTATTGGTTCTTCTACAGATACTATTACTACTTTTGATCCTGAAACGTATGAGGAGGAGATTAAAATTGTAAGTAATGATATCAATCCAGATGATGTTAAGCGTTTCAGAATAAAAGAGGTTTGGTTCTTTGATGAAAAGACCTCTACCTTACAAGTTAGAATACTTGGAATTGCTCCATTATTAGATGTATTTGATGATAATGATAATTTCAAATTCGAGAAGCCTCTTTTCTGGGTATACTATCCAGAGTGTAGAGAGATCTTAGCTCGTGAGCAAGTATTCAACGTAGGTAATGATGCTTCACCTAATACCTGGGAAGATTTAATGGAGATGCGCTACTTTGCGAGTTACATCTACAAAGAATCCAACGTAAGGGATGATAGGTTACAAGATTACCTTTCTGGTGTCGATCTTTTGATGGAGGCAGATAAGATTAAAAAATCAATCTTTAACTTCGAACACGATTTGTGGTCGTACTAAGATTTGATTCTTAATATAAAAAGCCGTAAGAGCATCTCGCTGTTACGGCTTTTTTCGTTTTTTAGATTCCTCATCTCTCTATGTTCTCATATATTCCCAAGCACTTTGATAGATTCCTTTTTTATCACAATAATCCAAAAAAGCTGCATAGAAATCATCACCTCCAATGGTTGCACTATCGCCTATAATCACTAGTTTCTTTTTAGCTCTAGTCATTGCGACATTCATTCTTCGGTAATCTTTTAAAAATCCAATCTCTCCATTACTATTTGATCGAACCAAAGAAATATAAACGATATCACTTTCTTGTCCCTGAAATCCATCAATGGTGCCTACTTTAATATTGAATTTGTTTAAAATTTCATCTTCAGGAATTTGTTGTTTTATATGAATAACCTGTTCACGATAAGGAGAGATGATTGCAATATTTGGAATATCCTCTTCCTCTTTAAACTGCTCGACTAGTTGGTAAAGATGTTCACTAAGAATAAGAAACTCATCAGGATTGTACTTGCTTTTATAATTTGGATTCACAATCTCATCAAAACCACAGCCTGCAGTATCAATAAATAATAAGGGGGCTGTATCACCAATTTGTAGATTTGCATTCGAAGCATCAGCAAGAAGGACGTTATTATAAAACTGTTGATTCGAAAACCCCATGATTGTCTCATTCATCCTATACTGTGTTTTTAACAGGCTGATCTTAGGGAGTCGGTCTATACTTTTTTCAATCAATGTATTTCCTAAGCCAGCCGATTTTGCTTTATAGGATTTTATTGTAGGAGGCAACTGAAGAGGATCACCTGCTAAAATTACTTTTGATGCTTTCGTAATTGGAATCCAGCTTGCTGGCTCTAAAGCCTGGGCAGCTTCATCAATAATAGCTGTTTTAAAATCTACTTTTTTCAAAATGGAATTTGAAGAACCTACCAGAGTGGCAGTGATCACATTAGCAGAGGAAAGTATTTGATCAATCAAACGATCTTCTAAATGATTGGCCCAAGAACTTAAATCCTTTGCTTCTTTTAAAAGGCGGCGACGTTCATTACGCTCTTCATGCCCAAATTTCTTTTTAAATTTCCTAGCCGATTTACGAATACCTGCAGCTTGTATTTTTACTTTTTTGATGTTTTTTGCTTCTGGGTGAGCAGCTAATTGAGCATCTAAAGTATGTTGAATTAGATTTTCATCAACTCTAGAAATATTTCCAATTCTTACAACCTGGAGTCCCTCTCCTGCAATTCTTTCAGTCAATAAATCAACCGCAGTATTACTTGGCGCTGTAACTAGAATGTTCATTTCCGTTTTGGAAAGTAATTTAATAGCTTGAACTAAGGTGGTCGTTTTTCCGGTTCCTGGCGGTCCATGAATAATAGTAACATCCAAGCTCGTTAATACCTGATTGACCGCTTCATTTTGAGATTTATTAAGGTTAGGAACGGAAACAACATGATAATCCTGAAGATGGAATCGATTTTCTGTTTTACCTAAAAATACATTTCTTAAATCAGCAAGTCGATTGTCTTTTGCTTCGATGACCAGTTTGAGTGCTTTTTCCATTTCCAGGTAAGTCCGTTCATCAAATAACAAATCAACCCCAAGCATTCCGAGGCCTAGCCAATCTGGAAGATCTTTAGCATTGAGAATAATTTTCATTTTATTTCTATCAACAAAATTGATCACTCCAATGCGTTCCGGATTACTTACTCCGGCTTGACCAGTGTAAAAACTTATCGTTTTTCCTGATCGAAAAGTATGGGGCTCGTTCAGATTTTTAGTTCTTTGAACTACGATAAATGCCCGTTCGCCAAAAGTATATCCAGAGCTTAGCACTTCTAAAGGATTCCAGGTATAACCTTGTTTTCTTTTTTCGTCCAAAGACAGAGATTGTACATGAGCTTTGAACTGGTCGAAGTCTTCTTTCTTTTCAATCAAAAGCGCTTCTAAGACTTGATGTAGTTCATTTTTATTATCGGACATACTTTATAACAATTTGAGTCCAAATATCGGAAAGAATTTGTGGCTCAGAGGTAATTCTCTCTGATTATTAATTTATATTTACATTTATAGTCTGTTGTAAAACATGCATAAGACTAATTTACATTAGATAGAGCTAGCAAATAACAAACGGAAACTAAATTATATCTAGAAGTAACTTGAATGAGTAAACGTTTTCCCTTTTTTCGACAATTAGATGCGATGGACTGTGGGCCAACCTGCTTACGTATGGTTGCACAGCACTATGGAAAAAGTTATAGTCTGCAATCTCTTCGAGAAAAATGCCATATAGATCGTGAAGGTGTTTCGCTTTTAGGGATTACAGAAGCGGCAGAGAGTATAGGGATGCGTACTTTGGTGATCAAATTACCGTTTGAAGAAGATTCTGAAGATAATCCAGCGATGATGAATATTCCGCTTCCATGTATTGCACACTGGGAGCAAAAGCATTTCGTAGTCGTTTATAAGGTTAATAAAAAATATGCTTGGGTAGCAGATCCTGGAAAAGGGAAAATAAAAATGCCCCGAAGTGAATTTGAAAAAGGTTGGTTGAGTGATGGGAATAAAGGAATCGCTTTATTATTAGAACCTTCTCCAGATTTTTATCAAGAAGAAGGAGAGAAGGTTAACAAAACAGGAATTAGTTTTCTTTTCAAATATTTTAGGCCCTATAAAAGACTGATTCTCCAATTAGTTTTGGGACTCCTGCTGGGCAGTTTGTTTCAGTTGATTTTTCCGTTTTTGACTCAAGCCATTGTTGATATTGGTATAGAAAATCAGGATATAGATTTTATCTATTTGATTTTGATGGCTCAATTGATGCTCTTTTTTAGCCAGACTGCCGTCAATTTTATACAGAGTTGGATCTTATTACATATAGGAACGAGGATAAATATTAGCATCCTTTCTGATTTTTTGATAAAGTTGATGAAATTACCAATCGCTTTTTTTGATTCAAAAATGATTGGTGATTTATTGCAAAGGGTTTACGATCATGAGCGGATAAAAACTTTTTTGACAACTTCCACTTTGCTCACGCTATTCTCTTTTTTCAATCTGATTATTTTTGGAATAGTCTTGTTGATATATAACACTTCCATTTTCCTTATCTTTTTTGTTGCCAGTATTTTATACTTGGTTTGGATTAGTATTTTCCTGAAAAAGCGGAAAGTTATTGATTATCAAAATTTTGAACAGCAATCTGAAAATAGATCAGCCTTGATCGAATTGGTTCAAGGAATGCAAGAAATCAAATTGCAAAATAGTGAACGACGTCGTCGCTGGCAGTGGATGTTTATTCAAGCAAGAATCTTTCGAGTAAATATTAAAGCTTTGGCCATTCAGCAATATCAAGATGCCGGAGCAGGATTTATCACACAGTTTAAAGATATTCTGATTTCTTTTATAGCAGCTAAAGCAGTGATTGATGGGGAGATGACGCTGGGGATGATGCTTGCCGTTCAATATATTATTGGTCAGTTGAATGCACCATTGCAACAAATGATTGCTTTTGTTCGAAACTTGCAGGATGCAGAAATAAGTTTAGAAAGACTTGGCGAAATTCATGACAAAGATGATGAAGAAGATTTGAATGAACCACGCCTTGAAATGATTCCTGAGAATGCGGATATCAAATTTGAGAATGTAAGTTTTCAATACAATAAACTTTCGGATATGGTATTGAAAGACATCAATCTGGAAATACCTAGAGGAAAAGTTACTGCGATAGTAGGAACCAGTGGATCAGGAAAAACTACTTTAGTAAAATTGATGCTTGGGTTTTATGCACCAACTAATGGTGTGATACGAGCTGGAAGTATCGCAATCGAAAATATAAGCAAACGTTTGTGGCGTTCTAAATGTGGAGCCGTAATGCAAGATGGTTATATCTTTTCTGATACTATTGCTAATAATATTTCTGAGAGTGAACCAGATGTTGATAAGCAAAAATTGCTAAAAGCAGTGAAGACTGCAAATATCCAGGAGTTTGTAGAATCATTACCATTGCATTATAATACGATGATTGGTTCTAAAGGGAATGGATTGAGTCAAGGACAAAAGCAAAGATTATTAATAGCAAGAGCGGTGTATAAAAATCCTGAATTTTTGTTTTTCGATGAAGCGACAAATGCTTTGGATGCTCGAAATGAAAGAGTAATCATGGAGAACATGAATGCGTTTTTTAAGGGAAGAACAGTTGTAGTAGTGGCGCATAGATTAAGTACTGTAAAAAATGCAGATCAAATTATAGTTATCGAAAAAGGAGATATAGCAGAGCGTGGCTCACACGAAGAATTGGTTGCATTGAAAGGTTCCTATTTTCATCTTGTAAAAGATCAATTAGAATTGGGAAGCTAAATAACAACATTGAATAATGTCTGATAAAGAATACATAGAAGATCCTAACGACATTCGATTGAATGAGCGTGAGGAATTGCAACAGATTCTGGGGAATCCGCCAGGTCGTTTATTGCATTGGGGGAATACCTTTATTGCGATAGGCGTTGCAGTCTTTTTAGTATTAGGATGGATGATAAAATATCCAGATGTCATTCCTACTCAAGTGATCTTAACGACGCCACAACCTCCAATCAGAGTCTTTTCAGAAATCTCAGGGAAGTTGAATGAGTTCAACGTAAAAGAAAATCAACAAATAGAGAAAGGGAGGCTTATAGCAGTGTTAGATAATCCTGCAGAATTGGAAGCTGTAAATGCATTAGATGGATTTTTAAAACAAATAGAAGCTGCCTCATCTAGTTCAACTATTGCAAAAATTGAAATTCCTAGAAATTTAAAATTAGGAGGACTACAAAAAGCATATACTGATTTTACAAAAAGCTTTGATGAGCATGTTTTCTTTTTAAAAAATAATAATACTTCTTCGAGAATTCAGAACCTTGATGCACAAATTCTAAAATTAAAGAAATTAGGAGAAGCTTTGGTTGTCCAAAAAAAGACTTCAGAAGAGGTGCTCGGTCTTTCAAAAAAAGAGCTAGATAGAAATAGAGAAGTGAAATCATTTGGAGGTGTAAGTGCAACTGATTTGGAAACATCAGAAGGGAATTATCTTCGAGCAAAAAGACAATTGGAGTCTTTGGAAAATGAGGTAATCAATAATAATCTGATGATTGAAAGAACTAAGATGCAGATTTTGGAAAACAAACAATCCTATGCAGAAGGCAAGTCTTCAGGGGTGCTTTCGATTCAGGAAGACATTCAGAGAATTCGTAGTGAAGTGGAAAGTTGGAAAAAAATGTTTTTAATAAAAGCTCCAATTTCTGGAAAAATTTCCTTGACGAAATTTAGAAGTACGCAACAGTTCATCAATCAAAATGAAGAGTTGCTGACTATTGTTCCAAACGAAGCGACTCAGATTATTGCGAAAGGTATTCTTCCTTCGAGAGGTTCTGGAAAGGTGCAAAAAGATATGCGAGCCAATATCCGTTTAGCGGGCTATCCTTATCAAGAATTTGGAAGTTTGGTTTGTAAAGTGAGTAGCATTTCTTTAGTACCACAAGGAGATGGCTTTTCTGTTGAATTGGATATACCTCAGCCTTTGACCACCACTTATGATCGAACGATTCCTTTTCAGCAAGAGATGTTGGGAACGGCGAATATCATCACAGAAGATCGTCGAATATTGGAACGGGTCTTTGATCGGATTTTGAGTATTTTGAAGAATGATTAGGTGAGTTGATTTTTGGACATAAAGCTCATGAGGGATTGATACCGAAAGCCTATGTTGGTGTTTCTAACAATGCAATAATACTTCATTCATTTAATAATTTGCTCTCCTGTTTACTTGTGCGGATTTCATAAAAGAGCATCCCGAATACCGCAGAATATTCAAGGCCTACCATCCATAGATTTTCAAAATAATCTCCATAACTATAATTGATGTAAGTGAGCATGATCAAACCTGACCATAGTACTGGAAATCTAAATCGTGTAAATAGAGAGAAAATCAAAGGCAAAGAAACATACCAAGGATGAATGGTCGTTGCCAAAAATAAATAGGTACAAATACTAAAAAGGAACATTTCAAAAAGGGTATTGAAATTCACTTTTTCATCTTTATGAGCTTTCCAACTAATTGATACTAAAACGATTAAAGCTAAGGCAGGGCCGAAAAAGTGAATCATATTGTAACCCCAAATTTGAGTGCCTAACCAACGCAATGAATAATAGATGCTGGCATTGAATTCGAATTTTTGAAAATATAAATCAAGGCTATTTGAAAAGTTATTTATGAAAGTTTGATTGAGTAGGGGAGAGAAGCAAATTAAAAGCGTCGCTCCAAGAATTGCAAAATATTGGAAACTCTTTTTCCAGCCTAATCTTTTTATTAAAAAAGGCAATAACATCAGCGGTAATAGTTTAGAGACAATAGACATTGCAAATGCAATCGCAGAGAGTATGTTTCGTTTTTTTACCAATAACCAAACGGCCAATAATAAAAAGAAAACCATCGCTCCTTCAAAATGTAAGTTGCCCGTTATTTCTAAAATGATCAAAGGATTTAGCGCATAGATCAACACATTTTTTAATGGCAATTTAAAATGTTGGAGCAGTTTTACAATCAAAACAATCGACCCACATTCAAATAAAAACATAATAGTTTTCATCACCAAAGCACTTCCATAATAACTATCTGGAGCAATCCAACAAGCCAATGAAAACATAGCTTGACTAAGAGGAGGGTAGATGGTGAAATACTCTGGAGAGTTTAGTTTGTCAAAAAGATCTTGCGTAATTCCTGGTACCGCATTTTCTGTTTCTAAAAAATAAGTAGGTAAATGGTTAAAAGGATTAATGCCATTGTTGATCAATCGGCCGTCCCAGATGAATCGGTAAATATCATCAGATAGATTTGGAAAAGCAAAGACGAGAATGAATCGCAGTAAAATTCCTAAGCCTACAAAATACCAGATCGTCCGATCCGTTTTTGAAAAATAAAAAGCCGCTACATAAATTAGAAAGAATACACTGTAGTAAGAAATTAACGAAGAGAAATCAGATTGCCCAATGGTATAACCCAAGAGATAGGTCAAAGCAATAAGTGTAAATCCAATAAGGGAAAAACTCAGAATATTTGTGGTAGAATTGTTTGCCATGATTAGGAGACAAAGTTACACAAAGGAGACATAAAGAACCTAAAACTCAACTTGAAACTATCACCACTATTCCAATTTATCGGAATCTATTCCTATCACCGGAAATGATCTATTCCTCCCAAGACAAAATCGTAGGGAATAAACACTCATCACTTATTATTTCATCGCCCAATGTCGAACCGAATAAAAACAAATCGATCCAAAACCAATCATCAACATTCCATGGAAAAGAAGGAAAGACCAATCCTGTAAATAGATACCTCCAAGGATTCCAAATAAAAAGTATACAGCTAAAAGCCCTTCGAAGATCGTCGTTAAAGGTAATTTTTTCGCTAGGTAATTTTGGTTTTTAAAACTATCCTTAATTCCTTTGATATTAAATTTAGGTGTACGAATAAACGGAGATTTCTTACCAATATAACCTTGGATTACCGCAACCGTATTGTGCAAAGATAATCCCATCGACAATGCTAGAAATAAAGGAAAGAGGAAGATAAATTTAAACAGCATCTTAGTATAAGATTGTTTCTCCAACTCTGCCTGAACATTTGCAACATAATATACCGAAATAACAGAAAGTAAACTCACCAAGAAGTATTTAAAGATTCCAGAAGTCAAACCAACGACTGGTAAAGCAAAAAGTGTAGGAACACTAAATACGCCCATAATAAAAACAAAAAGGAAAACACTGCTCGACATTAAGTGGCTTGTCGAATGTAGCTTTTGCCAAAAGCTCATATCCGATTTCCAAACAGTAGGTAATAATTTTCTAGCATTTTCAGCACCACCTTTCATCCAACGAAATTGCTGAGATTTCAAACCGTTCATTTCCGCAGGTAGTTCCGCAGGAGAACCAAATTTTTCTAGGTAAGTAATCTTCCAACCCTTAAGTTGCGCTCGATAACTTAAGTCTAAATCCTCTGTCAAAGTATCTGCTTCCCATCCACCAGCACTGTCTATCGTCTCTCTTCTCCATACGCCAGCAGTACCATTGAATTGTAAAAAACAATTGCTCGCTTTTCGACCTAATTGTTCGATCGTAAAGTGGACATTCAATTGCATGGCTTGCAAACGAGTCAACATGCTGTAATCCCGATTGATGTGTTCCCAACGAGTTTGAACTACACCAACTTCTTTATCTTCAAAATAAGGAATCGTCGTCAACAAGAAATCTTCTCGAGGTAAAAAGTCGGCATCGAATATTGCTATGAATTCACCTTTCGCATGTTTCATCCCTTCTTTCAATGCCCCAGCTTTATAACCTTTTCGATCTACTCGGTGAAAGAAATCAATATTAAAACCTTTCGCTTTGTACTCTTCTGTTTTTCGTTTTGAAATATCTACTGTTTCATCTGTAGAGTCATCTAATAAATGAATCTCGAATCGGTCTTTTGGATAATCCATTTTTACAATCTTATCCACGAGTCGTTCAACTACATACATCTCATTGAAAACAGGCAACTGAATGGTGACAAAAGGAAGATCATTATCATTGATGCTTGCTTTCTTATATTTCTTATTGCCGTTCTTCCAGTAATGTTTTTTATAATGATATAAAAGATGTAACTGCAATAAACAGTAGATCATAATGTAGGTCAGTGCTACAGTATAAATTCCTAAAACAATATATGCGATAATTGATCCCATGTTTTACTCGTAGTTTCTCTAATTAATTGTTATTCTTTTTGTGAACAATAGCTGTGATTCAGAAGGATATTTTTTATTTGAACCACATAAGTCACATAAGAACACATAGATTGAAATTTTCTTTGAAAATTTATTTTTTATCTACAGCTAGTATTATAATAATTTAAAAATAGTCCAGAGTATTTTATGTCCTGCGAGGATAGTACCTCTGATGGTTCCGGATACTTTGGAAACTCCGATCCTTTTTCTATAAGTAACAGCGACTTCGGTACATTTAAGTTTAAATTTTGCAGCTTTCACTTGCATCTCGACCGTCCATCCAAAATCAGGATCTTTCATATCGATCTCGATTAATTTGTCATAACGTATCGCTCTAAAAGGGCCTAAATCCGTAAAGTCATATTTATAAAATAAACGAATTAAATTCGTCGCTAACCAATTACCAAATATCTGCTGCGGCATCATTGCCCCATTCTCCATATCGCCTGTTGATCTGGAACCGATCACCATATCCATATTTTGCTCGATAATTGGTTGTACGACTTTGATCATCTCTTCTGGATGGTCAGAATAATCTCCATCCAAAAAGACGACAATATCAGGTTGGTCTTCTGCTTTTCTTGCTTTTAGGTATTCAATTCCTTTCAAACATGCGCTTCCGTACCCTTTTTGAGGTTGGTCTAAAACTATAGCACCATTTTCGCTAGCCACCATAGCTGTACTGTCTGTACTGGCATTATTGCAAACCAATATATCCCTCACTAAATCTTTAGGAATATCTCTCAACACATTTCCGATGGATTGCTCCTCGTTGTATGCTGGGATAATTACATCAATCACAGGTTTTGACATGCAAATAGTTTAATGTGCTATAGAGTGCAAAGTTAGTATATTTCAGGATATATCTACTGTCTTACTAACTACATTAGATATAGTCCATATTTTACGGAAAAGTAACAAAACGGCCGAATTTTAGTTTATAAAGAGTGAAGATATTTAGGCCTTAGATGGTTTCTAAGACTTAGCGCAGACGAAATATAGTTAATTAAGAAATTATTATCCTAAATTTGCGTTTTTTCATTGTGATTGTATTTATGATTAATAAAAAGTTTTCATGTTAAAAAATTATCTATTCTTTCTCACTTTAGTCAGTATCATGGTCATCTTCTCTTGTACACCAGAAGACGATTTTACGACCTCTTCGGATGTAATGTTAGAGTTTTCTCTAGATACCTTACGTTTTGATACGGTATTTACGGCAAGAGGTTCTTCGACTAGAATTCTAAAAGTCTATAATACCAATGACCAATCTATTCGAATTTCCAATATCAAAGTAGCCAATCCAAATTCTTCTTTTAGAATTAATGTGGATGGTTTACCTCAGATTTCTGTTGATGATGTAGAAATTGCAGGGAATGATAGTCTTTATATTTTTGGAGAAGTGACGGTTGATCCTGATCAGCCCGTTTCAATTAGTCCGTATGTGATTTATGATGAGATTATTTTTGAAACGAATGGCAATACTCAGGTCGTGAAACTAGAAGCTTGGGGGCAAAATGCAAATTATATTCCGAGTCGATTTAGTGCAGGTACGTTGAATTTGATAACCTGTGAAACATTAGGTGAAGTGAACTGGGATGATGAAAAACCCTACGTGATTTTTGGGGTCTTGTTTGTTGATAATTGTTTATTAAAAATTGCGGCGGGAGCTAGGATTCATTTTTTTGGAGGCCTGGCACGAACTGATGATGGAGCTGGAGGAACGATTACTTACAATGACGGATTATTATTTATGTTGGAAGGTGGAACGTTGCAAGTCAATGGAACGATAGAAGATCCAGTGATTTTTGAAGGGGATCGATTGGAGGAAGAGTTTGATGAAATCTCTGGTCAGTGGGCAGGGATCAGATTGTCTGCAGGAAGTAGTGGGCATAGAATGACGAATACAATTGTTAAAAATTCTATCGTAGGTGTCCGAGCGGATTCTTCGGATTTGGTTTTAGAAAATGTACAGTTTTATAATACCGCAGGAAGTGGATTGATCAGCGTACATTCTGATATTACGGCGACCAATTCATTGTTTCATAGCAATAGTGGAAACTGTGTGCAGATAGAATACGGAGGTAAGCATGAGTTTAATTATTGCACCCTGGCAAGTTATGGTGTGGATGCATCTGCTTTGCGATTGTCTAATGCACTTTGTCTGGATATGTTTTGTTCGGAATATCGGTTCAATGATCTAGAGGTGGATTTTAAAAATTCTATTATTTTTGGTTCTCGAAAAGATGAGATTTCTTTATTCAGAGTTCCAGAAGCAGATTTTGATTATAAGTTTGAAGACTGTCTGGTAAAAGTGGATGAACTAGATGATGAGGATGGAAATTATTCAGACTTTTTCGATCATTGTGATCCTTGTATAAATGGAGTAACTGGTGATGCTGTTTTCTTTGATGTCGATGAAGATGATTATCATTTGGATACTTTGTCAATTGTGGAAGGTTTGGCAGATCCAATTGCTATTGTAAAAGATTTAGATGGGAATGATCGTGACGCAATGACTCCAGACTTAGGTTGTTTTGAATATCAATATGAGTAAACTCTGTGTTTCTCCTTTTCTCTTCGGATTGCATTCTTACCGCTGAGAAAAGGAGAATCGCTGAAGATAATTTTTCCCTTTATACATTTACCTCTTCTAATTTATTTTTCTATTCATTTCTTTTTGTATTCACAAGTATATATCAATTAACAAGGTGTTCAATAATCAAAAAATATCAATTATCGGTTGTGGTTGGCTAGGATTTCCTTTAGCAAAATTTTTATTAGAAAAAGGTTTTGAAGTAAAAGGCTCAACGACTTCTGAAGATAAATTACCACTTTTAAAAGAAGCTGGAATTATTCCTTTTTTTATAAAAGCTGGAGAAGAATTAGAAGGGGAGAAGCTAGAAGATTTTTTCGATTCAGAAATTCTAATAATCAATATTCCACCTCGCCGTCGCCGCCCGGATGTGGAACGACTCCATTTTTTAGAAATTAAAAATATCCTTGATGCTGCTCAAAAGGGGAGTGTTCAAAAGATTATTTTTTGCAGTTCCACTGGCGTGTATTCCGATGTCAATAAAGAAGTAAGCGAAGCAGATATGCCAAGCCCTTCTACAGATTCGACCAAAGCATTGTTTAAAATTGAAAACCACCTTCAATCTTCTTCTGATTTTAAAAATACTATTCTTAGATTTTCTGGCTTGGTTGGAGGAGAGCGAAAAGCAGGACGTTTTCTAGCTGGAAGACAAAATGTAGCGAATGGGAATGCTCCCGTCAATTTGGTTCATCGGGAAGATTGTATTCAGGTGATTTACGAAATCATTCGCCAAGACATTTGGAATGAGATTTTTAATGTCTGCTCAGATAAACATCCTTTGCGAAAAGATTTTTATACCAAACAAACCATCAAACAAGGATTAGTACCACCTTCTTTTTTAGAAAATGAAGAGCCTCGTTTTAAGATTGTTTCTAATGAGAAATTGAAAAAGGAATTGGGCTATACTTTTATTCATCCTGATCCTTCAGAGTTTTAAACCAGCCATGATTTTATTTTAGTATAAATTTTAGGATTGCTCAACAATTCTGAATGGGAACTCTCATAAGCGATCCAGGTATTTTTCTTTTTAAAATTCAAATCCCTACTTGGGTTTTTATGCTGACCTAAAGCACTTTTTACACTCACTAAATTATCTCCTAAAACTTTAGAAGATATGGATTTTGTCTTTTTACCAACGACACCTGCAATACTATAACAGTCTACTTGTTCAGGTAATGAAATACTTTTTCGTTGATCACCTTGCATTTTAAATCGATCGCTGTCTTCCCAATCTTCATCCAATAAATTGCCATACCTCAAATCCGTTACGCCAGCACTTCTAATTTTTCCCAGTCGTGCAAAAGGTTTAGCATAGGGAATTGCTTCTAAAATGACATCCAAAAAATTACCTGCTTGTTCCAATGGTGCGCCGTGATGTGGTGTACCTAGGAAGACAATCTTTTTTAATTTTTTTATCCATGATTGCTCCTGTTGTTGTGCATAATGAAAAGCACTTCTTGAAACTAAGCCACCCATGCTATGCGCAAGAATGATGAGCTCTTCAACAGGGACAGGCCAATGCTGAATCAATTCTTCTAAAAGTTCATTAAACTCTTGGCCATTAGTCGAAACATGGCGACCGCTATTGTAATGCAAATAAATTGCTGTCTTGTTTAATTCTTCCGCTAATATTGTCCCGTGATTGTGTTCTTTTCGAGTCCATTGAATATCATTGTGACAAGAGCCATGAACCATTAACAGAATTTTTCCATTGATGGTCGGATAGGCTTTTTTAATGCTTTTAGAATTCAAGGGAATCGCCTTTGCATCATGCCTGAATTGCATGTTGATCTTCAAAGGATTGTTATTCTTTTCTAAATAATTACCGATGACTCCATTTAAAACAGAACGTAAAGCTTCCTTTTTATCGGTCGCTTCAACTTCTCCAAGTGCGGAGGTTAATTGCCCCAATGCTTTGTCTGTTCCACTGCCGATAAAGCGAGTGCTCCATCGGATACTTTTATAAGTAATCCCTGCAATTTTGGTAATCAAATGTTGAACGGGAGTAGAAGGCAACAACGGAGGATGAACAACTCGTTCGTGCATATCTTCGACCAAGTCTGTTACACCTATTATGGCGTCGGTCATTAATTGAGTGATGCCTTGTAAATCAGAACTTGTCTTTTTCTTATTTGACATTTATTTTTTTTGTAGAAAGGCTTTTGCTTTTATAATAAATTCATCTTTGGTTTCACCTTCATGAGCTCCATGTGCAACGTTTGGTAATATCCAAAGATCAGAATTAGGTAGGTTTTTTTTGACTCGGACGACCTCTTCTAAATCCATGCCTTCATCATCATCACCTATCATGATTAATACTTCAGGGCGTATACTTTGCAATTCTTCATCACTTAGCTCAATGGTATAATTTTTAAACTGATCCATCATGGCTTTAATATGTTCGTCTCCA
>CAKZTD010000327.1 GCA_937921595.1 uncultured Saprospiraceae bacterium
TCTGCACTATTTGATTACGATTAGCACCCCTAGCCACTTAGAATGCAAATATTAGACATTTAAAAAGAAAGTGATTTTTGCGATTTATCACTGAATAGTTAAGGCTACCATTTATAAAATGGTGGCCTTTGCTATTTTATGCTTTGAAGAATTCACAGTAATATCTAACGAGATAGATTCATTGCTATTTTTTACCTTCTGCTTTTACTCCAAAGAAACAAGAGTAGTAGCACTCCAAATCCCAGCAAATACATCCACCAATTACTTGATTCCTCTACAGTCACTCCAGCACCAATTTGAACTAGACCTGCCCAGTAGTATGGATGAGAGCGGAGTTTGTCTGCACCCTCTAAATATTCTAGCTTTGATGACCTTAATGCTTGTGAGTATGTTTTTCCAGCATTCAGATTCTTATAGAAGCCTTTGACTATTTGTGAAGAGGAAAAGTCATCGATCGACCATAGACTTGAAATCATATTCTTTACGCCAGCCTCAAAGAATCCGCTGGTAAGTCCTATTACTCCTTCTCCTTGTACATCTTGTCCTTTCGCTGTATTACATGCACTCAAAAACATAAGTGAGATATCCGAGTCAAGATTAAGAATATCATAAGCAGTAACCGGTCCATCAGAAAAGTATATCTCACTTAATAATGGATCACTTGTATTAACACATCCATGTGTTGCTAGATGGCAAATATTGTGATTGGAAACATTACTGAGAAAATAAGCTGAACTTACTGAATCTCCACTTGCCTCAATGCTGTAAGTTCGATTTATAAATTCGACTTCCTCTTGAGCGTATTTGAGATTGGCCAATTCTGCTCCATCACATGCGTACCTAGTATCTACGATCACCTCAGAATCGAATATCGGTGCTACAGCAAAAACGCTTTTATCATTTTCAACTTCCTTTTTCTGCAGAAGCTGAGATCTCGAAACCGAATAGAGAACTGAGCAATCGTTGATCAGATATTTACTTTCACCCTCGCTCTCGTAACTCAATGCTTCGAAGGGTAAGGAGTTTAATATTCCGCTAGGAAAAATTCGTAGTTTTTTGACAGCATCTCTGTTTTCTAAATATGGCTTTAGCAATTTTTTTACTATTACTTCTGAAAGCTTTGTCATATCATCCTCCCCTTCAGTCATTGATGGAGGTCGTGAGACTTGCTGAACAAAATTGATGATTGAGCTTTCTACTTCTGAAATTTCTATTCTGTCGACAAATATCTCGTCATTGAATAGTGCAACGCTGTAGATATAATCTGTAGATGCGTAATAGTCGATTACCATTTCGCCGTCTTCCAAAAAGTTCATAAATTCCAAAACGGATAAATTGACATTTCTATTGAATTGGCCAACATCAGAATTTAATTCTCGAATTCTTTTATCTAGAATATCATAATCTTGATTAAGACTAAATAGTTTATTTTTTAATTCTGCTAATTTCTCATTGGAACCCAAACTATCTTGCAAATCCATCATTTTCACTTGCTTGGTGTACAACGTCTTCTTCATTCTTAATTCTCGTTCTGCCTCTATCAGTTCCTGAGGAATTTTAGAGTCCTCTACTTGGTTTTTATAATTTACATTATCGCTAAGTATCACCGATTTTGTTTCTCCAATGATATTGTAAATAAACTCTTTGTCAGATAAATTATCTGACACTAAGAAATGATCATAAACCATTTCCAAATATGAATCATACACCGGCAAAGCTTTTTCTAGGACGTAAAATTTGGAATCTCCAGAAATGAAGCTTTTTCTCATATTGGACACAATGTCTATAGTGGCTTTATATGCCCTAATAGCAGATTGGTAATCTTCTTCGTATGCGGAAGAGTTATACTTGTGGTTAAGCATTTTGGCTTTAATAACCAACAAATTTAAAGCTACATCTACTCCGTGAATGTCCTGTAATGGAGGATTGAAAGCAACATCTTTCACCAATGTATCTGCAAAGTAGCACAACCCTCTTTGCGTAGCATCTAATCCCAAAACATATTGATTATTAGTATCATGGAATTCTGCTAAAAGCAGATACATCTTTGGCAATGCTGCATAATCCGACTCACTTCGCAAAGTATTTATTGCACATTTTATTGCTTCTTGAATACTCAAGAGTGTTGCCTCATAGTTATCTAACTTCGAATAATATTTACTTTTAATTTCAAATGTTTTTAGCTCTCTGTAGTTTAATTCCTTTTGCAAATCAACAACTTCTTCTATTAATAATTTTGCTTTTGACATCTCATTTAGATAAATGCAACTTTCAGCCCAACGAATACTATTATCAATTTTAAGGTATTGTATATGATTTGCCTTATTCTTTTCTTTCGTCAGAAGACTATCAGATTTATTATAATTAGTATTAGCACTCTCAAATCGCAATTCTTTAATATCTATATAACCTAGACAACAATAAAAAAAAGATTTCTCAAAATAGTATAAACTATCATCTTTAAACATTTCAAGTCCTTCGAGACAATATTGCCTAGCTTTTACGTAATTCCCAATTGAATTATAATCTACAATAAGAGATCTATACAACATTCCTAATTGAATAATATTTATTTCCTCTTGCTCTTTTACTAAATCTATAGTCTCTAGTCGCAAATCTATAGCCTGTCTAAAATCACCCATAAACCTATATAATAGTGATTTATCGTTAAGAATTGCAGATTGATATAACCAGGTAGAATTTAGCGTATCATTTACAAATTTCATCGATTCATTAATAGCCCTCTCAAAGCCTATAAAATCGCTCATTTCATAGTATCTCATTTGAATAGATATCCTACAAGATTCATAAATGGAATACTCTTCTTCTTTCATAGCTATTTCCGACATCTCTTCAACATTCCTAATATATTCGAGACCCTCACCCCAATTTACAGGATCATTAAGAGCATTCAAACTATCAAGAAAAGCAGCAGTTCGAGAACCTGGTTTCTGAGCACTTAAGTGCAATAAAAACAAAAAAAACAATGAAATCAACAATAAAATTCTTCTCATAATGAAAAAATACAATACGTTTAAATCTAATTTAAGAACAAGATAAATTTTAAACTTCATAATAAACACCAGAAAAATAAAATTGATCACATCTATTATCGACACCAACAAAAAATAAATAAATTCGTAGTTGTATTGATCATTAGCTGCCTAAATTATACAAATACAAAAGAGGGCATCTCTACAAATAGAGACACCCTCTAGCAATAATTTCATAGAAATAACTCAATTTAATATTTAATTATTCTTTTTATCATTAATCCTCCAAATGAATCTTTGAATATCGAAATGTAAATACCCGTTGGCAATTCGTTTAGATCAACAATAACTAATTCGTTGAAAGAAATATTTACATGACCCTTCTTCATTGTTTGACCATTTAAATTAATAATCATATAATCCGCTTTATAGTCATTTTCTTCTTCAGAACGAACATTCAAATCGTTCTCACCCATTCGTTGTTCAAACTTAACATTAACCTCCTCACCGCCGTCTTGCTCAGAATATCCATATTCATTAAAATCCAACTCACAACATAATGAGACAGTTAATTTCGTCCTAAGTGAACATTCTACTTCTAACAAATTTAGATAGAAAAAATCTTCATATTGACAAGGATCTACACTCTCATAGTTATTCTCACTCAAACAATAAAGGTCAAGAAAAAATAATTGATCTTCAGAACCACCATTTAGCTGTCCTTTCGAGCAATTTGTTTCTAAAGATGGTAATGGAATTTCCATATCAAATTGGGCTGCTGAATGGCTGTGAGACTGTGGCTCCACATAATCATATTCAAATGCCCCAACATTCACATTGTGCTGTAGCGAATTAATTGACATATACGATGTTTGATTCGTAACTGTCGATGTTAAACCTACAAACAAATCGCATCCGAAATCTAAACTTTCGATATCTACAATTCCATCTACAAATAAATAATTAGGAATATCTAAAAGAAGAGTCGCACTTAATTTATCTCCTTCAATCATACATAAATCTTCTTCTACAATACCAACCTTTCCTGAATTACCTACTCCATTATTACCATCTCCAAACTGCCCACTCACAGGCACAGTAACCACACTAAACAATAAAGCAACCAACATAAACTGCACTAAAAAATTAAACTTTGTATTCATTTTATTAAATTTTAAAAGGTAAGTATTATTAAATTATCAAGTATAGATACCTTGGAAATAAAAAAGGTAATCGATAATCCGATAAAACGCATAAAAAATTATAAATCGCCCATCCTTGGCGATTCCGTGCAAACAAAGGACCAATATAGTATATTATAATTGTGGCTTAGCAATGAATAGGTGCATAATACTTAAATGACATCAAATAGCCATATATCGCGTATCTTCAGCATAAACACACCTACATTTTCCAATAATCCAGTGACCTATTGACAATTAATCATCATTATCGATTACCTTTTCTTCTGAATAGGTATTCATTACTACAACTTACATTACAACTCTTTTACATACAACCGATGACAGACCAACAGATAATAGACACTATAGAAGATAGCAGTATCAAAAACTGTGAAATCGCTCTTACATGTGTTTACGAGAGCTACTATACTATGATTGAGACTTTTGTGACTCAAAACAATGGGACTAAAGAAGATGCTAAGGATGTGTTTCAAGAAATAGTCATATCACTTTATAACAATGTTAAGAATGGCAAATACTCACCGGATAGTAAGCTTTCGACCTACTTATTTTCAATCGGTAAAAACAATTGGTTTAAAAAGCTTCGT
>CAKZTD010000328.1 GCA_937921595.1 uncultured Saprospiraceae bacterium
AGTAATGGATGAACTTATCCAAGAACTAACCATTGCAATCAAAAACTACCATAAGAGTCATACTTCTATCCCCACGAGATCCGGATTTCATTATGATCTCCCACAAACAGGACTTATTGAGTGGATGCCTATTTATAAACATGAATCAGATGTAGTAATCAAGGTCGTTGGTTACCATCCTAATAATCCAAAAGTCAATCAACTTCCAACAATTGTTTCGACTATATCTTCATACGATACTGCTTCAGGTCACTTAAAGTCAATAATGGATGGTGTCCTGCTAACCGCATTACGTACCGGAGCTTCCTCTGCAATTGCAAGTCGTTTTCTAGCAGATAAAAATAGTTCTACGCTTGGGCTTATTGGCTGCGGGGCACAATCGGTCACCCAACTGCATGCCCTATCAAGGCTATTTCAGATTAAAGATGTTTTGATTTATGATGTAGATGAGGATTCTATGCAGTCTTTTGAACATCGGGTAGAAAGTATGAACTTAGCAATGAATATTCAATATTCGACCATTGAGAAAATTGTTGAGCTTTCGGATATTTTATGTACTGCAACGTCAATTGATGTAGGCGAAGGACCTCTTTTTGATAATATTGAAACCAAACCGCATTTACACATCAATGCAATCGGGGCTGATTTTCCTGGTAAAACTGAAATTCCCCTCAGTTTCCTAAAACAAAGTTTTGTATGTCCGGACTTCTTGAGTCAGGCATTGATAGAAGGAGAGTGTCAAAAATTAGATCAAGAAGATATAGGGCCAAATTGGGTAGAAGTTATTCAGAATCCTTCGAAATATGAATCTGTAAAGTCCCAACGAAGTACCTTTGATTCTACGGGCTGGGCACTTGAAGATCAGGTAGTTGCTGAATTATTTACCAAGTATGCCCAGGACCTTGGTCTTGGTCAGCAAATCGAGATTGAGAATGTTCCTAAGGATGCTAAAAGTCCTTATGAATTTATGACCAAGAATGTCATTCAACATCAGTATTAGAGTATATTAGGCTTTTATACTTCGGTTGTAAAAACAAATTTTAAACATGTTCTTAGTTTTTCTTTTCACCTGAAATCTTAAGCATTAAAACTTCTTTCTCTCTGATTTCCTCATAGTGATTTAAGTATAATGAAGTGATTTGTTTAATTTTAAGTGATCGAATTCTACCTATATTCTCTGGATAAGATTTTCTCGGGAATGTCCATAAAAGCCTAGGAGCTTGAAGCTTACTCCACCAATCTTCTTTGGAAGTTTTCTTATTCCAGTTTTTTATATACTGTCGAATAAATATATCCATCTTTTTAGCCTTCTCTTCGTCATATTGAAGGTTACCTCTTTCTTGTTCTAAGTCAAATATCTCATCATGAGTATTAGTTTTTAATATCTCCTTAATAATTTTAGGATCTTGCTCCGCTTCTAATAAAGGCCATTCAGATAAATAACTGAGACTATTTATTGTGAATTGATAGTCATAGGGAGTAAAAAAAGTATGTGGCAATTCAATTACTTTACCATCCTCCATTTCTGCTTCGTACCTATAAACATATATTAAGGGGCTATCAAACCAAAATAACTTTACTGCTGAAGACCAATAAGATCCGCAAATAATGATAATGCCTCCTAGCACTAAATCAAGTTTAGTAAACCGGATACCTTTAAGCAGATTATCTTTTTTTGTAAACGAAATTAAAAATATTAGCTCTATTAAAGACCAAACCCAAAAACAAATCCCAGAAGTTAAAAATATACCGATATGCATAAATATCCATCCTGCAAAAAAAAGTCGAGTTACCTTTTTATTAATAAAAATAAACATTGATCCAAACTCAAATAATATGGTTAATACTTTTAAAGGTGTATTCAACTTATCAATCATCCTTATAAAAGAATCAATTTGATCCAGACTTAAGAATGCTAACCAACCATTAGTATAAGTCGAAGATATCAGATAGGAAAGTCGGTTCTCTGTGATCCAAAATAGATTTACTTTTCCAGAACCAGGCAACCAATAATGACTTGCAAAAAAACAAATCAAAAGAAAGATAAAATCTCTAAAGATAAACCTTTCACTAACTAAATAGAGCAGATAAAAAACAAAAAATAACAGAAGTATTCCTATAGGTAAAGATGGTACGGCCCAAGAATAACCCACTAGATTTTTGAACTGTTGAATGATTATAAGAAGGACAATCAAAAATGGTAAGATGAAAACAGGTCTTATATAAATAAGAATCAAACATACGATTAGTAGTAACCTATCCCATAGATGACTTTGATCATAAAAAAAATTGTATTCGTATAACGAAAACATCCAAGTCAAGATTCCTCCGATCAATAAAAACACAGTCCTTAGAGATTTTCCTCGATCAAAATCACCCCATTTCGCAAGAAGACGTTTTCTATAGAAAATAAAAAAAGGAAGGACAATCAAAAATACTAAGAGCTTCTTTGAGGCAACAACATGCTTCAAAAAACTAAAAGCTAAAATCGATTCAGAATAGCTTTCTGTAGGTAATTTAGTAATAAATATTACCCCCCGATTAATCAAGAAAAAGCCGCAAAGGATTATAAACAACCGTAGTAAATACCAAAAAAGAGTGCTTGTAGAATACGGCTGTTGCTCATCCATTAAAGAAGCAATGCTTTTAGAGAGTTTCAACTGTTTTATCTTATTCATTGTATGAATTTCAAAAATCTAAAAGCTTAATACTCTATGGCAATAATATAGACCAACACCATTCCCTTTTTATTTTGAAGACTTAACTTCCTTACCTTTATAGCCAATAATTTTTTTCACCTTCGCTTTAAGAGGTCTCAAAAATAATTTATCGTAGTACCATTTCGTTTGAAAAATAATTCGATGATAATGTGCTCTCCAAAGACTTTCGCCACTATACACTGGTTCACTTATATTGGCGTGACTTTTCACTAAATGAACATCAGTACGTCCTAAGAATTTTGCGAGTTTATTTCCATCATCTCCTTTTCCCCAACAGATAACCAGCAATTTTTCTGGCCTGTCTTTAAAGTATTCTAGTACTTCCGCATTATGCTTATTGTAAAAGTCAATATGTTCCTTTTTTTTGCCTTGAGGCATGTTATAACCGTAAATATATTTTTCAAAATCGTTAAAAGGTCCCATCCTTACCGCCATTTTGCATAAGCTTTTATACCAAATTTCGGGACTCTTTCGAAGAGTCAGAATAAACACAGCATCGTCAAATCTTTGATCAATTTCCTTATACATTAACGGCCAAGGCCAATCTTCGAAACTGTCATACTCCTCCATTACACTGAATAATTTATTGAAATTTCCCTTTCGATATTCCTTAAACATTTCCAGATCAAAACTATGATTTCGAAAGCCCATTTCTGTAAGATACTTTTTCAGCGTTTTCGTTCCTGTTTTATTAAGGCCAGCACCAATTATCTTCATAATTTCTGTATGTTTATAAAAACGAGCGAATTGTTTTCTCCAATAGTTTTGAATCTTTATCTCGAAGATAAGCTTCTTTTAATTCCTGAATCTTCTTTTTATAAATCTCTTTTGATAATACACGATCTATTTTTTTTCTTATCTCTTCTACTCCATCGTCATCCTTATCTCCCATCAAACCTACCTCATGAAAAACAACCCTAGTAGCATTCCCATTTTGATCCGATTTTTTGCCAGAATACACCAACATTGGTACGCCGAAGTTAATACATTCATTAATGGTGTGTACTCCTCCATGATTGATAGAACAATCTGCTTTTGACAAAATTTCTAATTGAGGACAAAAAGAAAAAGTAAACACATTATCAGGAAGATCTATAAATGCTGACTCCTTTATAAGCTTTCCAGTGCTAATTACCAACGTCCAGTTTTTCATTATTCTTACCGCATCGATCACCTTGTTTAAGAAGGAAAGATCTCCTTGTTTCAAAGTGCTAATCGAACAATAAATCACTTTTGCCTGATTTGCCTCTACGTATTCGAAAACATCAACAAAAGAATAATTATTCATTGTCTGAGC
Source organism: uncultured Saprospiraceae bacterium (assembly GCA_937921595.1). Taxonomy (GTDB): domain Bacteria; phylum Bacteroidota; class Bacteroidia; order Chitinophagales; family Saprospiraceae; genus JAHDHW01. The sequence goes on from CAKZTD010000328.1 coordinate 4,018, forward strand.
GGCTAAATCCTTTCGTTGATTATTGACCATTGGCCCAACATAAAATGAATTCACTCTTTTGTTGTGAGGGAACTCTAGTTCTTCAGACACTAAGTTAAAGACCGGTAATTCGTCATATAAAAAAGGTCCCGGCCAGTAGTTCTCTCCGATGTATTTCTTTGGAAAACCTTGTTGTTTAGCTAATGCCAACAATAAAGAACGTCGATCTGTAAATCCACTTTTCAATTTTTGTTTTCCAAATTGCAACCATCTCCGAAACTTTACTTGCATCCATGTCAACCAAATACCAAAATCAGATCCTTTCCATCCTTGCCCTGGAATTATTGCAGATTTCAAATAAGGCAATTTTGGTCTTCTCCAGATTGAAAAAAATTGGTTTAACAAAACAAAAGAGACTTGCTCCTTTTGAGTCATAATAATATACTCATGTAATTCTATGTCAAGCAGGACCAAATCTGGTTGGTGTCGATTCAGGAAATCTATATACTTGGAAGGATATATTTGTTTTAGTAATTGGTTTCGATTGGCAGAAATATTTTTATATCTATCAAGTAACTTCTTCCAATTTGAACGAACCCTCTTTTGTTCAACTAAAACAGGAGCAAAATCAATCGGAGGTAGTTTTTCATATTCAAAACCTTGACGCTTAACTTTTTCAGAAACATCCCATGGTGTTGCACAAATAATTTGATGCCCATCCGATTTTAATCGATCCATCAATTCAAAACTGGCATTCAGTATACCTGTTAACCCACTTGTTATACAAACGATTTTAGCCATGTATCTTTTATAAAAAATGTAGTTTCATAAAATAAATTGAATGTTGATCACAGAAGAATAAAAGCTTAATACCACTTCATTTCTTTTTGTACACATTCTTCATGAAGGTGTTTTAAGGTCTGTAGATTTTGTACTGCTATTTGCAATAATACTTAAAATTATAAAAAAAAGAGAGATCGAAAAGTATTTTAAAGTCTATATTGAGGTCGTTCTGAAAAACGAACTGATATGAACAATATCATATAATTATGGTTTAGTCTTATTAAGCAAACAAAACGAGAAGAAATGGATTTTTCATGGTCTAAAGAACAACTAGAATATAAAGAAAGCGTCATTGCATTTGTAAGAGCAAAACTCCAAGATAATCTGACAGAAAGAGATCAGCAAGGTATTTTTCCTAAAGATCTTTGGCAAAAATGCGCAGATTTTGGTATCCAAGGTCTTGCTGCACCAAAAGCATATGGTGGTCAAAAAGAAGAAATCGATCTAATGACTTCCGTATTGGCCATGGAAGCCTTTGGATATGCTTGTCCAGATAATGGTCTTGCACTTGGGCTTAATGCTCAGATGTGGACCGTCCAAATTCCTATTGTCCAATTTGGTAGTGAAGATCAAAAACAAAAATTTCTACCTCCAATGGTTAATGGGCAATCCATTGCTGCTCATGGCCTGACAGAACCTGACACCGGATCTGATGTTTTCGCTATGGAAGTCACTGCTGAAAAAACAGAAGGAGGATATTTACTAAATGGAGAAAAACATCTAATCACCTTCGCTCCTATTGCTGATATTGCGCTAGTCTTTGCCAGCACCAATCCGAAACATGGAAAGTGGGGTTTGTCCGCTTTTTTAGTTTCCGCCAGTACTCCAGGATATATCGCCAGTCCGGTAGATCAAAAAATGGGACTTCGAACTGTTCCTATTGGTAAACTTAAATTTGAAGACTGTTTTGTACCAGAAGAAAATCGATTAGGAAAGGAAGGTGCAGGTTTCGGAATTATAAGTCACTCACTCGAATATGATAGATGCTGTATTCTGGCAAGTCATTTAGGGGCTATGGAAAGACAGCTAGAAAACAATATAAAATATGTAAAAGAACGGAAGCAATTTGGTAAATCTATTTCAAAATTTCAATCAGTATCCAATCGGATTGCCAATATGAAACTCCGGCTTGAAACCTCCCGATTGTTGCTTTATAAAGTAGCCTGGGCCAAACAATCTGGTAAATCAGCAATGTTGGATGCTGCTTTATTGAAGTTACAATTAAGCGAAAGCTTTGCAGAATCTAGCCTTGATGCAATGCGTAATTTAGGTGGTCGTGCTTATTTGACAGAATATGAAGTAGAA
>CAKZTD010000329.1 GCA_937921595.1 uncultured Saprospiraceae bacterium
AAACGTGTATATTTTGAGGACGGTCAAGCATGAATTCAATTGGCTAAGAACCTGTTTAAATTTTATCCTTCGAGCTGCAAAAAAGTACTTTAAGAACCTGATTTCGCGTTTTTGTATTCCTATAGCAAAGGCTATGAAAAGACAAAAACGCTTCCTCAGAACCTTAAATTCCATTTTTTCGCAATAGAAAACAATCTTTAAACAGGTTCTAAAGGCATTTAAGTATTTCTTCTAATCCAATAAATGTAAGTAAAAGAATTGAGTTAGAAAATCTTTCTGATTGTGCTTTCTATTCAGCAGAGATATTTCACACTTGATACAAATGATTTTAACGTTGGCTCCAATCTACCATTTCACTATATACCTTATCAAATGTTCTAGTATCATTACCCATTTTTTTAAAATCCAAATGTTCCTGTTCGACTAAGTATTGAACCATCAAACCATATTTGTAATAAGAAAGAATTTGAATGGTCCCATCTGAACGTAAAAATACAGGAAGACCAATGTGCTCTTTTTTTTCTTCTACCAAAAGGTATTGAATTTTCTCTTTCAACTTTCCATCATCTTTCCATTTTCTAGAAATGTATTCAGCGTAACCCTCTTGTTGCCAAAAATCATATTTAAAAATGAAATTTCTATCCATATTATACTGAAGATTGTGGGTGAATTCATGAGCCAGCAACCAAGTCAAATCAGCTTTTCTATTTTCATAATTATTAACTTCCCAACTATACTCTGCTATATTTTTATTGAAATCAGGTTCCGAATTATAGATAACCGCTTTATTCCAAAATGAATATGCTGTTCCACTTTTAAAGGGATGTAATTCAGGATAAAAAGAATCTTCTTTTAAGCATAAATCAATTCTTATATCTTCCTCATATAGTTCAGACGTTTTAATTATTTCTATAGCATTTAAAACTACGGTTTGTGTTTGATCATCTAGCACATCATTGTGATGAATGGTAACCATCCCAACTGTTGTTTTATTGGCATACATAAAACTAGGATTGAGAAAAGCGACCGTCCAGCAAATTACACTAATCGTTAAAACAGAAAGCGAACTCAACAGTATTCTTTTAATTGTTTTTATCATGATGCTTTTTTAGTTTTTATTAATCGGCTTTATTCGAACCTTTCAGAAATTTATGATAGATAAAAATAGTAAGAATCGAAAATAACCAATAATAAATTGAAAATACAGCTATATAGACGAAGAGATACAAAGCCCATACTAAAAGATATTCAAACCAATTAGTGTCCCAATATTTTTCGATAAAAACAAAATCATCTATTACAATGTAAACCAGATATCCAATCACGAATACCATCAACAAATATTTGTAAATTTTAAACGCGAAGCTCAATGAGTTTTTCATTGGGTAATTTTCAGGTATTGATTTTATCCAAGGGATTTTTTGTTGATCGTTCAGCCAGGAAATGACTTTCGGTATGTTCTGAATAATAATTTATTTGCTCTGAGTTTAGGAAAAACGGGGTTAGGTATTCGGGCTCTCCTAATGCCTGATACCGCATAGGCTCAGGTTAAAATCAAGTGTTGATGTCATATTAATACTTCTCAAACCTGATTCGCATTGCTATTTACTTCACCAAAGTCACATCTCCTTTAAAGATCTCAACACGACCATCAAAGAATTCGATTTCAGCAAAATAAACAAAGACACCTTGCTGCATAGACTTTCCTTTAAAAGAACCATCCCAACCTTGAAGCTCGGCATTAGGCAAGATGTTTTCTGCAGCGAAAAGTGTTTCGCCCCAGCGATCAAAAATTCGGAAATTTTTAATATTGACCACAGACTGATCACTATAAATCGCAAAATAATCATTGGCCCCATCACCATTCGGAGAGAATGCAGTTGGGATATAAACATTGCGATCTTTTCTAACAACTATGCTTACAAAATCTTCATCTTGACAACCATCGGAATTAGTCACTTGAATCGTGTACGTTGTTTCATTCGCCGGTTGAACAAAAGGAGACATTGAAATAATCTCTGGAAAATTCCAAACAAAAGTATCAATCGGTTGATTTACAAATGCATCAAGTTGAATACTATCACCTAGCTGTATTTCAACGTTATCACCGAGATCGACAACAAGCTCTGTTGGATAATCCAAAGAAACTGTCGTATCCCATTCACAACCAATTGCATCCTGAACAGTCAAGTTATATTGACCAGGAGCAAGATTATCAAATTCGTTTAGATCATAAAAATTTTGTCCATCAAGTGAGTAAGTAAACGGCCCAGTTCCTCCTTCAACTTCTATAATAGAAATACTTCCGTTTTCGTCTCCATAACATTCTGGATTAATGGCCTCCAATGTTGCACCTTGCGGTGTACTTGGATCGACAGTTATCGAAACCGAAGACTCACCAGAACATCCGTTGTCTTCGTTGGTTACAATCAAAGTATAGGTTCCGCCAGCATCAACAATCGGTGTAAAAGTATTTTCACCTGAAACAATATTTCCGGGATTCGCAATCCATTGAATAGATACATTATTTGTCGGAGCGGTATAAGTTCCATTCAAGGTAAGTTCCGTAGTTATGCAATCTAACTGTTGAGTTGATCCAGCATTTACTATAGGAGGATCAGTATCTGAATCAACGAAAATTTCCGCATCTTCGGTACACCCATTAAGGGTATTCGTTACAACCAAAGTATACATTGCTGACATACTAACAATTGGAGTCAAAGTCTGTCCACCACTTTCTATCGAACCGCCTGACCATTGATAAGTAAAATTATTTCCAACAGAAGATCCTGCTCCATTTAACTGTACTGTCAAATCATCACAAGTCAAAGATGCGGGGTCTGCAATTACAGCAACCGGTACGTCTTCATCAATTGTAATATTGATAGAAGTTGTTGCAGTGCACCCAGTAGCACCATCACTAATCGTTAAAACATAAGTACCAATTTCATCTACTTCAACAAGGTCAAAAGTACTATCGATATAATTCCCCATTCCCTCAATTGTCCATTCATAAGTAATTGAACCTTGAGTTTGAGAGAGTCCCGCAGATAAATAAATACTGGTTTCGATACAATCTAATTCAGTATCTGTAACTGGTGTGATCACTGCAGTTGGAGCCTCATTAAATACGATTGGAATCCCTAAAGATTCAGAATAACAAGCATCTACATCAGCAACTTCTCCAGTACCGTCATCTGTGCCCGCAATAACGGTAACATAATAAGTTACGCCATACATCATTCCTGTTTGAAAAGAAAAATCAGGTGTATTTGATGTATAAAAAATATTCGGTCCAATCGTATTAGCATCACCATCGTGAACAATAAATTCAATGATGTCATTTCCATCTAAAGTACTACCGATATGTTCTGCATTTAAAACTTCGTCTGCGCAGACACTTAAACTAGCGTCTTGAAAATTTCCAGCGTCTGTCGTACATTCACAATCATACGATCCAGTTATTTCTGTCATTCCACAGCCATTCGCATCTTCTATAAAAAAGGTATAAGTCGAATCTCTTGGAATACTAAGACTCACAAAATCCCCATTGGTTAGAACACCTCCATCTCCACTAACCATGTAAGAACTATTGTCTCCTCCAGTTATTTCAAAAGTCACCACATATGAGGTATTTAAAAGATCGCAGGTCTCGACAATATTGATTGCCGTTGGTGCTTCATTTACAATGATCTCTACATTATTTCCAATCATTCCTTCACAGTCCAATCGAGTAACATCAACAACTGAAACGATCGAATAGATCGTTGTTTCCATTGGCATTACTTGAATGATATGTCCATCAGATATTCCAGCCAATGTAATGTTACCACCAATAATATTATCCGTATAAATGACATTAAAAAGATTACTTGCACCAGCTAAATTAAAAGTCAGGTCAACCATTTCTCCAGCACAAATATTAATTGCTCCAGAAATACTTCCAGAAGGAGGATTAAACTCTTGACGGATACTTTGAACCTCTTGGCTAGTGTTTCCACATTCGTCGCTTAAGGTCCAGGTACGAGTGATAACATCTGCACAATCATCCGTAACAATCGCATCTACGAAAGTCGCAAATCTTGGTCCTTGATCACTCACTCCCCCATCACAATTATCAAATTCATCAATAACATCTCCGGTAATCGTCAAATCAAACGGATCATCTAATGGCCCAATCGTGATATCAGCAGGAACCGTAAATTCAGGAGCTTGTGTATCTTCAATGGTAAAGGTAGCAATGGAGGTAATCGCATTGCCGCTAGTATCTGAAGCAACAAAAGTAACTTCCACACTTCCTGTTTCGCCGCAGCCATCCGAGATTGTTGGGTTAGCAGGAATCGTCGTCCATACCAAATCACTACAAGAATCAAAAGCAGTAGCTCCACCGTTATTTACTAACCAATTATTAAATGCAGTTGCATTGCCTGCACCATCGCATTCTACAATCATATCTGAAGCAGGTGTTCCCGCCAAAGGCTCCGTCATATCAATCACATCAACGGTAAAAGTACACCAACTCGCATTTCCAAAACTATCAATAGCTGTGTAGGTAACAGTGGTCAATCCAATATTAAAATTTTCTCCACTAGCATCATTAATTCCAGTCGCAGGAGAACTTACATTGGTCACACCACTTAAAGTATAAATGACTGATTCAATGGCGCAATTATCTGAAACAGTTATTGGAGCACCGACTGCTAAAACTGGATTACAATTTCCATCTTCAATCATGATAACTGTATCAGCTCGACAATCGATTATCGGTGATTCGTTGTCTCCAATATTTGCAGTCGTAGTTGCAGATAAAGTATCAGGGCACATTCCACCAAAAGAAGCAACAATGTTAAAAGTTGTAGAATTATAAATCGCATCTGTAGCAATTGATACCGCCCCTCCTGTCCCTAATTGCGAACCTCCAGAAATATTATTACCATCAAATAGTTCATAGAGAATTCCATTTTGTGAATTAGGAATTGTAATTGAAAAACTTGTGCCTGGACAGAATGGTCCCGGGTCTAATAAATCTATACTCACCTGTTCTGGTAGTAAGCCATAGCTAACCGTGACAATATCTTCTGCAGAGCAGTTGTTAACATCCGTAACCGTTACACCATAATCTCCAGCATCACTGACCGTAATGGTTTGAACATTCCCACCTATGCTTGACCATTGATAATTTGCTCCAGGGTTTCCAGCATCAAGTGTATAAGTTTGACCTTCGCAAAAAGAGGTATCCACTCCTAGATCTACCATTGGCAATTCATTTACCGTAAGCAACATAGAGTCCTGAGCAGAACAACTGTTTGCATCGGTTACAGTTACTGCATAGGTTCCAGTCGTATCAATATTGATAATTTGCGTCGCTTCATTGGTACTCCAAGAATACACATTGCCATCTGTTCCAGCGTCAAGCGGGATACTTGTCCCAATACAAATGGAAGTGTTATTTCCAAGATCCACAATCGGTAATGCATTTACATTGACTGTCATTTGATCACTTGAAGTACAACCATTTTCGTCGGTGATTATCATTTCATAAATCGTAGTCACTGACGGTGTTTCTGTTCTTAAAGAATCTAAAGGACCATCCAACCATTGCCAAGAGCAATTAGAACAATTATTAATTGTAGGAGCAAAAGTGACCGAGTCAAAAGCACAGCTCGTTATATCATTTGGAAGGACAACTACCGGTAAAGGTGGAGTGTTTAATTTTACGATCCATTCGTCTGTACCTCCGTAATAATTAGAGACATCATTATCTGCTCCTGATATCGTTCCGCCGATAATAAATCCACCATCATTGGTTTGAAAAACTTCACAAGCCAAGTCATAAGTTGAGGTTCCATAATGTTGTGACCAAATCGGATTTGCGGTGTCATCTATTTTTATAAAAACAATATCCTCGGAACCATAATTTCCAGCGATATCTCCATCTGTTGAAGAAGAGTTTCCAACGATCACATAGTTACCATCTCCAATTCTGTCAATACTCAATCCAAATTCAGCCAGTGAGCCTCCAATGGTTCTTTGCCATTCAAAGGCGCCAAGATTATTAACTTTGACGACCCAAATTTCAGTACTGCCATTTAGATTGACAACATCACCATCAAAGGAACTTGTTCTACCTAAAAGCATAAATCCACCATCAGGACTTGGAGCAAAATCGGAAATCATTTCATCATCAGATCCACCATAATTATACAACCATTCCGTCTCTCCTCTTGGATCTATTTTTAAAACATAAATATCTAAAAGTCCATTGTTAGAAGGAAAGTTTGAAGCAGTAAATCCGCTTACAAAATATCCACCATCAATGGTTTGTTTTATTTTTGAAATGGCATCATCGTTTACACCACCATAACTATTTTCCCATTCGACATTTCCATTAGCTGTAATTTTTAAAACCCATAAATCATCACCACCAATCGGATTACTAATATCTTCATCGTTAGAATCTGAAACGTTGCCAAGAATATATCCACCTTCTAAAGTTTGTTCAATAGAAACACCTTTATCATCTCCAGAACCACCAAAAGTTTGAGACCAAATAATGGTTCCCAAATTATCAATTTTTAAAACCCAAACATCATAGCCTCCATTGTTGGCTCCGACCTCACCATCATTTGAATTTGAAAATCCAGTAATCGTATAACCTCCTGTTTCATCAACCACCACTTCGACACCTTCATCATGCATCGTTCCACCATAATTTCTTTGCCATTCAATCACACCAGCAGCATTCAACTTTTTAACCCAAAGATCCATTCCACCAAAATTGCCACTCAAATCTATATCTGAAGATTCAGTTGCACCAATAACAATGTAACCACCATCCGGAGTTTCTTTTATATCATTTAAATTATCAAAAAGGCTACCTCCATAATTCTGTTCCCATTCAATGACTGGTGCTTCTTCAAAACCAACAACACCTTCCACGACAACTGAACAATCACCATCGCTCACAACAACATTATAAGTTCCAGCGCTAAGATTATTAAGCTGATTACTTGAACCTCCAATGGTCCAATCATAAGAATAGTTTCCGGTTCCTCCGGTCGCAACTACAGTTGCCGTTCCATTGGTTTCTCCACAAGAAACATTAGTCGTGATAACATAAGCTTGAAGATTACTAAGCGAAAGATTAATGTTATCAACCACCTCACATCCTATAGCATCAGTAACAGTAACTTCATAATTACCTGGATATTGAACATCAATCGTTTGATTAACTTCGGAAGTATTCCATAAAAAATCGAGACCTGCATTTTCAGCATTAAAAGTATGTGTATCTCCGTGACAAATTAAAACATCATTTCCCAAATCTACAGTCGGAGGAACATGGACATCAATTGTAATTTCATCAGATCGTTGGCAACCAACTCCGTCTGTCAAAGTAATGCCATAAGTCACTGCCTCATCCGTGATGATGAGTCGAATGGAATCATTACTCATCAGATTATCTGACCAAGAATAAATACAATCCGCACAATTTGCATCATAGACATTTAATAATAGAGAATCCCCAGGACACACAATGGTATCATTTAGTGAAACATTGACATTACACAATGTTTTTACAATCCAGAAATCATTATTCCCCTCAGTTGGATCCGTTTTATCTTGATCAACATCGGTACGAGAGTGTCCTGTTAATAAATATCCACCATCATTAGTTTGAAAAAGTTGCTCTAAGGATTCTGACTCATTTCCTCCATATAATTCATCCCAAATTAAATTACCATCAGGATCCAAATACATGATCCAAAAATCGTTTGCGCCCTTAGTTACATTGTCAGCTAGCGTCCCGTCATTAGATCGAGTAAAACCTCCAAGCAAATAATGATCAACTGAGTTTTGGCTTAAGCTATAAACATTTTCTATATCAGATCCTCCAAAAGTATGTTGCCATAAAATAGTTCCTGTAGTATCAATCTTCATCACCCACCAATCAAAAATAGCAAAGCCTGGATCGGTTTTATCTCCACTTGGCACCATAGTATAAGAACTTCCGGCAAGTACATAACTCGAATCACTGGTTACAATTATTCTATTGATGTAATCGTATTCATTTCCACCGTAACGATATTCTTTAATTTTATTTCCTGATTCATCGACTTGTAATAACCAAAAATCACCATCACCTCTACTTAAAGAATCTACATCTCCGGAAACACTTGATCGAGTTCCTCCAGCAATAAGATAGGTTCCATCATCTTTTTGAACAATATCTGAGAGTTCTTCTAATCCATCTCCTCCATAGGTTCTTTCCCATTGCACATCTCCGATAGCATCAATCTTTACTACCCACCAATCAAATCCTCCACGTGAAGGTTCAGATTTTTCTCCAGTAGAATCTGCAACCGTCCAACCTGTTGACAATGACCATCCTCCAAGTATATAACCTCCATCAAGTGTTTTGATCATTACATTCAAAACATCAGTAGAATCTCCTCCGTAAGCTCTGTCCCATTCTTTTTCACCCAATGCATCTGTCTTGACAATCCAATAATCACTATGTCCTCTAGAAGGTTGAGTTCGGTCACCAGTACTGTCAGAATAAGAAACTCCACCAAGTAAAGCTCCTCCATCATCGGTTTCCAAAATCGCCCACATTCGATCTTCTAAATTACCGCCAAATCGAGATTCCCAAATTAATTCCCCTTCGACATCTGTACGAACAGCCCAAAAATCTCCTATTTGATTAGGAATCCACCATGGTAATGTTGAAAAATCTTGAGAAGTGTCAGCAATATCGCCACTAGGGTCAGAATCAGTAACTCCTCCAAGTAGATATCCAAGGTCATTGGTTTGAACAGCAGCATTGCAATCTTCATAACCTTCCCCTCCGTATCCTTTATCCCAGTCTTTGATAGGCTGCGCCACACTTATGGAGCATACGCTTGATAAGCAAAGAATAAGCAGAATTCTACTAAAAAAAATGAGAATATCTTCCTTTTGGGTGTTATTCACTGTTTTTTATTTCTTCTTAATACAGACCAATAAAGTCTGTTCCACTTGTGTGTTAAATAATTTTTTCGATTGTATTGACTAGTAGATAAAATCTAATTAGCATAAAGCAATTTTAAAATAAAGTAGCTTGGGCATCTATATAATATATAGTAAACAAGCACATTAGAAAATGCTTTAATAAATCAGTTTAAGAGATCTTCAGAAAACGGTTTACTGGAAAGATTATTGGCAGGGGTTTTCTAAATTGTTTTGGTAAAAATAATCGGTAAAAAGATTCATTTGCTAATCGGGTATAAAATTAGGCTTTTTATTACAATTTTCCGAATATTTATAGTCTCTAATATTACATTAAAGCTTTTTTTAACATCAAGATAACATGCTGATTTCCAAATACTTAAAACATATATAAACTTTATAATATTAATTAAATACCCTGTTTATGGTATAATAAAAAAATATTATTTGCTTATCTTGCGACTACAGTTCCAAAAACCATATTCAAAAGCAATTTAGATTCTAAACATCATGGATTAGAATTGGCACCCCCTCCTCTGCCTGAAGCTATTCCTATAGTATTTTTTGTGATTTATGGACAATATCCCTCGATATGGTAGTGACTTCGTTATGGACAATACCGTCCGTACTTTTTTTGAGCAATGTGCCCAAAAACACCCAGATCATATTGCGTTGAAATACCAAGAAATTCAGCTCACCTATCAAGAATTAAATCAACAATCTAATCAATTAGCTAGAGTTATTCTTTCACACAATATTGATAAACAATCGCTTATTATCATCAGTATGGAACGTGCTCCGGAGATGATTATAGCAATTTTAGCGGTAATGAAAGCCGCTTGCGCATATGTTCCAGTTGATCCAAATAGCCCAAAAGAACGCATTGATTTTATTTTAAAAGATACTCAATCACCTTTAATTCTTACGCAATCAAAAATCAAAAATCGATTTGAACAATTCGAGGAATCTAAGCTGATCGAAGTTGATAAATCTTTACTTTCTAACAATACACTTCAAAACGATAATCTAGACCTTGACATTGAGGAGCATGATTTAGCCTATTGCATTTATACTTCTGGTTCTACCGGAAAACCAAAAGGGGTTTTAGTAGAACATCGAAATCTCGTTAACCTCATTTTAGGAGAGCAGAAATTCTTTAATCATCCTATAAAAAAATTCTTATTCGCCTATTCTTTTGCCTTCGATGGTTCAGTATTATTAATATTTAAAACCATACTTGAAGGAGCAACTTTAGTGATTGCAGAAGATGGGCTAGAAAAGGATATTCATAAAATCGCTGCTCTAATTCATAGCGAATCAATCAGCCATTTGCTGACTTTTCCATCGCTCTATAACATATTGTTAGAAAACGTTGAATCGCATTTATTACAATCCATAGAATCGGTAAGTGTTGCCGGAGAAGCTTGTCCAGGATCATTAGTAAAACTACATCATCAGCAACTTCCTCTATCGCATTTTCATAATCAATACGGTCCTACAGAAGCGACCGTTGGTGCTACGATTTTTAAAACTTCCAAAGATCACCATGATCCTAAAACGCCTATCGGAAAATGTATAGAAAATGTTTTCATCCACTTGTTGGACGAAAACCTAAACAAGGTAAAAGATGGCGAGTCAGGAGAAATATGTATTGGAGGAAATGGCGTAGCCAGAGCTTACCTTAATCGACCAGAATTAACGAATGAAAAATTTATAAAAAACCCATTTGGAGAAGGTCAATTATATAGAACAGGTGATCTTGCAAAAAGACTTCCGAATGGTAATCTCGATTTCATTGGTCGAGTAGATTTCCAAGTCAAACTCAGAGGATATCGCATTGAATTAGGAGAAGTAGAATCGGTTATTTTACAACATGAAAAAATCCGAGAATCAGTAGTTATTCTTCATGGTGAAAAATCCCATGAACAGAAGCTAATCGCATATATAGTTAGTGCAAATGCGCAAGACATTTCTGTAAATGAAATACGAAGCTTTTTAGAAAATACTTTACCGGAATACATGATACCGGCGACATTTGTTTTTTTAGATAAAATGCCACTTTCCAATAATGGAAAAGTCGATCGAAAAGCCTTACCAAATCCTGAAAAAGATCGACCTAATCTCGAAGAAGATTACATTGAACCAGATTCAGATTTAGAAGTTTTTATTTTTAAAAAGTGGTCTAAATTATTGAATATCAATAAAATAGGAATCAACGATAAGTTTTTCGAGCTAGGAGGAAATTCTCTTCAGGCTGCTAAATTCATCTCTGAGATTCAACAAACAATTGGTGAAAACATTTTCATTACCAGTATCTTTGAAAACCCAACAATCTCTTCATTCGCTTCCATGTTGGAGCAAGATTACAGCGATTCTATTTCCAAGATAACCCAAACTCAATCTTTACTTGACGGAAGTGTCATTTCAAGCGAGTCCGCGAGTCGAGAAACAATCCCTCAAAAACTCAAAACCCAAGATTTCAATACCTTCAAAAACCTAATTCCAAAACACAAAGAATCAAGACCTAGCAAACAAA
>CAKZTD010000330.1 GCA_937921595.1 uncultured Saprospiraceae bacterium
AACTCACTTGATCAGGAAGATATCTTTAAAATTATCGATATCACGCTTAAGGACTTGTACAAGCGTTTAGAAGGAATGGGCTATGCCTTAAAACTTTCGGATGGTGCTAAAAAGTTTGTTGCAGAGAAAGGATTTGATCCACAGTTTGGTGCACGTCCTTTGCATAGAGCAATTCAGAAATATATCGAAGATCCATTAGCAGAATTTATTTTAAATCAAAACCCTGCTGAAGGAAGTACATTCAAGGCAATTATGGCGAAAGACAATAAATCTATTGAAATTACGCTATCAAAAGAGCCTAAGAATACAGATATCAAGGAATAATTAAAATAGTTTAAAAATAAATGGAGTACATTCGCATATTGTGAATGTACTTTTTTATTTTTATGCTGTAAGTAGTTTTTAAAATTAACTCAGAGTAGTACATTTTTGAATAACTTACAAAAAGATAAGACTTGTAGGAACCATTCCACACAAGAATTACGTTACATATATTACATTTATTAACAAATAATTTATCTATTGGCGAAAAGACAGCGTAAACAATTCTCAAAAGGCCCTCAAACTCCTGAATTTAGAATTAACGGTTTTATTAAAGTTCCAGAAATCCGACTTGTCGGTGACAATCTTGAAGACATAGCTGAAGTAGCTGGCCGAACTATCGAGCCAGGCATCTACACCACAAAAGAAGCTAATCGTTGGGCTCGAGAAATGGATCTTGATCTTGTAGAAATCTCTCCTAAAGCAAATCCTCCGGTTTGTAAAATCATTGATTATAAGAAATTTCTTTATATCAAAAAGAAAAAGGAAAAAGAGATTAAGGCAAAGACTTCTAAAACAGTCATCAAAGAAATCCGCTTTGGTCCAAATACGGACGATCACGATTTCGATTTCAAATTAAAACATGCTCAAAAATTTCTTGAAGATGGTGCAAAAGTGAAAGCTTATGTCCACTTCAGAGGTAGAACTATTGTTTTTAAAGATCGTGGTCAGCTATTATTACTTCGATTCCTTAAAGAATTAGAAGAATTAGGCTCGCCTGAGGCGCTTCCAAAAATGGAAGGGAGACGAATGATTGTGATCATAGCTCCTAAAAAGACAAATAAAAAATAGCTTTATAAGCTTGTATTTTATAAACGATAACCCACATTGCTATCAGAAATAGCGACGTGGGTTATGTTGTTATATGACTATATTTTTGGGCTTCAAAATTCGATATTTATTTTGCAGCTTCATACTTTGAACTAAGAGATCTTTTCTCTATCTTTGCAGTCCTTTAAGAAAAAAAATATTACGATGCCTAAAATGAAGACTCATTCCAGTGCGAAGAAGCGATTCACAGTAACTGGATCAGGTAAAATTAAGCGTAGAAAGGCTTATAAATCTCACATCTTGACAAAAATGTCAAAAAAGAGAAAACTTCGCCTACGTCACGCTGGTCTTGTCAGCAAAGCTGATGAGAAAAGAATCAAACATTTACTTTGTATCTAAACAGAGTATCTAATTTTTAACGAGGATACAGGAAAAAAGCGTCCCTTGGGGCCTCTGTATCGTACTAAAAACATTTAATATGCCACGTTCAGTGAATTCCGTTGCGTCCAGAGCTCGACGCAAAAAAATCCTTAAAATAGCCAAAGGTTATTTCGGTGCAAGAAGCAATGTTTATACAGTTGCTAAAAATGCAGTTGAAAAAGGTTGGGGTTATGCCTACCGAGACAGAAGAAATAAGAAACGTGCTTTCCGTCGTTTATGGATTGCTCGTATCAATGCTGCTGCTCGTCAAAATGGTACAACTTACTCTAGATTAATACACCACCTCTCTTCTAATGAGATTGGTCTTAATAGAAAAGTATTAGCTGATTTAGCAATGAATCATCCAGATACTTTCAAAGCGATTATTTCTGAATGTAAAAATTAAGAAAACTTAATCGAATATAAAAAAGGGAAATGATCTAAGATCGTTTCCCTTTTTTTTGTGCATATATCTCGCCTAATCCTTATTCGAATTTGATTGTTGTTCTACCAGTAAAACAGATAGAAGTTGCGACCTCAGAACTTGTCAATAGGACGACTAAGTTGTAAATATTAGAGATTCTACCATCCAATTAATGGTAATTGAAAGACAATCTGAATTAAATCTCAAGTTTAAAATAAACAATAGAACGATATTTGTATTTCAAACCTATTAACTAAAAGATAAAATCCTTTTAACATGCATAAAAGACTACTTACTATTTGTTTTGCGATATTGATGTGTACAGGCTTGTTTGCTCAGGAAGTACCCGAAGTTCAGAAAACTTTATTAACGAAAGTAACTGCTACCTGGTGCCCAAATTGTGGAAGTTGGGGTTGGGACTTTTTTGAACACCTAATCGAAGATAATACTGAAACGGCAATATTTGTTGGCGCTCATCACAGTGGAGACTTAAGTAGTGCTCCTGGATCTGCTTTCTCTGAAAATTTTAATGCTCCATATCAACCATATTTCTATGCAGGTAATGTAGATCTTGGTGTTACCAATGGTAATGTTGCCGCAAAAAGAATATCGACAAAAGAAATAGTTGATGCGAATGCTTTAATTCCACCAGTTGCAAATACAGGATTCAATGCTGATCTTACTGGAGAATTTTTATCAGTTGACGCAAAGGCTAAATTTTTCCAAGAAGCGACAGGAGACTTTTACCTAGGTGTTTATGTTTTAGAAAATGGAGTAATCAATAACCAAGCTTCAAATAGTACAACGGCTGTTCATCCTTTTGTGATCCGCGATGCTTTGACGGATTCTGAATTTGGAAACTCTTTGATGAATGGAACAATTACAGCAGGTACTGAATTCACTCAGAATTTTGCGATTCAGGTTGATCCTAACTGGAACAAAAACAATCTTTCTGTAATCGGAATCATTTGGAATAAGGTAGACGATAAATATCAATTTGTAAATGTTAACTCTATTAATGAATTCGAATCAAATGCCACTGCGGTACAAACTATTGATGAAAATCTATTGAGTGTTTCCTTATATCCTACACTTGTGAATAAAACATCCGCTCAATTGGATTTAAATTTAAAAACGAACAACCTTAATATCAGTGTTCAGGTTTTCAACCAAAACGGTCAGTTAATTAATTCTGTTTTTAAAGGTCAATTGAATGAAGGACCTAAGAGTCTTGAGATTGATACAGATAATCTTAACGCAGGAATTTACTATGTAAACGTTCGTACAGAAGATGGTGCAGTACTGACTAAGAAGATGATTGTACAGTAGCATTTTAAATATATTGGTCATTGATCATTGGTTGAAACATACTAATCATCAATGGCCAATAAATAAACAACCATTCACCTCTCCCTATAGAGATTTTCTTTTCTTTAACTTTTCCCATTGTCATTTCTCTTCCATTAATTCTTGACTATTCTACCTTTTCTATATTTTAGCAGAAAATTACTCTGATGAAATATGTCCTCGTCTTTCTTTTAGTTTTTCTTACTGGCTTTGGAATATTGCAACTTCTAAATAAAGAAGAACCAATTCCTGAACCAACTCCAAAGATGGAAGAAGCTCCTTCGCTCACCATTCTTGATTCGATCGGAGTAAATGCACCTGAAGAAGATACCTTAAGTTATACTTTTGTTGACAACCATTATGACCTTACCTGGAAACATTTAGCTAAAGTAGATTTTGAAGAGCGACTCAATGAGGAATTAAAAACGATGGTGGCCTACCCTATTTTTCATCCTTCAATCAAAAAATTAGACGGCCAAAGAATTCAGATCAAAGGTTATGTTATTCCTTTGGAAGAAACTGGTGATGAAACCATTGTCATCTTATCTGCCTTCCCTTTTACGAGTTGTTTCTTTTGTGGAAATGCAGGGCCTGAAACGGTTATGGATATTCAATTGAAAAAACGAAAAAAGCGTTTCAAACAGGATGCCATGGTGACCTTCCGTGGAAAATTGAGGTTGAATGATTCAGATTTAGATTATTTGAATTATATTTTGGACGACGCGGAGGTATTTCAGGAGTAAGAGAAATCAGGAGTGAGGAGTGAATTGTAGACATAAAAAAATCGCTCAGTGCAATGCATGAGCGACCCAAATGAGAAATTCCAAAAAACTAAACAGAGCTATTCTATTAGTATATCTTTGTGTATTTTCACTCCTACGAGTGTTACTAGTTCAATAGTGTAATTTCCTGATCTGAACAGATTGAGATTTAATTCATAAATCGCATTGCCAGGTAAATCTCTTACATCGACTTCCATCATCAACTTGTCGTCACGTAAAAGATTAATCTGCGTTAAATCATCAGTGATACTTAAGAAATCTACAAAGAGGTAGTCGTTCTCAAAATCATTATAAAAAATCTTATCTAAAGAATAGCTCGTCTTTTCTGTTGCAGTTACTGTAGCATCAGCATTTGTTGGATTGCCATTATTAGCTTGGACAGTAGAGCAAAAAATTAGAAAAACGAATAAGAATGGAATTCTCGATTTCATGGTAATGTTGTTATGTATGTATTAAAACTGGTTGTAAATCTAACGTGGAGGGTAAAGCGGATTGGGAGAATTTGTCCTGAGGGGATAAACATGCGGACAGTCCAGTTACAACCAATATCCATGCCAACAAGAAGAAATGTCACCCAAATATTGAAAAAAAATATTGCTCTTTTTTCTCGCTGTTTTTTATAATTTCAGTGCCTAATGACCGTCTTTATTACCATATTATTTTTTAAATAAATGCGTATTTCATTGATTTTTTTATTTTACGTCCTAAAGACTTGATTTAATATTCTTTTGGTTTAAAAAAAATCACGCTCTATCAGTGTCTTTCGAAAACTTAGGTAAAACTGTAAATAGTTTTTTTTAAAGTTTGCACTATTTTTGCGTTTCTTTGATTGATCATTTAATGACGTTTATACCAAATAAAACCTATACCCTATGAAGATTGGAATTATCCGCGAAGGAAAGACGCCTCCAGATTCCAGAGTTCCTTTGACACCTAAGCAATGTGCCTATCTTATAAAAGAAAAGAATATAGATATAACAGTACAGCCTTCTCCAAAAAGATGTTTCCCTGATGAAAATTATTTGGGGCTAGGAATTCCTATGTCAGAAGATTTATCTGACTGCGATGTGCTGATGGGTGTAAAAGAAGTACCTATTGATCAACTCAAATCAGACAAAACTTATTTTTTCTTTTCGCATACCATTAAAGAGCAGTCTTATAATCGAAATCTGCTACAAGCTATTGTCGAAAAGAATATTCGATTGATTGATTATGAAGTATTGACCAATGACAAAGGTCAACGATTAATCGCTTTTGGAAAGTTTGCTGGAATGGTAGGTGCTCATAATGGAATCATGACTTATGGAACCCGTACCGGTTTGTATACTTTAAAGCGGATGAAAGATTGTCTTGATTATGAAGAAGCAACTTTCATTTATAAAAAACTTCAATTGCCTGCAATAAGGATTGTCCTTACAGGAAGTGGTCGTGTTGGAAAAGGTGCAGCCTTGGTCTTAGATGACATGGGGATTCAAAAAGTATCTCCAGAAGATTATTTAAATAAGACTTTTGATCATGCTATTTATACTCAACTGAATGGTGATAGTTATGCTCAAAGAAAGGATGGTTCTCCATTCGATAAAAAAACATTTTATGGTCAGCCAGGATTGTTTGAAAGTTGTTTTGGGCCTTATGCAAGAAGCAGCGATATTATGATCAATGGAATTTATTGGGATAATGATGCTCCAGCATTTTTTAGTTTAAAAGACATGAGATCACCTGACTTTTCCATCAAAGTAATTGCTGATGTCACTTGTGATATTGCACCGATTTCTTCTATTCCTTCTACTCTTAAAGCTTCAACTATTGCAAATCCTGTTTTTGGATTTAATCCTGAAACGGAGCAAGAAGATCTTCCCTACCAAGATAAGGTGGTCGATATGATGACGATTGATAATTTACCGAACGAATTACCACGTGATGCTTCAAAAGCTTTTGGGGAACAATTTATAAATGACATCCTTGATGAGTTGTTGAATGAAAATAGTGATGTAATTAAAAGAGCTTCCGTGACGGAGAATGGCGACTTGGGAAGTCATTTTGAATACATGAGAAACTATCTTAATGGTCAATAATAAAACTTAAAAGGGAGACAGTTTAAAAATGTCTCCCTTTTATTTATCGATTTATTGTACCTCTTTATGAGAAATATTTTTTAATATTCTGCTCTACTCGATCTGCCACTTTGGTGTTATCCCCTTTTTCGAAAGTTTTTCCAGTGATGTATTCGTAAAGTTCAATATAGCGATCAGTGATTTGCTCAACAAAACTATCTGGCATCTCTGGCATCAACTGTTCTTCTAATCCTTGAAAACCATTGGCCATCAACCATTCACGAACAAACTCTTTGGATAATTGTTTTTGTTTTTCTCCTTTCGCTTGTCTTTCCTCGTAGCCTTCTTTATAAAAATATCGAGAACTGTCCGGTGTATGGATTTCATCAATCAAATAAATTTTTCCATCTTTTTTTCCAAACTCATATTTTGTATCCACCAAAATCAATCCTCTTTCGGCTGCCATTTCTGTTCCTCTCTGAAATAGAGCTCTCGTATATTTTTCTAACTGGATATATTCATCTTCTGGAATAATTCCTTGAGCAATGATATCTGCTCTTGAAATATCTTCGTCATGCCCTTCCTCGGCTTTAGTAGCTGGTGTGATGATCGGATTTGGAAATTTATCATTCTCTTTCATCCCTTGCGGAAGAGGAACGCCACATAACATTCTTTCTCCAGCTTTGTAAGTTCTCGCAGCATGCCCAGCCATATAACCTCTGATCACCATTTCTATCCGGTAAGGTTCACAAGCAATACCAACAGCTACATTTGGATCAGGAGTATCCACCAACCAATTCGGGGCAATATCACGAGTTGCATTTAAAAAGTATGCAGCGATTTGGTTAAGCACCTGACCTTTATAAGGGATCGGTCTTGGTAAAATGTGATCAAAGGCAGATATTCGATCTGAAGCAACCATTACCAATTGTCCATCGATGGTATAAACATCGCGGACTTTTCCTCGATAAAATTTAGTTTGATTTTCAAACTGATATTTTGTGTTCCCTATAGCAATGTTTTCTAAAGACATAATTGGTAAGATTTATTTCAGGCAAAGGTAAAAAAGCGAAATTGGAAATGGAAATTTTGATTCGGGATTCAGGTTTAAATTTTGTGGTCTGCTCTACGGAGTTTATATTTGATAAGGAAGTTTTTCAAAAATGAATTGATGAATTATTTGCAAGTCATTGATTCCTAAATACTTCAGCTATTTTTATTCCCGTAGCTACGGCTACGAAAATAAAAATTAGCTTTGTCTTAGAAACCAAGCACAAACAACTAATTTCAGAATACATTCTTGAACAACTTCAATTTTAATTATATGATTCGACCTATTTTACTCTTTCTCATCTTTAGTTCTATCTTATCTTGTCAATCTTCGCAAGATCATACTTTTGAAAAGTTATCCACAAACCTTCAAAAGAAAATGGATCAAGATCCTTTGATTTATGCTTTTTTAGAAAAGAAATTGTTGGTTGATTCGAATTTAGTTGTTCCTCAACCAGAAGCGGTTCAAGAGGTTTTAAATTATTCTAATGATCAATTGAAGAAGTTGAATGTGATTAAAAAAGATAAATTGGATATTAGCTTACATGAGCAATATGATCATTTGCAAAATTCTTTAAATAACCTGATTAAAAATATTCAAGAAGATCAAATCCATGTAAAAGATCCTGCTTTTTATTCTTCACTCCCCTATTTAAAATCTTTGGTTCGATTTAATAATTCGAAGGATTTTACAGAAGGTTTTAATAAGCTTAGTTTACACTTTCAAACAGCTATTGATAATCTTAAAAAACCAGATTCGGAAAAATTAGACAGTGCAATTTCAGAAGGGATTGCAGGGTATGAATTCTTGGATAGTGAAATAAAAACACATCTTATTTCTTTAAAACTTGAAAAGAATAATGAACAGATTTTATTGGATCAATTAACAGATACTCAATTAAAGATTAAAAATTATATTGCTTTTTGTAATAGTCAATTATTTGAAGCTCAGAATTAAGGATATGCTTTTTTGAAAAATGAAACCAAGGATTAGTCCATCGAGCACTCCGTTAGAGCTTCGTGTTTAATGATCTTAATCAAAATGAGTTTATTCTGCAATCGCATTTTCGCTTAGGATTTTCACTTCGCAGGGTAATGCTTGACTATTCAATAAATTAGCTAATTGTTCTGCTTCTTCTAATTCAAAATCCCCAGAGATAGAACAAGAGCCGCCATATATACCTTCATTGACTCTAGGAGCAGAGTAAACTTCATCATTAAGCATAATCAGAATCTCTCGATTTCCATCATTGGCTGCTTTCTCCGTCATTTTACCAAAAGCTTCTGCACCTTCTTTGTTCATCTTTACTATAATCTCAATTTGACCTGTGTATTGACTTGGTGTTGGACTTGCTTCAGTGATATGTTTTGAGGTAATTCTATCTTTATTTCTTTTGTTAAAACCATATAATAAATATGCATAGGGATTTGGATCATCCTGAAAAATGCCCTTATTTTCTCCCCAGCGAAATGCGATATCAGTAGTCCTTTCATGTTTAGCAATCACTTCTTTTAACTGAGCTAAGTTTTCTTTTTTACAGGCAAGAATTACCGCTTCTGGATATTTTCTATATTGAGATCCTTGAATATAATTGAGGTCAATCATATTTTCAACACTATCCTTTTTTAAATCATTCTCAATCCAGGATTTTATAATTTGATCTTTTACTTGGTAAGCTGTAACCATCTCAAGTCCTACATTCTGCACTAAATATTTTCTAACTTTCTGAATTGAATTCGTTTCATCTGCAAGCTTAATGATATCTAAAGTGAATTCTTTTTTATTGATATCTGAACTGACGCTTTTATAAAACACTCGATTATCTTTTAGTCTTTCTGAAAACAATTGTTCCATCATGAGCATCTTGTTTTCTAGTTGTTCATTTCCACAATCTTCCAAACCTAAGACTAATCTTAATTTTGCTGGAGTTTCTGGTTGATGCCATTTGGGCTCGAATTGACAATTAGGGATATTGGTGAGTAATAAAAATGCGAACACACTTTTACAAAGGCTAATTAAAGACATATTTTGAAAATTATTTAGATAGACTTGGCTTGATTCCGATCAATGATCACTTCTTTCAGCTCTTTGAGCATGGCATATTCGTGAGGCAGCACTTTTTTAACTGCTTCTTTGACCGCAAAGAAAGTACCTTGCTCTAATTCTGGAATATGTTGTTTGATTTGATCTTTGACAATACGGACATCTTGCTTGATCATGGCTCTTACTGATGGGATTTCATGCCATTCGCATTCGATTGCAAGCCCTCTGTGTAGTTCATCACCGTCCTCGATAGGCTCCAGATGAATCATTCTTTCTTCTGCAGATAAGTTATTAGCATGGTGGCTAATGATGTTTCCCTGAGGAATTTGCCAATCTTTAGCATTTTCACCGTCCCCTTTTACTAGGAAGATTTCTAATCCTTTTTGATTGATTCTATAGATGACTAATCTTGCATGATCTAGAACGCTCATTTGTCAGGTGTTTTAACTTTTATTAAGATTAAACAGGTTTTGGGTAGAAATGTTCGTCAAGGAGGAACAAAAATAGCAATTCCAATGGTTTTGTAACAGAAAAGAAGGTTTTTTTTGAATAAGGGCAAATAATTAGATTATAATTCAATTATTAGACCATTGATCCCATATTAGATAATAAAGAACAATGTCTTCTCAGAAAGAGAGATCAGGAGAGATAAAGTAAACTTGTTTTTCGAAAATCAACCTTAAAACTTACATTTTATAAATCTTACGTTTCTTTTCGCCTTTTTTCGCTGGTTTATCTTTTGGATCCGTGGAATCTCCCGGTGTATTGGTTTGAGGAGTCATCGGGATGATATTTTCAAAATTCTTGAACAATTTTCCTATTTCTGCCCAATCTTCTTCATCCATTTTGGAAAGTTCCTCTTGCATTTGGCCAAGTAATCCTTCGAACATTTTTGGATCAAGCTGTTGCAATAATTCGTCATTGAAACCGATATCCAAGTCTCCGAATTTTTGAACGATAGTAGTATCCATAAAAAATTGAAGACCAGATCCTTCCAGATTCATTTGACCTAATTGCTTGATCATTTCTTGCTGCATTTTCTCCATTTCTTTGAATAGATCATCAAAATTTTCCTGAGCAGTTGCAAATTGAAAAGAGGAGATAAAAAGGAAAGTTGCGAGTATTAGCTTTTTCATATTTATTTATTGACCTAAAATTAATTTAAAACATCACTATTTAGACGCTGATCAAATTAGTTTGGTACTCCAATTTTTGTTAGATTATTGTTAAAACTGATCTAGTCAAATTCTTCGGTAACCATTTCTAAAATAGTAAGTGATAAGAGAATTGCTTCTTCTTCCTTATTCATATCTGCGATCAGTTCGAAGGCACGAGCATTGGTTTGCTTCACATAATCCTGACTTTTCAGAGTAGCCACCTCCTTATCTCCGATTAAAATTGGTAGTGCTAATTTACTACTTTCTTTATTAATTCTTGCCAGGAGTCTATCCGTTTTCACACTATAAAGCACTCCATTATTGCGAATCTCTCCGATGTCTTCATTATCAATCATCACGAAGGTTCCTTTATTTCTAATTCGAAAAACAAATTCATGATGACTGGTGCTTGCATAAATAACCGCATTATCTCCGCCTCCAACATAACGTTTATATGACCAAGCGATCATTGGCTCATGGTAAATTGAGGTAATGACTCCTTGCCCCGTTTTAATCAATCCTTTGCTAATCTTTTTATTAATTTGATTAAAAGAAAGTAGGTCTAATTCTTCGTTTTTCCAAGGAACTAAATCATTGATGAAAAGCTGAAGTGCTGCCTTCATTTTTTCTACATCTTCCGCAACACGAGATTTTCCAGGTTGGAAGTTTTTTAGAAATTGGGCAATGAATGATACTCCGACGACAATGATGACGGCAGTAAATATTAAGGTTAAAAGGAAAAATATTATTCGCATTAAAAATGACTTTTCATTTACTAATTTTTAGACGGCGTTTTCAATAAATTTGATCCGTCACTTATTCGGAATCTCCGTTCATTCCAGATTTATGATTCACTTCGATTCCATTAGCTTTAGGATTATCGAACATTGGTCTTCGAGTTTCGATTTGTATTTTATCCTCAGTAGTCATAATACTGAGATCAGCTTCGAGGATATTATCTAATTCTTTTCTAATCTTATCTGCAGGTTCCCAATAAGTAATATGTTTTTCAGAAATATCATTAAGAATTTGATTCTTAATATCTATCGTTTCATCAAGAAATAGATCACTTTTTTTCAGGTTTTTATCTGCCTCTGTCAAGATATTAAGATGAGTTCCCTGTCCTAGCAAACTATGCCCACCATAATCCCAGGTTTGTAGAAACCAAGATGGGAAAAAATATTCTATACTATCTGATTCATTTACTTTTAAATTCAATTGAACAAAATCATCATCTTCTTTTCCTGTTGTTTTATTAGCTAGTTTAAGATACGTTTTAAAATTTTTAAATAAATAATAAATCGTTCCTTCTGCAGCTAATGCCGTTTCATATCCTGGCAAAGCTTGTTCTACCCAAAACAAATCTGGTAGTTTTTCATAATCCAATGCCGTCACATTAATCTTCTTCTCTAGAATGGTAACCATTGTATCTCGAAGTTGTTCTCCTTTTCTGTAAACAATAGAGAAATCCTCACTAGTATTCGCCGAATGGTAACCTTTTCTATACGAATGTAATTCTTTGGTGATTCCATTTCCAAAGAAACTTTTGAGTCTCGTGTTTAATATTTTCTCTGAAAACTCTGTAGGATTATCGATATCAAAAGTTACTGCTCCAGTAAAAACCCAGCCTTCGATTCCTTGATCTGTTTTGACTTTTACCCAAGGTTCTTCAAACCACACTCCACGTAATTTAATCCGAGAAGTGAAATCACTAACTTCTCCTGTTTCAAACAGAACCGTTCCTTTTTTTAACATAGCGATCTCTTTCCCTTTTTCACCTGGAGCAGCTCGCAGTCGAAGATAATCTAGTCCAACGATCAGTTTTGTTGGTTGGTTAGTAATTTCAGGAACTGAGTTGTCATTTACTTTTTCAGAAGGAGTATCTTCTAGAGCAGGATCACTTTTGCAAGATAGAAAATTGAGAAAAATAAAAAGAAACAGTATATTATATTTCATATGTAGGTGGAAGTGTGTGTGCGTGTATTTTAATTTACGAGTCAGGACAAAATTAAATAAAAAAGCCCACCTCTTAGAAAATTAAGAAGTGGACTTTATATTTTTTGAGAATCTTGAGATTCAGTAAGCTTTTTGGTTTTGGTTATTCGCTATCCTAAGTACGATTTTAAGTTATTTCGATTGTATGATTTTCTTAATCTTCTAATAGCACGCTCTTTAATTTGACGAACTCTTTCTCTTGTCAAACCATAAAGCTCACCAATTTCTTCTAAAGTCAATGACTTATAATTGTTCAATCCATAGTAAGAAGACAATACTTCTACCTCTCTAGGAGAAAGAATAGAAAGGCCTTGTTGTACTTCATCCTTAAGTGACTGCTCCATTAATTTATTATCCGGAAGAATACCATTCTCACTAGCTATTAAATCTAGCATCGTAGAATCTCCTTCATCTCCACTCAATGGTGCATCAAAAGATAAATGACGTCCATTTCCTTTGAGCATATTGTTAATCTCCTTTGGCGTCATATCCAATACCTCCGCTAATTCTTCATTGGTAGGCTCACGTTCCTGTTCTTGAACGAATGAAAGGAAAGCTTCGTTTACTTTATTATAAGAACCAACCTTATTTAATGGAAGTCTAACTATTCTTGAATATTCTACGATAGATTGTAGAATAGCTTGCCGAATCCACCAAACTGCATAAGAGATAAATTTAAATCCTTTAGTCTCATCAAAACGCTTAGCTGCTTTCATGAGCCCAACATTTCCTTCATTGATCAAGTCAGAAAGAGAAAGTCCTTGATTTTGGTACTGCTTAGCTACAGAAACTACAAATCTAAGGTTAGATTTAGTCAATCGTTCCAGTGCATCATGATCGCCTTCGCGAATCCTACGAGCCATTTCGGCTTCCTCATCCGCATTAAGCATTGAAATCTTTCCAATATCATTGAGATATTTGTCTAGAGCCAAACTTTCTCTGGCGGTAATTTTATTTGTAATCTTTAATTGACGCATGTTCGAACGGGCTTTCTTTCGGTTATTTAATGTTGCTTTATAATAATACGTATTAAATTTTAAAAAGTTGTTTTTAATTTAAAAAAAACTTGACTTTTTAACTAAAATAGACTAGCAGTAGCCATTTCATTTCTAATACAAAAAAAGAGGGTAAAAAGTTCCGAGGGAATAAAAAATAATACACCCCGACCCTGAAGTAAATCAAAGCCGAGGTGAGTTATAGTTTGTTATCTTCAAAAAGGCAAAAACCGTACTAGTTTTTATTTTTTAAAAATATATTTTGAAAAAGCTAAGTAAACAAGTTCTAATCTGCTATCATTCCTTACTTTTTAAAGCTAAGTATTAAACAGATTAAATTTAATCGTTTACGTCTACTTAGTTTTTATTTTCGTCTGGACGAGGAATCAACGCTTTTCTAGAAAGTCTGAACTTTCCTGTCTTTGGATCGATACCGATCAACTTCACTTTTACCGGATCACCTTCTTTGAATACATCCTCTACTCTATCGATACGAGTATGAGAAATCTCAGAAACGTGTAATAATCCGCTATTACCCATGAAGTCAACAAATACACCATAAGGCATAACCGAAGCAACTTTTGCATCATACTCATCACCAACGTCTGGCACGAAAGTAATTGCTTTAATACGCTTCAATGCTGCATCGATGGAAGGTTTATCATTACTAGAGATATTAACCACACCTTTATCATCCACTTCTTCGATGTTGATAATGGTACCTGTCTCTGCTTGAAGTTCTTGGATAATCTTTCCACCAGGTCCGATCACTGCACCGATAAATTTCTTCTCGATGATCAGCTCTACAATTCTTGGAGCATGAGGTTTGTAATCATCTCTTGTTTCTGCGATCGTTTTATTCATCTCTCCTAGGATATGAAGACGACCTTCTCTAGCTTGCTCCAATGCTTCTTCTAATAAAGAGTATGGAAGACCATCAACTTTGATATCCATTTGACAAGCCGTGATACCTTTAGCAGTGCCCGTTACTTTGAAATCCATATCTCCAACTGCATCCTCATCTCCAAGGATATCAGAAAGAATTACATTTCGCTCTCCATCAGAAATCATTCCCATCGCAATACCTGAAACTGGTGCTTTGATTTTTACTCCTGCATCCATTAATGCTAATGAACCAGCACAAACCGTTGCCATAGAAGAAGAACCATTAGATTCTAAAATATCAGAAACGATACGGATCGTATAAGGATTATCATCTGGAAGAACTTGTTTTAAAGAACGACCAGCAAGGTTTGCGTGACCGACTTCTCTTCTACCAGGACCTCTCATAGGTCTAGTCTCTCCAACAGAGAATGCTGGGAAATTATAATGTAAGATAAAATGTTCGAAGTGAAAATCCAATGCACTATCTACCATCATCTTATCCATCTTAGTTCCTAATGTCAAAGACGTCAATGCTTGTGTTTCACCACGAGTAAAGACAGCAGAACCGTGAGTTGCAGGCAAATAATCAATCTCAGACCAGATGTTACGCACATCTTTTGGTCCACGACCATCCAAGCGAATCTTTTCGCTCATCACCACTTCTCTGATCGTTGCTTTTTGTATCTTATTATAATATACTTTAGCTTCATCAATCTTCTCTTCATAAGCTTCTTCTCCTAGATCTTCTAGAAGATCTTCTTTCATTTTCTCTTTAACCGCTTTGAAGCCGTCTTTTCTATCAAACTTATTGTGAGCACCTTTGATTACTTTGATCAAACCTGCTTCGATCAATCCTTTCACTTTAGCTTTTAGATCTTCGTCAACTTCTGCTCCTTCGAAAACTCTTTTTACCGTTGCTTTTTCACCAACGAGCTCTGCTAAGTCTAACTGAGCTTGAACTTGAACCTTGATGGCCTCGTGTCCAATCTTGATGGCCTCGATTAAATCAGCCTCTACACATTCTTTAGCTTCTCCTTCCACCATCATTACGTCTTGCATAGTTGCTGCAACGATGATATCCATATCCGCATTCTCCATATCTGAACGAACAGGATTTACTTTGAATTCACCATTTACTCTTGCTACTCTTACTTCAGAGATAGGTCCTGCAAATGGAATATTAGAAACAGCCAATGCTGCCGAAGCTGCCAATGCTGCTAATGTATCCGGTAAAGTCTCTTTATCTGCAGAAATTAAGCTGATAATGACTTGCGTATCAAACATATAACCATCAGGAAATAAAGGTCTGATTGCTCTATCAACTAATCTACAGATTAGAATTTCGTAATCTGAAAGTCTTGTTTCTCTACGAAAGAAGTTTCCAGGAATACGGCCAACTGCCGCAAATTTTTCTTGATAATCTACAGAAAGCGGGAAGAAGCTTTGCCCTTCTCTCATTTGAGTAGATGAAACAACAGTACAAAGAAGCATGGTATCTCCTAGACGAACGACTACTGAGCCGTTTGCTTGAGTTGCTAATTTTCCTGTTTCAATTGTGACTTCTCTACCATCAGGTAGATTGAACGATGTGCTAATAGGAGTTTGCGATCCCATTTGGATTTGAATTTTATGATTTTTTCATTAATAAGTATAAAGCTGAATTTATCATTTGTGCTTTACACCAAACCGCACTCACTAGAATAAATAGTTCGACGAAATTACGTTAATTTACTTTTCTTAAATCAAAAATAAATCATCATAATCCTGTCCTCTCACTTATCTAGTAAGATTTGTATAAAATAAGTAGATCGTCGATTGAGCAAGCTCAATTTCAAACCAGATATTTTCGAGTTTTATGAGTCTTATTTCCAAAAATTGGAAATCAGCGAAGAGATGAGATTGATATTGTAATATATAAATAGGCGATGGTGAATCAGGAATTATGCAAGAATGGATAAAATAATGAGGCAACCATCAAAGAAGTAAAAAATAAAAAACTGTTTATGTATCTCTTTACGCTACATCTAAAGTACCTAATGGTACGAAAAACAAAAGGAAAGTGTTACAACTTATGAACACCTTCCTTTTGGATATTTTATTTACGAAGACCGAGCTTCTCAATTAATTCACGATATTTTGTAATATCTTTTGAAGCAAGGTATCTTAATAATCTTTTTCTTTTACCAACTAAGGTTAAAAGTGTCCGTCTGCACGAGTGATCCTTTTTGTTAGATTGCAAGTGATCAGAAAGACCTTTAATTCTGTGTGAGAAAAGAGCAATTTGCCCTTCTGTTGATCCGGAGTTTCCTTCTTTTCCTCCGTACTCTGTGAAGATATTTGCTATCTCCTCTTTCGTTAAATAATTTGCCATTTGACGTTTAAATTTAAAAGTTTACCAATAGTGATTTCTGGAATCAGTTATAGCGGCTGCAAAGGTAGGTTATTTTTTGGGATATTGAAAGAGTTTTGGGGGGAAATTCAAAATCGCATGGCTCTTTTGAAGGGATAGATTTCTCCTGCGTCGAAATAGTGGGCAAAACTTGCTGCGCTTGTTAATACTTATTTGCTTTTTGCTTCATCCCAAAGGTGATCCATTTCTTCTAAAGTCATATCATTGAGGTCTTTATTGGCATTTGCTTCGATGTATTCGAAACGCTTTTTGAATTTTTTATTGATCTTTTCGAGGGCTGTTTCTGGGTCTATCCCTTCGAAACGGGCGTAGTTGATTAATGAAAAAAGGATATCGCCGAATTCTTCTTCTTTTTTATCAAAAGAAGCATTTGTTGTTACTTCATGCTTGAATTCATTCATCTCTTCTTCTACTTTCTCCCAAACTTGCTCTTTATTTTCCCATTCGAAACCTACCTGGGCTGTTTTATCTTGCATTCTGTAAGCTTTCACCATGGCTGGAAGAGAGTTTGGTACTCCTGAGAGTACAGATTTTTTGCCTTCTTGGAGTTTTAGCTGCTCCCAGTTCTTTTTGACTTCTTCTTCATCTTTGACTTTTACATCACCATATATATGTGGATGACGGTTTATGAGTTTTTCACAAACGGCATTGAGTGAATCTGCAATATCGAAGGCTTTCTTTTCGTCGGCGATTTTGGCATAAAAAACCATATGGAGCATGATGTCTCCAATTTCTTCCTTGATCTCATCCATGTCTTCTTCGAGAATAGCATCAGCTAGTTCGTAGGTTTCTTCAATGGTAAGGTTTCGAAGACTTTGAAGGGTTTGCTTTTTGTCCCAAGGACATTGCTCACGGAGTTCATCCATAATTTTTAGGAGTCGGGCGAATGCTTGTAATTTTTTGTCCATGCTCTTGATGTGGTTATATAGTTATATTTTTAAAAGTTAGATAAGAATCTTTACTTTTTAATTTTGCTGTGCAAGTTACAAACTTGCTTTATTTCTTCCTTTCAAGTTACTATCCTCCTTCTGTCGGATTTTAAACTTGAAAGAGTGGAAAAAAAAGCTGTATCTTTGTGGCACAAAATTAAACTGTTTTTTGAGATTATTGTTCTTATAATAATATCTCGAACTTAAAAAAAGTAAAAAATGGAATTCTTATATTATCTGACCGTTATCTTTTTTGTATTTGGACTTTCTTTTATCTTAATCAATCTACGACAAGTTGTTACTGGGCAGGAGTTCCGTGGAACTTGTTCTACAAACAATCCGATGTTGAAGAAAAAAATTGGGGATTGTACGGTTTGTGGAAAGAAAGGTGATGAGGATTGTGCAATGCCTGAACTGGACAAATCTAAATAATCAATGCGATGGATTGAGCGATGGATGACGGTGCATGCTGTTGTTCTTTTGACTTCTCTTGTCGTTTTGTTGATTTTTAAAAATATAAGCTTTTTAGCTATAAGCGCTGCAATATCATTTGTAGCGCTTTTTGTTTTTAATGGAAAGCGGCTTGGCGGTTTTTCTTTTTTATTTGAATCTGCTAATCTAGTAACTAGCCTTCGGCTGTGTGCTTTACTTGGAACGGTGTTTTGTTTCTCTGAACTTTCGGATCTTTGGATAGGAAGTATTGCTTTTGTTGTTTTAATACTTGATGGTCTGGATGGTTATCTGGCTCGTAGATTTAAAACGACTTCAGAGTTTGGTGCCTATCTGGATATGGAAACGGATGCCTTTTTTGTTTTTACTCTGTCGTGTATTCTGTATCATCAGGAGAAGATCGGTTGGTGGATTCTGGGTATTGGTTGCTTGAGGTATTCTTATGTTGTTGTGCTTTTGTTTTTTAAACCGAAAGAACAAAAAGAGTCTAGGGATTATTTTGCTCAGGTGATTGCAGTCATTTTGATGGGGAGTTTAGTTTCGGTTTTTTTATTACCGGAAGTAATTTATCTTCCTGCTTTATTGATTGCTGGAGGCTTGGTTTGTTTTTCTTTTGGAAAGAGTTTTTTTGGTGTTTTGGAAATAGGACGCGGAGGTCATAAAGGAGGCACAGAGGTTACAAAGAAAGGATAGATTTAAACTCTATTTCCAAACGTGAAAAGCCTTTTATCAATTAGGAGTTTATTTAAAATAAAAAAGTGATGCTATAAATGAAGAATGAGTCTTTAAATAAACGAGCCTTTTTTAGTTTTTTGGGATTATTTCTATTGATCAATAGTTTGCTCTATTTTCAAAACTACGTTGGCATTGTGAGACATCTTGGATTGACAGATGGTCCAACCATTAATGCCGGTTCTTGGACTGGACGAATGCATATGTTATTTGGAAGACACACCTATCATTTCATTAAAATATCCGGAGAGTTTTTACTTTTCACAAATCTTTTCTTTTTTATAAAACCATCTAACAAATGGTTGAAACGACTACTCTATTTCTGTTTTATTTTCTACTTCGTTTATAATATCTACTACGAGTTCAATCAAAAATTCTACGGTATTACGCCTGCTTTTCAAAATGATTATGTTCTACTTAGTGAGGTCTTGCCTATCTTTTTAAATAGCCTTAGCGGGAACGCAACTTTGCTTTATATTCTAACTATTATTTTTGTTATTGCGGTTGGAGCTCTTTTTGTTTTTTTAATAAAAAAACTACTTGCAAATTTCGAACTAATTCGATCACATTTGGCCACTCGAATATTGATGGGATTCCTTTTATTTTTTACACTTATTTATTCTACTGTTTCAAGTTATAAACTAAGTCACCAAAAACTGATAGATATTCATTGGCTAAGCCCTAAAATTGTACAAAGTACAAGCCTTCCCAATGCCCATAAATTCGAAAATATTGAAACAAATCTATATACTGATTTTCTTGATTTTCAATTAAAAACCAAACCAAACATCTATTTACTTTTTATAGAATCCTATGGGACGGTCATCACTGAAAGTCCTGATTTAAAACCTAAATATCTCGAGCAAATAAATAATATTGAAGTTCGATTAAAAAACGCTGACTATCATTTCGCCTCTAATTATAGTATTTCTCCTGTTAAAGGTGGCCGTTCTTGGTTGGCTTTCAGTTCCTTTATGAGTGGTTTGAAAGTAGAAAATCAAATTCATTATAACGACCTCATTCAACGGAATGTTGACTTCCCCAACATGGTTCGATATTTCAATACTCAAGGATATCAAAGTTATCGTCTTTCGACCATCAGTAATAAAAA
>CAKZTD010000331.1 GCA_937921595.1 uncultured Saprospiraceae bacterium
ACATCATGAGTAAATCTAGTAAAATTAATAAAACAGAAAAGAAAGTAAAAACGCTGGAAAGTACGTTAAAGAAAACTAAGAAGTTGAAAGCTAAGGAAAAGAAAAAGCATAGAATTGAGATCAAAAAAATGAAAGCTAAAATTAAGAAATTAGAAAAGAAAAATGAGAGAGCAAGTATAGAGAAAAAACAATCAAAAATAAGAAGATCTAAGAACAAGAAATAATAAGGACATTAATAGAATAAAGTCTAATCTTAGTCCTAACAGCCATGAAATAGTAATTATTTCATGGCTGTTTTTGTATACATAGAGGTTCTTCAACTAAATTTGATTTTTTTTGTTTAGATTGGATACTTAAAGACCACCTTAATAATATGACCCGATGAAAGTCAAAATATTTACCCTTTTTTATTTATTGTTCCTCCTGTCGATCAGCTCTACTTTTCAATCTTGTGTCGACCCAATCGAACCCGAATTCGACTATCTGGACAATCTAATTTTTATCGATGCCTACGCTTTGACAGAACCGGGGATTTCTTCAGCCACCATCAAACGATCAGTATTTGCGCTAGAAAGATATTCCTTAGAATCAGTTTCCAATGCTCAAGTAAAATTAGAAAATGTGGACACCGGAGAATTTGTAGAATTCACAGAAGATGAATTCGGAACCTATGCCTGCCCTCCTGATTTTGCCAGTGTAGAAGGAGAACGTTGGAAATTCTATGCAACATTAGCAGATGGCAGAAAAATAGAATCTAAGATTGAAACGGTAACAGAGGCCGTAGCTATTGATCAACTCAAAGCAGATTTTTCTGATGAAGTAAGATACGATGCGACGTCGAATGAATTTCAAGCTGGTCATAGCGTAAAAGTCGATTGGAAAGATCCTGCAGGAACAAAAAATTTTTACCTCTGGAAACATCGAACTTTCGAACCGCTTACGGTGTGCAAAACTTGTGTTCGTGGAGTTTGTCGAAACGGAGTTTGTGTAGAAGCAAATATTCCACCTTGGGCACCTCAATACTATGATTATTTATGTGAAACAGATTGCTGGATGATCCGCTACGGAGATCAATTACCGATCTTTAGTGATCGACTTTCTGATGGAACGGAAATTATTGCTAGAGAGATTGCTGCGGTTCCATACTTTAGAGCGCAAGATGTTTTAGTCGAAGTTCAGCAGTTGACCCTGAATGAATCTTCTTATGATTACTTTAAAATCATCAATCAATTGGTCAGTGAAAATAGCGGACTCAATGCTCCACCTCCTTCTGCATTAATCGGTAACCTTATCAGTCCTGATGACGAGGAAGAAGTGATCCTTGGGCAATTTACAGCAGCAGGTGTTTCTACCAAACGTATCTTTATCGATCGATCAAATATCCTGGCATCTCCAGTTGATCCTGATCCGAATATTAGATTAGAAGACTGTGCAATGTTCCCTTGCTCTTATCCTTGTGAAGATAGTTTTTTTAGAACAGGTACAAAGCCGGAAGGTTGGCCGTGATTGTTTAACAGAAGAATAAATTAACAAGTGAATAATGAATTGGAAGCTTGCTAATGTGTCAGTTTATTCTTTTGGTAGTCTGCTAACTTATTAACTTTTTAATTTGTTCACTTGCATCATTATGATTAAAAAAATTACATTTCT
Organism: uncultured Saprospiraceae bacterium; assembly: GCA_937921595.1. GTDB lineage: Bacteria > Bacteroidota > Bacteroidia > Chitinophagales > Saprospiraceae > JAHDHW01. The sequence continues at coordinate 1,651 of CAKZTD010000331.1, forward strand.
TTTTGTTTTTATAAATTGTTTTTTTCTCCTCAGTCTCCAAGCTCAGGATTTTGACATTATTATAAAAACCGTAGATAAACTAAGCGAAGAGCCCGTTGAATTTGCTAACATTTTTATCGTCCCTTGCGATTGTGGAGGGCCGACGAATATCGATGGACAGTTTGAAGTGAAGCTAGACAAAAATGAGTATCGAATCATCACGTCGTGTATCGGTTTTCAAAATGATACGACAACTATTAACATTGATCAGAGTACCACCATCACGATCAATTTAGAAACGAAAGGGTATCAATTAGAGAATATTACGGTAAGTGGTCAGAATACTCGTCAGAATATTGAGCGGACCGTTATGGGCGTTCAACAATTATCAGCGAATAAAATTAAAACGCTACCAACAGCAATTGGTGAGGTAGATGTTTTGCGAAGTTTAACGATGTTGCCAGGCGTTGGTTCGGCAGGTGAGGCGAGTAATGGATTGTCTATTAGAGGAGGTTCTTTAGATCAAAATCTTGTCCTTTTAGATAATGCACCTATCTATAATCCTACCCACTTGTTTGGTTTGTTCTCAGTGTTTACGCCAGATGCGGTCGGAGGAGTAGATTTGTATCGAGCAAATATGCCGGCAAAGTATGGTGGACGAATTTCTTCAGTGGTGGATATTAAAGTTAAAAATCCGGAAGCCCAGAAATTTACACTGACTGGAGGTGTTGGATTTGTCTCCAGTAGGGTAGCGATAGAAACGCCAATCATCAAAAATAAATTAAGTGTCATGGCATCGACGAGGGTGTCTTTTAATGATTTTATTTTTTCGAAAATAGAAAGACTAAAGAACACGACCGCAAATTTTTGGGATGGTACTTTTAAAATAAAATATCAAGCAAACGAAAGGAATAGCTTTTTTGCGACTGGTTTTTACAGCCACGATTTTTATGAATTGGACATCACATCAAAAATCGGAGACATTACGGCAACCAGTAATCAATATGATTATCTCACGGTAAATGGAACACTTAATTGGTTGCATAATTTTGGTGGTGAATCTTTTTTACGAACAACTTTAGTGTCTAGTAATTATAATCCTCAAATATTTTTCCCTCAAGATAATTCGACCAATCTAATCACTTTTAAATCGGCTATTAATTATCAAAGCCTACAATCAGAATTTATAAATCCAGGCTCTAAAGATAAAGAATGGTCCTATTCTGGAGGTTTGCAAATTGATCGAACGCTGTTGAATCCAGGGGAGCTATTACCCGGTGGTGATGAGCGAGTGGAGCAAGTGATTTTACCAGAGGAACAAAGTTATGAGATCTCTGCATTTACGAATGTAGATTGGAACCCGACAGAAGAAATTGCAATGTCTTTAGGTTTGCGTATTTCTAGTTTTATGTTGGTTGGTCCTTTTCAAAAAGCGGAATATGACGACCTCGAAACCAAAGAGAATATCATCTCTCAGACCGATTATGGGAATGGAGATTTGGTAAAAGCTTATGGTGGTTTAGAGCCTCGATTTGGTATGCGCTGGAAAGTTTCTGAAAACACTTCTCTTAAAGCTAGTTATGCATTGACGCGCCAGTATTTACAAAATATTTATAACAGTACCACCCCTCTGCCGACTTCAAGATGGAAGAGTTCTGATCCATATATTAAACCTCAGGCTGGTCATACTTATAGCCTTGGAGTTTATCGAAATATCAAGGATAATAAAATTGCTGTTGGTTTAGAAGGATATTATCGAACGATCAAGAATGTCTTAGATTACAAACCTGGAGCAGATTTTTTCTTAAAGAAATTTATCGAACAAGATGTCTTGCAAGGAGATGGAAAATCCTATGGTTTAGAATTTAGTTTTGAAAAGCCAGAGGGAAATATCAACGGTTGGCTTAATTACACTTGGTCAAGAAGTATACGTAAGTTTTATGCTCCTGAAGTAGGCGATCGGATCAGTAATAATCAATGGTATAATTCCGATTTCGACCGCCCTCACGTTTTGAATGGAACGGTGAATTTTGTTGCGAATGCTTATAACACTTTTAGCTTTAATTTTACGTATCAAACTGGACGACCTTATACCATTCCGAATGCTACTTTTTTGGTTGATAATATTCCGGTGCCTATATTTTTAGAAAGAAATAATTCTCGATTACCGGATTACCATCGATTGGATTTTTCATGGCGAATTCATAATATTTCTACCAAAGCAAAACGATGGAAAGGCGATTGGATTTTTACCGTTTATAATGTTTACAATCGAAAAAATGCTTACAATCGATATTTTGGAGGAAAGAATGGACTAGGTCAGAAATTTGGTGACGGCCCACTTGGAGCATACCAATTAGCGATTTTTAATTCGACTATTGTTTCTTTGGCTTATAGTTTTAAGTTTCAATAAATCGGTTAAAATATAGTCGAGTCTTAGATTGCTTTTAAAATAAAAAAGGAAATCACGGAAAGAAATAAACCAATCAAAAAGACAACCAAAGAGTGTCGGATCAGACTATATTTGGTTTGTAATTCGCGACCTTGATAATAGATGTCCCGGATGATTGATAGGTATAAATAGTTGCTGTCATTCATCATTTGTAACATACCCCATTCAAAATCTTGTTGATGCATCTTATGGTAATTTCCAAAGAACAAAATATTTCCTTTTTTATCTCTGATTTCATCTTCAGTGAAAGTACCATGAGTTGAAGCTGGCCAGATCGCTAGGATGGAATAAAAAATAGATGCGCAAGATGCAATTGCTAAGACCATTACAGGCCAGAAGCTTTGCTGAAAACCATCCTGTACAATAATCCAGTCTCCAATAACAATAGAAATAATAATCGCATTTACGGCAATCATGATTCTAGCCTTTCGATCTACAAGAGCAAGGAGACTCGTATGGTTTTTACTCGTGATTTTGAGTAGTGTTTGAATTCCTCTCTCATTTCGACCGACCATTGCGGATAGATTTTTCTTAAGTTCTTTTAATTCTTCGCTGGTGGTAGAAAGTTCTTTTTGTAAAACCCGATCATATTTTCGATTTAATGCTCTCTGTTCTTTTTGTAAAGTATCAATAAGGTCATCGAATAAGGGAGTATACTTTTCTTTTGCATGTGCTGTATAGAATTCCTGTCTCAAAAGAATCTCAAGAATACTTTTAAACCATCCTTTTTGACTTAAAGAAAAATCTCTGTAAAGTTGAAGCTCGAGGTATGCTTTTTTCAATCTTTTCTTTCCTTTTTTTGGCTCACAGAAATCAATTATTTGAGCATCTGATAAAACTTTAGCAATGGGATGGTCAATCTTTTTTTCAGTTGCCTGGAATGGATAGACTTGCTCGAAAAATGTTATAAATTTATGTAAATTATTTTCTGGATACTTTATAGATTTTAAAAAATCAATCGCGATTTTTTTACTATGTTCTAATCCTTTTTGATAGTCGTATTTAAATCCCGTATTTTTAAACCAGGCCATGATCATAGTTATTTCCTGATCAATTGGAGTCAAGGCACTTTCAGAAAGTATCTCTTCTACATACTCGACAAAACGATGCGTCTGTTCAATATTGTGATAGACCATTTTGTCAGGTAGCTTATTGGCAATAAGTCTAGTAGCATATAATTCGACCTTGTCGAGAATATCGCTTTTGGAATGAGGAATGATATTTTGTATTGGTCCTTTAATGGTATTGTTCATTTTGATTTTAATCTTCTCTAGCAAGATGTAAATAGTACAAAATGAAAAAGCTGATAATAATCAATCTATTGATTGATTATTATCAGCTTGGAGGGTAAGCATGACTAATGCGAATCAAGGTTTGAGAGGTCTTTAGATGACATCTAAGCGTTTATTCTTAATGAGCAAAAATGGTATTAGATGTTCGGCATTAGGACAGCCCGAAAACCTAATACCGTTTTTTTTAGCTTAAAGGAATAAAATCTAATTGTATTTAAACCTAGGTTCATTAGAATATTTTATTTTGTGGTTTCCAAAAACTTTTTTGCCACTTTCAACGGCCGAAGAGAAGCTTTCCGCTTTTGCTGATGATGTTGCATTCGGCGTAAAATATCCGTTAAGGTTTCGATGGCATCAAGAATGTACGGCCCTTTATTGAGCATCACACATTCTGCTCGAACAGACATCGCGGCATCGGTGATCTCGGCTCGGGTTGCGATTCCTTTTTTTGCCAGATTTTCCAAAACCTGAGTCGCCCAGATATTCGGAATATGAGCAGCCTCACAAAGCCAGAGGATTTGTTCTTGGACTTCCGAAATACGTTCCCAGCCAATCTCAATAGCCAGGTCACCGCGAGCAGTCATGATACCGATTTTAGGACTTTGCATCGCTTGTAAGATCAAGGCTGGAAGATTATTGAATGCTTCTTTGGTTTCTATTTTTAAAATAATTCCAATGTCTTCTCGCTTAAGATTTTTTAAATGCCCTTGAAGTTTAGAAATATCTTTTACCCGATTTACAAATGAGAAACCAAGAGAATCAGCATGCTTGGTCACGAAGGGTAAATGCTCTAAATCTGCTTTGGTCAAAGAAGGTAAACTAAGTTTAGTGTCTGGCAAATTAATGCCTTTTTCTGCTTTTAGTTTTCCACCTTTATCGGATGCCCGTTTGATCTCAATGATTAACTTATCTTTTTTGATATCTATGATTTTTCCTTTGATTTTCCCATCATCAAAAAGAATCGCCTGTCCGATTTCTACATCATTAAATATAGAGGGTAGCGTCACAGAGATTTTGGCAGGAATGATTTTTCCATTTTTCTCATGAGCATCTTTTCCTAGGATGGGTTTTTTATATAATTCTAAAATATCTCCTTTATGGAGTAGAAGGTAATTGATGATTTTGGTCTTTTTCTTTTTTTTCTTGGTTTTAATAATCTCTTCTACTGGCCCAGTTCTTAATTTAGGCCCACCCAAATCCATATGGATTTTGCAATCGAAACCAGTATCTTTTCTAGCAGCCTTAATCTTTTCAATCATCGCTTTCCAAACCTCAGGGCCATCGTGACTACAATTGATCCGAGCGATATTCATACCTGCATTCAGTAAGTCTAAAATTAGCGTTTCATCCGTCGAAGCATCTGAAGGTAAGGTGATCATGACTTGTGTGTTTAAACCTTTTCCTGGTTTTCCAATTAAGTCTATGGTGTTTTTATCCAAAATTTTTCGACTACTAAAAAAACTCAAAGGATGCTTATCGAGTCTCTTTTTTCTTTTTATTGACTTAGCATTATAGGCCGTTAAAAGAGCAATTAGATTGTCGATATTTGCCAGATTATAAGCTTCTGAAGATCCAATAGAAGAGAGACCAATATTAGAAAGCTGTTGCTGAAGCTTTTTTAATTTAAAAGTTCTCAAGGAAAGATAGTGGATGAAGTTTTTACCACTTTCAATATAATTAGGATGCAATATTTGTAAATCATTTCCAAAGTCTTTTTCCTTTTGAAGAAGAAATTGCCTGATTGTTTTTAGTTCTTTTAAAATTGCTTTCGGATTTGTTGTTTCCATTTTGTTTGTTTCATGATGAATGATAAGTAGGTGGATAATTATAAGTTTCATTTAAATTACCCTAAGCGTTTATTATTATACTAGAAAAAAGCGGTATTATGTGTTCGGCATTAAGAGTGCTCGAATACCGAACACCTAAAGCCGCTTTGATAAGCTTGGAGTTAATTCAATTGTATAATTTTTTGTCCTTTTACTTACTTATACATAACTATTGAAATCAAAGTTAGTTTTCTCTTTTATCAAAAAGAATGATAAAAATCAGCTTCGGTCATGATTTAAACCTTAAAACCTAAATTCAAGATTAAAGATTATCTTTGGAAATCATTAAACGAAAATGTTTGAAACGATATCATGATTGAAGAAATAAGAGACCAATACAAAGCACAATTTAAAGGAGAGCCGACTTTAATAAAAGCACCGGGACGGATCAATCTTATTGGAGAGCATACTGATTATAATAATGGTTTTGTAATGCCAGCCTCGGTTGATAAAGCGATGTATTTTGCGATTGGAATTAATGAAGAACAAGAGGATATCCAGATTCAAGCTTTGAATTATGGAACCATGATTACTTTGAATGGAGAAGGAGATCTTCCTTCTTGGGCCAAATATTTCAAAGCGATCGTTGAGCTTTTAAAAGAGCGAGGAGTTGAAGTTAAAGGGGTGAATTGTGTTTTTGGAGGTGACATTCCAATAGGAGCGGGACTCTCTTCTTCGGCAGCTTTATGTTGTGGTTTCATTTATGGTGTTTCAAATCTCATGGATTTAAATATTCCTAGAACGGAAATTGCGCTGATTGCTCAGGCTGCAGAACATAAAATTGGAGTGAATTGCGGTTTGATGGATCCATATGCAGTTTTGTTTGGAAAAAAAAACCAGGTGTTTCGATTAGATTGCCAGGATTTGAGTGTTGAATATTTTCCTCTAGTTTTGGAGGATCATTCCTTAGTTTTGATCAACTCGAAAATTGAACATGAGTTAGAAGGTACTCCTTATAATGATCGACGAAATTCTTGCGAATCGGTGGTCAAAATTATCGCTTCAAAATATCCTGATGTCAAATCTCTTCGAGATGTGAACATGAAAATGCTTTTAGAATTTGAAAACGAAATAGATGCATTAGATATTCGAAGGGTGAAATATATCCTTGAAGAAAATGATCGGGTACTCCAGATGATGGAGGTCTTGAAAGCAGGAAAATTGGAAGAAGCGGGACAAATTTTACTAAGAGGACATGAGGGGATGAGTAAGGAATATGATATCAGCTTACCAGAGATCGATCTGTTGGTTGAACTTGCAAAAAAGGAAGAAAGTGTTCTTGGAGGAAGGATGATGGGCGGCGGTTTCGGAGGTTGTACCATCAATTTAATAGAGAACAAAAATAAAGCGGAAACTTTAAAAAATATAAAATCTCAATACCAAAAATCAACAGGAATCCTTCCTGAAGTTTATGATGTAAAACCTGGAGAAGGTTTACAGATTATTTCTTTGTAAAAACCAGTATGCTTTAAATACTGGTGATGACAAAATTTCTTTTCATAGATTTCCCTTCTTTTCTTTACCTACATATGAAGAAAAAAATTAATTTTACTAAGAAGCAGTAAAAGGTAGCATGAATTGAAATGACCACAACGTGGTCGCATTACAATACGATCTAAGATGAATCAAGAACAACCAGCATTCTCCGCATTAAACCGGAAATCGACCTTTGAGCAATTCAGCAACGAAACTTTCGACCTTTTAGTTATCGGAGGAGGCGTTACCGGTTGTGGAATTGCCTTAGATGCAGCATCCCGAGGATTAAAAGTCGCTTTAGTAGAACAAAGAGATTTCGCATCAGGTACCAGCAGCAAATCAACCAAATTGATACATGGAGGATTACGCTATCTCAAGCAACTCGATTTCGCGCTTGTCCGAGAAACGGGAACAGAACGAGCAGTTGTTCATCGACTAGCGCCGCATTTAGTATTGCCAGAAAAAATGCTAATGCCTCTAATCAAAGGTGGAACCTATGGAAAATGGGCTACCTCTTTTGGTTTAAAAGTCTACGATATTTTGGCAGGTGTAAAAGGAGATGATCGTCGAAAGATGTTGTCAAAAAAACAAACCATGGCCATGGAGCCATTGCTAGAAGGGGAAGGTTTAAAAGGTGGAGGATATTATGCGGAGTATCGGACAGATGATGCAAGGCTGACCATTGAGTTGATTAAAACAGCAACAGGTTATGGAGCATTGGCGGCCAATTATTGCAAAGCCGAAGATTTCGTATATGAAAATGAAATGATCTGTGGAGCCCATTGCAAAGACCAAATTAGCGGAGAAAATTTTGTAATCAAAGCCAAGAAAATTGTCTCTGCTGGAGGACCGTGGGTTGATCGATTACGAAAAAAAGACGGCTCACTCAGCGGTAAAAGATTACATCTGACCAAAGGCGTTCACATCGTATTTCCTTTTGATAAATTTCCTTTAAATCATACCACTTATTTCGATGGCCCGGATGGTCGAATGATTTTCGCTATTCCAAGAGGACGCATCACTTATGTCGGGACAACGGATACAAATTACAAGTCTCGACTCGATAGAGTAGTGGCTACCAAAGATGATGCAAATTATCTTTTAAAAGCGGTGCATTATGCTTTTCCTTCTGTCAAAGTAAACAACGAAGATATCATTTCCAATTGGGCAGGTCTGCGACCTTTAATTCATGAAGATGGAAAATCTCCTTCCGAGTTATCTCGAAAAGATGAAATCTTTTTATCTGATAAAGGATTGATTTCTATCGCTGGGGGCAAGCTCACGGGCTATCGCAAAATGGCACAGCGAATTGTGGACTTAGTGACCAAGCAACTGGAATCATCTGGAAGTAAAGATTATCCAAGATGTAGCACAAAGAAGATTGCTTTGACCGTTGATCCTTTTCCAAATTTCAAAACAGTAGAAGCGTTTATCGAAAAGATAAAACCTTTTTTAGTTCAAGCTGGTCTTGATAAATATTACGCTTGGTATCTGACGACTGTTTATGGAAAACAGTCTAATACGATTTTAGATAAATTAAAAGATTTTAAAAATGATAAACCAGAAGTGGCGCTCGGAAAGGCAGAAGCTTGGTATGGCGTACATCATGAAATGATCAATAGTGCTGAAGATTTTTTCGTTCGAAGAACTGGAAGACTTTATTTTGATATTCAAACGATCTCAGTTATTCGTGAAGAAGTGATGAATGATTTAAAAAATTACTTAAATTGGGATGATGATCGTTTAGCAAAAGAAAATAAAAACCTAGATGAATTGTTATTCGATGCGAGGAATTATTATAAGGAGGAATTGAGTAAGAAAACTAAATAGCAGAAATCAAATCATGAAAAACCTACACACCACATTCCTTCTAATGGCAATCATAAGCACCATTTCCGCACAGACAACAATTATCCCAATCGAAAGTGAAGACTACGCCTTAGTTCTCCAAACCGATGAATTCAAAAGATTACGAAATATTTACTTTGGCCCAAAATTAAGTATGGCTTCTGATTATGCAGCTATTGCAAAACAACTTCGATATAAAGGGACCAATGAAGACGTTTTCAATAGTGCTTATACACCAAGTGGCACCTGGAATGTTTCTGAGCCTGCTTTGCAAATTGCTCATCATGATGGAAATGGATCTACGGAATTAGAATACACCAAAGATAAAACAGAAACCCTTGAAGAAAATATAAGTCTAACTACAATTGACTTATTCGATCCCGTTTTTAAAACCCAAGTACAATTATTTTATAAAGTCTTTCATAAAGAAAATGTCTTTGAACAATGGACAGTAATTAAAAACGGAGAGCAAGGAAAGATTGAATTAAAAAAATACGCTTCGGCAAATCTTTATTTTCGAAACAAAGAATTTTACCTGACACAATATCACGGTTCTTGGGCAACAGAAATGCAACCCGAAACACATAAGCTAACAGCAGGAATCAAGACGCTGGATTCCAAACTTGGAGCCAGAGCAAACCTTTATGCACCGCCAACTTTTATGTTGTCATTCGATGGCGTAGCTACCGAAGAATCAGGGAAAGTAATGTTGGCTAATTTAGCGTGGTCTGGAAATTATCGTTTTGATTTTGAAAAAGATCGCTATGATAATTTACGGTTAATCGCCGGAGCTAATAACCATGCGGCGGAATATGAACTTTCTGAAAATGAAAGTTTTGAAACACCACATTTGATTTATGTTTATTCTGAAAATGGAAAAGGCGAGGCAAGTAGAAATATGCATCGATGGGCCAGAAAGTACCGACTTTGGAATGGTGAAGGTGAACGATTGACTTTGTTAAATAACTGGGAAGCAACTTACTTCGATTTTGATGAACATAAGCTAGTAGAATTATTCGATGGTGCTAAAAAAATAGGCGTTGATCTCTTCTTGCTTGATGATGGTTGGTTTGCCAATAAATATCCTCGAAATGATGATAGTGCTGGTCTCGGTGACTGGCAGGAGAATAAAAAGAAACTACCAAATGGTCTCGGCTATCTGGTAGAAGAAGCTACAAAAAAAGGCATTAAATTCGGAATTTGGATCGAACCAGAAATGGTCAACCCTAAAAGTGAATTATACGAAAATCATAAAGATTGGGTCATCCGACAGCCAAACCGAAAAGAGTATTATTATCGAAATCAATTGGTGCTTGATCTTTCGAACCCAGAAGTTCAGGATCATGTCTTTGGTGTTTTTGATAATATTTTTACAAAAAATCCTGACATCGCTTATGTCAAATGGGATTGTAACTCGATCATTTATAATGCACATTCTGATTATCTTTCAAAACAAAATAAACCACAAACTCATCTCTATGTTGAGTATGTAAAAGGGCTATATAACATCCTTGAAAAAGTCAGAGCGAAATATCCAAAAGTGCCGATCATGCTTTGCTCAGGTGGAGGTGGTCGAGTAGACTATGGTGCCTTGCAATATTTTACAGAATTTTGGCCAAGCGATAATACCGCACCATTAGATCGCATTTTTCTGCACTGGGATTATTCGCATTTTTATCCAGCGATTTCTATGTGTGCACATGTTACAGAGTGGGATCGAGCAGCAAGTATGAAATATAGAACTGACATTGCTTCGATGGGGAAATTAGGTTTCGATATCGATGTTGATGACTTGACTGCTGATGAACAAAAGTTCTGTCAACAAGCAGTTCAAAATTATAATAAATTCAAAGAAGTAATATGGCGAGGTGATCTTTTTCGATTGCAAAGTCCTTATGAAAATGAAGTGGCAAGTTTTCAATTTGTAGATGAAGCAAAAGATAAATCAATTGTCTTTTCTTATCTTGTTACAAGAAGATACGATACTGGTCATTCTTTCGAACCGATCGTATTTAAAGGCTTAGATGAAAATAAAAAATACAAAATTAAAGAGCTGAATATTTACCCAGGAACGACATCACCAGTAGATGAGTTCGCAGTTTATTCCGGAGCATTTTTGATGAATGTAGGATTCAATCCAGATGTTTCAACAAGACGGAATAGTGTGATTCTTGAGATTACTAAACTTTAAATTTTTCTAAAGAAAAGACAAAGCAATAAAAATAAAATGAAGTTTAGTTAACCCCCAGCTAAGAATAAAAGAAATTGAAAGATAACGAACCAACGAAAATAACCTACGATCCATCCTGGATCACTAATCCAGAAGTCTTCAATGTAGGGCAAGAAAATCCGCATGCAAATCTGGTTCCCTTTTCTACAGTAGAAGATACTTTTTTAAAAAAGAAAATAGACAGCGAGTGGATCAAAAGTCTCGATGGAATTTGGAAATTTAATTGGGTTAGAAAACCAGCAGACCGTTCCGCTGATTTTTATAAAAACGATTATGATGTAAAAAAATGGGATGATATCGAAGTCCCTTCCAATTGGGAACTAAAAGGATATGGTGTTCCGATTTATGTCAATGATCGTTATCCTTTTCCAAAAGATCCACCCAATATTCCGGATGACTATAATCCAGTTGGAGCCTATAAAAGATATTTTACCATTCCAGAAAATTGGGATGGCCGAGAAATATTTATCCAATTTGGAGCCGTAAAATCCGCCGCTTATTTTTGGTTGAATGGAGAGTTTATAGGTTATAATCAAGATTCCAAAACACCCGTTGAATTCAATATTACCCCTTATTTAAAAGAAGGTAAAAATTCTATTTCAGTAGAAGTCTATCGTTGGTCAGATGGAGCATATTTAGAATGTCAGGATTTTTGGAGACTCAGTGGAATGGAGCGTGAAGTATTTCTAATTGCCAGACCAAAAGTTTATATCCAAGATTATTTTGCAATTGCAGATTTAGAAAATAATTATCAAGACGGCCTTTTAAAAGTCGATGTCGAATTGACAAACTGTTTTAAAAATAATGAAGATTATACACTCAGTTTTCAATTATTTGACAATGAACAAAAAGTTGTTTTGGAAGGCAAGCAGTCCATAGGATTTCAAAATGAAAAAGACAGCACTATTCGGTTTTTAGAAAAAATAAATAATCCAAAACACTGGACGGCCGAAACACCAAACCTTTATCATCTGGCTTTGGTTTTAGAAAACGAAGCAGGAAAAACACTTGAAGTTATAGCTTGTAAAATCGGTTTTAGAAAATTAGAAATCAAAAACAAACAATTGCTACTCAATGGAGTAGCCATCACTTTGAAAGGGGTGAATCGACACGAACACGATGAAGTCAATGGGCATATAATCACGGAAGAAAGTATGATCCAAGATATTCAATTGATGAAAGAAAATAACATCAATTCGGTTCGGGCCTGTCATTATCCTAACCACGATCGCTGGTATGAACTATGCGATGAATATGGAATGTATGTGGTTGATGAGGCGAATATTGAAGCTCACGGAATGGGCGCTCGTTTTCAAACAGAATATGATAAAGCAGCACATACGTCCGCATTACCTGCTTTTAAAATGGCGCATCTCGATCGAGTAAAACGAATGTTGGAAAGAACAAAAAATCATGCCTGTATCATAACTTGGTCTTTAGGGAATGAAGCCGGAAATGGTGACAATATGAAAGCCGCTTATGATTGGGCGAAGTCTAGAGATACTTCACGGCCCATTCAATATGAGCAAGCTGGGGAAGATTACAATACCGATATTGTTTGCCCGATGTATCCGAAAATCGAAGCTCTTGAAACCTTTGCTAAGAAAAATGATGACCGCCCATATATCATGTGTGAGTATGCTCATGCGATGGGGAATAGTGTAGGGAATTTACAAGAATACTGGGATGTGATCGAGGCTTATCCAAACCTTCAAGGTGGATTTATTTGGGATTGGTTGGATCAGGGGATCTTAGCTTATTCTGATGAAGGCAAAGCCTATTGGAAATATGGAGGAGATTTTGGTGGACCTGATGTGAAAAGTGATAATCATTTTTGTATCAATGGATTGGTATTGCCTAATCGACTGCCTCATCCTGCTTTGATTGAAGTGAAGAAAGTTTACCAAAATATAAAAGTAACAGCAGTAAATCTAAAGGAAGGTATTTTTAAAATATCAAATGGTTTCGATTATATTGACTTGAAAAATGTGAGTTTGTATTGGGAAATTCAAGAAGAAGGGCATACCCTCCAAAGTGGGAAATTAGAAAATATAATTGTTGATCCTAATGGAAATTTGGATATAGATATTGATTATAGTTTTGATAGAAAGAAACGCAAAGAATACTTTATCAATTTTCACTTTTATACCAAACAAGAAAGTGCTTTGGTTCCAGCGGAACATGAAATAGCCAAAGAACAATTTCAATTGTTTTTAGAAAAAGATAAGAACAAAAAAGCATCGCATAAAAGTGATTCGATGTATAAAGATTTGATGCTGGAAAAAAGATTAGATATTTTTGAGGTTACCGGGAAGCATTTTAAAATTGAAATTTCCAAATCGTCGGGAACAATATCTTCTTATATATTTAATGGAAAACCTTTATTAAAAAAAGGACCAAGTCCAAATTTTTGGAGAGCACCAAATGATAATGACCTCGGAAATTTAATGCCTTTCAGATTAGAAAAGTGGAAAAAGGCAAGCCAAGGTAGAACCTTGTTAAGTATACTCCATCGTGAAATATCCCCCAAAGAAATTCATTTTTGGTCGCTGTATAAATTGGATGAAGTTGAAGCAGACTATGAGGTGATTGTGAAAGTTTTTGCCAATGGGCGGATCGAAATTCAAGGACGCATATTTGATTCTGAAATAGACCAGCCTGAGTTGCCTCGTTTTGGAATGAACTTGGAATTGCCTGCAGAATTCGATCACTTGAAATGGTTTGGTCGAGGACCTCACGAAAATTATTGTGATAGAAAAACTAGTGCATTTGTGAGTCTGCATACAAGTAAAGTCGCAGAACAGTATCATCCATATATTCGACCTCAAGAAAATGGCAATAAAACAGATACTCGTTGGTTGTCGCTTTGTAATGAAGATGGAGTAGGGTGGAAAATAAAAGGACAAGATACTATAGATTTCTCTGCTCAGGAATATACAACGGAGGATTTTGATTTCGGTCCGCAAGAACGACCTTTGAAACACACTTACGATATAAAGAAAAGAGATTTTATAAGTTTGAATATCGATCTAGGACAGATGGGAGTAGGAGGTGATGACAGTTGGGGAGCGCATACTCACGATAAATATAAAATATTTTTCAAAGAATATGTTTATAGTTTTTTGATGGAACCAATGGGATGAAGTTAGATTAAGTACTTAGGTAAAAGTAATGATCTATAATCATTTTAGACCTTGTGAGGTTAAGTTTAATTATGGAAAGAAACGGCATTAGGTTTTCGGCATTAGGAGAGCTTGGAAACCCAATCTAATTCCGCTTTTTTTCCTAAGGAATATATTCAATGTTAGATATTTCTATTTTAAATGGTATAATTATTATTGTCCACTTAATTGATTACTTTTAAAAAGCAAAGAATCAAAACTTAACAAAATACGAAAACCAAAAAATATGGGAACAGGAATTTCGAACATTGACATTGCTATTGTTATTGGGTATCTTTTATTAGTCTTGACGATTGGATTTTGGATAGCCAGAGGAACAAAAACAGGAGAAGATCTTTTCCTTGGAGGCCGAACTTTTGGATGGGGACTTGTTGGACTTTCTCTATTCGCTTCAAACATATCTAGCTCAACAATTATTGGTTTATCTGGTTCCGCATATGCAGGTGGAATTGTAGATTCAGTATATGAATGGATGTCAGGTTTGCCCTTGATTATAGCTGCCGTAATATTTGTTCCCATGTATTTGCGATCAAAAATCACCACGATTCCTGAGTTCTTGGAAAGACGATATGATCGACGTTCTCAATTGTTTTTCTCAGGAGTTACGATCTTTAGTACCATAGTCATTGAAACAGCCGGAGCATTATATGCTGGGTCATTAGTTTTAGAAGCTTTCTTTCCCAGCCTTGAAGGATACATGTGGGTGACGACGTTTATACTTGCCATTATCGCAGGGATTTATACTGCCTCTGGTGGATTAAAAGCGGTAGTTTATACCGATGCTATTCAAGCAGTAATTCTGATTATAGGTTGTAGCATCTTGACTTATATTTTATTTGAAAAAGTAGATTTTGACTGGTCTAAAGTTGTTGAAGCTGCGCCAAAAGATCACCTCTCAGTCGTTCGAGATATTGATGAAGAAGGGAAAGTACTTCCTTGGCTAGGGTTGTTGATAGGGGTTCCGTTTTTAGGCTTCTGGTATTGGTCAACGAACCAGTATATTGTCCAGAGAGTATTGGGTGCCAAAGACATTCGCCATGCGCGATGGGGAGTTATTTTCGCAGGATTTCTAAAAATTATTCCTTTATTTATCATGGTGATTCCAGGAGCAATTGCGATGGTGGTATACCCGGGAGCAATTGCTGAAAAGGATGCGGTTTTTCCTTTCTTAGTTACAAATGTATTGCCCGTTGGTTTAGTCGGTTTAGTTTTAGCAGGTTTGATTTCCGCGATTATGTCGAGTGTCGATTCTGCCTTAAACTCTTCTTCAACTTTAATTGTAATTGATTTTATAAAACCTAATAGACCGAATATTACTCAAGCTCAAATAGTGCGTTATGGGAGAATCACAACATTAATTTTGATGGTTATCGCAGCACTTTGGGCTCCACAAATTCAAAATTTTGATGGTCTTTGGGGATATCTACAGCAAATGTTTTCGATTATCGTTCCGCCAATTGTTGTCATCTTTTTAGTAGGTGTTTTCTATAAAAGAGGAAATGGACATGGCGCATTTGCCACCCTACTGATTAGTACGTTTTTAGGTGTTGGACTTTTCCTCCTTGGCGAATTTGGTTATTGGCATTTACACTATACGATCAATGTAGGGATTATGGTTTTGATTTCTACCATCATCTTTGTAGTCGTGAGTTTGGCCACAGCACCACCGACAAAAGAACAAACAGAGCTGTTTACTTTCCGGAAAGAATTGATTATGGAAGGCATGCATGGTTTACCTTGGTACCAAGATTACCGATTGCATATGGTCGTGTTGGTTGGATTGATTATGTATATCTTGATGTTGTTCTGGTAGGAGGGACGTAGGATACGAAGTACACTAAGAAGGCACGAAACTCATAAAGTTGTTCAATTTTACTTTGTGGACTTCGTACCTTCTTTATGAGCTTTATGTCCGAAAAACGAGCGTAGCGAGCCCTCTTAATTTCCGTAAACTCCCACCTTCAAACTATCCTCAATATTCCGTCCAGTAGAAAATAAATTCATCCCTTCTTTTTTATTCCAATAAACACCTCCACCCCATTTAAAAGTAGAACCTTCTGGTTTTGAAAATTTACGAAATGCTACTTTCTGTAGCTCAATATTTTTCCAGTCAGGCGCATCAACTTTAAAAAGATCAATAAATTCCACCTTAGTAGAATCATTCCCTGTTGTTCCTAAAAGATAAATTTCTTTTTTGGAATTGCTAATGAAATTTATACTCTGATAAGGATTCCAGGTAGGTTCGATCCAGTCGCTTGGATTTAATTGTTCTGTGTTGAAGCTATAAATAAGTTTGAAGTTTGATGTTTTCTTTTTGAGTTCTTTTGTTGGAATAGCGTAGAAGTCGATATCTTTAGTATCCCAATTACCAACAGCGACGATGATGTTTTTTCTTTGTTTTAATATTGCAACACATCCTGCAGTATATCTTTTCTCCCGACCATTTCTTTCGATTGTTTTTAATAATTTTAAAATCCCTTTCTTTGGGTCTATTATCTGGTAAATCTGTACTTTAGATTTATCAACTTTTATATTGTCCTCAATTCCGACAGCCAATAAATCATCTGCAATTTGAAAACCTCCAGCATGTCTGAAATCTCCAGATAGCAATTCATCGATTGCTATTATTTTCTTAGTTTTAATGTCAGCAATCGCAAGATAGGATTGGTCATTTGA
>CAKZTD010000332.1 GCA_937921595.1 uncultured Saprospiraceae bacterium
CAACAAATCCATCCCGTCACAACAACAGAATGGATTTGAAGATAAACCATTATTAAATTAGGAAGTCCCCTACCCGCTCACTACTTCCTGTAATGTAGAATTATTTTCCAATTCTCTAAAGTCAACCGCACTTACATTCGAGACCCCTTGTTCTTGCATATAGACACCGTAGATGACATCTACCGCAGCCATGGTTTGCTTGTTGTGAGTAACGATAATAAACTGTGACAACTCAGAAAATCGTCGAATAATCTTGTTGAATTTTTCGATATTGGCATCATCCAATGGTGCATCGACCTCATCGAAAATACAGAATGGAGCTGGCTTCAACAGGTAGAGAGAAAACAATAGAGCAGTTGCAGTCAGCGTCTTCTCCCCTCCTGAAAGCTGGTTAATACTCTGTGGCCGTTTACCTTTCGGCTTGGCTACAATTCGGATTCTGGACTCTAATGGATTATCTGGATCTTCTAATTTCAGATCACAAGAGTCATCCTCAGAGAACAGTGTTCGGAATACATCGATGAAGTATTCCCGAGCTTTCGTAAAGGCTTCTAAGAAGTGAACAGTGGCAGTCTCTTCGATTTCTTTAATCGTTTCTAGTAGAGATTTTTTAGCTTCAAGGATATCATCACGTTGGGCCGTGATATTCTCATAACGCTCTTTCATCTCATCGTACGCCTCTACAGCCATTGGGTTAATCTCCCCATAGTTGTCCAACCTGTTTTTCAATCGTTCTACTTTTGGCTGGAGTTCTTCTGGGTCTAGTTTTTCATTTGGTTCCCGCTGGAGTACGTCGTTGAGCTCTAAGCCAAATTCAATCTTCAATCGCTCGCCGATAGAAGTAAATTCCAATTTAAGATCAGTAAATTTATCTTTTAGATTATTAATTAGACTTTGTGCATCCTGACGTTTATGATGCGTCTTTTTCAATTTATTTTCAATCTCATTAATTCCTCCTCTTGCTTGAAAATAATTTGCCTCAACATTCGTCAGGTTCTTTTCACTGTTTTCTTTTTGATCATAAGCAATCAATAATTCAGCGGTTAACTTCTCAATATCTTGTGCAATGAAAACCAATTCTTCTTCCGATTGAGTCACCGTAGATTGGTTGACTTCCATGGATTGTTTGGTTTCTGTCAGCTGATTCTCTTTAAAGGTAAGCTCTCTCTGAATCGTATTGACTTTATTCTGTTGACGGATAAATTCAATATTTTTTTCATTAAAAGCAGTAGATGCCTTACTTAATTGCTCTGCAACTTCTCGGTAACTACCATCAGTATTGGAAATCTTTTCTTTTGCAGTTACTGCAATTTCTCTATTGACAATCAGGTCTTCCTCAATTTTTTTATTTGAATGTTCTAACTGACCAATTTGAGATTCTGCTTGTGCTTTTTTAGCATTGGTTTCATTTAGAAAAGTTTCAAAATTTTCTAATCGAGTCATCAAAGAAACCTTCTGCTGAGCAATCTGATTCAAAGCTTCTCGCTCTCGGCTGATCTCTGAATTATTGACCTGAGATTTTAATTTATCAAGTTTTCCTTTTGTGTTAAAAAACTCAGTTGAAATTTTTTGCTCCTCTTTTTCAAGCTGCTCGATCACTTTTTCTAAAACTTCTAGATTCTTCTTTCTACCAATTTTCTTTCCTTCAAATAAACCTACAGAACCACCAGAGACACTGAATTTTCTTTTTATAAAACGCCCGCTTTTTGAAAGTAGCGTTATACTTTTATCGTTGACTTCTGTCTTAAGGTCTTCACTTTCAGTGACTAAAACATTTTCTAAAAGGTAGCCTATTAATTTGCGGTAAGCAGGCTCCGTTTCGATCATATCGAAAGCACGTTGCGTATTATTAGGCAACATGGCCATTGGCTGATCATAGTCCTTAAATGCATCTAAAACAAAGAAATTCGCCTTCCCTTTTTGAGATTGACTTAATAATTCAATCGCAGCATAGGCCTCTCCAACTGTTTGTACAATGTAATAATTAAGATAAGGATCGAGGTAGTTTTCAATGGCAACTCGATAATCTTCTTTACAATACATGAGGTCAGAAAGCAAAGGCACTTCCTCTTGTTTTGACCACTTTTTATTTTTGCTTAAAAACTTGATAGAATCCGGAAAACCTTCCTGGTTTTCTATTAAACTCTTCGTTAATTTATATTCGTTTCGTTTAGAATCTAACTTTCGATTGATATCAGAAATACCTTTACGCAGTTCTTCAATTTTAACTTCCGTCTCGGTAATATCCGTCTGTCGTTGTGCCTCTTCTGTTTCAAGTCGATCAAGAATGGTTTGCTTCTCCAATTGAGTTTTTTGAATACCATTCAACCGCTGCTCTAGATCTTTTATCTCGTTTTGTCGGCCAAGAATCTCTTCAGCACTCACTGCATTATCTTTAATCAGATTTTCTACTTGATTGATATTGATCGCTTTATCTTTTTCTAATTCAAAAATAAGCCGTTCAATAGATTGTTGCTCAGAAAGTATTTCATCTAATTCCTCTTTTAAAGAACCATGATTTTCCTTAATGCCATCCAATTCTTTTTGTACTGCATCCAATTCTTCTTCTAAAGTAGCCTCTAAAGATTTCTCTTCATTTATCTGAGCTCTATAATCATCAATTGCTTCAGTTAACTGAACAACACGAACTTCATCATGCTTAAGTTGCTCGGTTAATTTCGCTTTGTTTTGACTAACAAAACCTTGCTTCTGAACGAGAATATTTTTATCATTTTCCTGAGTTCGAAGCATTCCGACCAAGTCATTCAATTGACGTTGAGCATCGGAAAGTGTTTTCTCCTTATCCAGGTTCATTTTCTTTTCTTCCTCCAAAGAAGCTTCTAAAGTTCGGCTATCAATTTCTAACTGTCGATAACTATCTTCTTCTGCTTGTAATTTTGAAGAAATCTCGTCATGTCTCGTTTTATAATTCTTCAATTTAAAAGCAGCAAGCTCAATACTTAATTCTTTGTATTGTTCTTTAAGCTCATAATATCGTTTGGTTCGCTTTGCTTGTTTTTCAAGGGCTTTCATTTGTCCCTCGATTTCAAACAATAAATCTTCGATCCGATCTAAATCTTCTCCTGTATTTTTAAGCTTTAAAAAAGTCTCGTGTTTTCGTTTTTTATACTTAGAGATACCAGCCGCCTGCTCAAACATCAGTCGACGAGAGTTGTTTCTATCCGTCAATAGATCATCGACCATATTTAAGGCGATAATCGCATAGGAATTCGATCCAATCCCTGTATCCATCAATAATGAGGTGATGTCTTTCAAACGGCAAGTAACGCCATTCAAACGATATTCACTTTCCCCACTTCGATATAAAATACGGGTAATGGCAACATTCTGATATTCTGTAGGAAGAAGATTCTTGGTATTTTCAAAATTAAGCGTAACCTGTGCTAAACCACCTGCTTTTCGCTTTTTTGTACCATTAAAGATAACATTGGACATTTTCTCGAGACGCAACTCTTTACTCTTTTGCTCTCCCAAAACCCATCTGATGGCATCCACGACATTGGACTTACCGGATCCGTTAGGACCAACAATACCAATAATGTCTTCTCCGAAATTTATGACCGTTTCGTTAGCGAAACTCTTAAAACCTTTGATTTCTAAACTCGTCAATCGCATAGCTTGCAAAAATACCAAATCTATCTAAATATCCGATGATGATTTGGGAAAAATATTATGATTTTTCAGGAAAGCCCATTTTAAAACAATGAAGGGCGAAAACTTGATTTATAGCCCTAATCTGTCCATTTCATCTTTTTCGTATCGACTATCTTCTGCTGGGTATCTTAATCTATTTTCGAATTTACCGCTTTCCTTTGCTAAAGACCAAATCAAGCTCTCTCCTGCAGGTTCTACAGTTGGAACACGGGTATAAATGGGGTCTTTATAGGCTTCAATCGCATCAATTATTTCCCAACCTTCCAACTTAAATCGTTTGATTAGACTTTTCAAGAATAGCGCTGAAGTTAAATTATGATGAAGCAGTAAGGTATGCTTGATGTGTCTCCCATTTAATTCATAAGAAATCGAGTCGTAAAAGGTTGCTCGTTCAATAATATGATCCAAATAAAATGCTTCAAAAGCTAAGGTATCCACCTTCTTTCTGTAAGTCATTTGATTGATCAATCTTGAATTTACATACCAATCAGAAGCATCAATAGTGACATGACCATTTCGATAATTATTCTTTTCTAAAATTGATCGAATCCCCTCAATCTTCTCCTTTGTTTTTCCTTCTTTCAAATAAGGGAAACGAAAATATTTAACGTATTGCTCATATTGATTTATGATAGAATCGGTTTGTAACAATTCTTGTTCGAATACCTTTATCGTATTGTTTTTATCATTAAAATTGGGGTGAGAGAAAGTATGATTGGCAATTTTATGCTCTTGCTTATCCCATTCTGATAATAGATATTTTCCTTTTCGATCCATTTTATTAAAACCAGAAACGAAAAAGACCGCATGCAAATCTTCTTCATCTAAAGCGTTCAGTATCATCTGATTCCAGTCTTCGAATTTATAACCTGCTAGGTCTTTCGTAATTCCATCATCAAAAGTAAAACTGACTGTTGGTTTTTCAAGAACCTTAATTGCTTTAGTCGTCTTAGTTGCCTCACTTCTCTCCGTTTTAGTATTGGTATCCTGCTCACACGCAAATCCCAATATTAAAACTAAGAACAGGGCTAATGATTTTATTTTATTCATATTTTGAAAATGAATGGGTATATAATCCAAATGAGATTGAATACTTTTTGATCATTTTCACAAAATCTAAGCTAAGTTTAATCAAAAGATCAATCTACTTTATTAGGCAAAATACTACCCGGCTTTCTTCGATTACGTTCTTGATATTCGTTGAGAATAATTGCTTTTTCCTCAGCTGTGGTGCTTGGATTATCTTTATAATATCCTTTTGCATCTCTTTGGCGAAAAGCTTCATAAATACTAACTGCACAAGCGACACTGATGTTCAAGCTTTCGACCATTCCAACTTGAGGAATAATGAAATTACCATCTACATGCTTCAAAGTTTCTTCACTGACGCCATCTCTTTCATTTCCAAAAAGTAAGGCAACAGATTCTGTCAAATCTAAATCATATAAGCCATGAGCGTCTTTACTTAAGTGGGTTGCATAGACCTTTTGGTACTTTTTACGAATATCTTTAAAACATAATTCCACGTCAGTATAGTGATGAACACGAACCCATTTCCGAGCTCCGGCGGAGGAACGTTTTCCGAGTTTGATGTTTTCATCGCTCAGATTTTCATCAGTGTATAAAACATAGATTTCATGAATACCTACTGAATCACAGGATCTCAATACTGCTCCGATGTTGTGAGCATCATGAACGTTTTCTAAAATAACTGTCAAATTTACCTGCCGTCGATCAGCTACATTTTTAAATTTTTCGGTACGCTCAGGTGTCATGAAATTCATATAGATTAATTCTTTTTTGGATTATTGATGTTTTGCTTTTAAGGATCAGCAAATAATAAATACTGAGTTTGTTTTCTTTACAATTAGGAGGGCCATTCACTCATTTAAAAATTCACTCTTTCGCTCATTTTTGAATCACACAAAATCATCAGATTGATCGAAACAAGTTAGACGGACAAATTCTTCTGCCATGTCCATGGCTTTAATAATATCCTGAACAGGCATTTCTTTTTTACGAAAATAAAAAAGAAAATTGTTCCCTTCCGCTTCCATGGTAAGTCCTGGGTAATCATTTAAAATAACCAAGGCAGCTTTGTTCAACCAAAAAGATCCATTCTCTCTTCTGCTGGATATTTGGAACTGTTGATTAAATGTGGTCAATTCTGGAAATTGGAGATTCTCAGAAACAAAAAAACCTTTCATTTTACTGAAGGTCCCCTTAGGTTCAATCTCTACATAATCGACATAAATATCTTCACAGTTTATTTCAATTACCGAAGTCGTTTTTGTTTCTAAATCCTTGGTATTTGCAAAATCATAAAATCGAATTTGTCCATTGAATTTATCTGAAGCTTGACCTAGAATACCTAGAAACCGCTTTGCTCCTTTTTTGGAAAAAACTTTGAAGCCTCTGATCTCTGTTCGTTCGGCACTGATCAGTGATCGCTTTTTAAAATCTAATTTATAATCATTTGCCAATAGCGATAACTCTTCAAAGCGGCCAGCTTTGGTGAGTGTATCAAAAACTTTGACTAATTGGTCTATCATTTTCGAATGAGTGGTTTTAAAATGAGCGAATTTACTATACTACTGTACAATTATTAATAATACCATAAGAAATGAGCGAATGAGCGAATTTATAAATGAATGAATATCCTCCTAAATATAAAAAACCAAGTCTAGAACTTAAGGCTCCACCCAATATTCGCTCATTCGCTCAATTATTCATTCCTCCAGAAAACATTGAGTAAAACATTAAAAATCAAAATTTTACCAGAAAAGATGTATAGTAGCTTAATATTTTATTTATTCTAAAAGCGTTTTAAATCATCTTTGCTAAAACTCCATTCTGGTGTACTTAGCTGATCTCCAAAATTAAGGGAATACCACGGATTGAGGTCATTATTTTCGTAATTTTTTAGAATATGCATGTCTTGTGCTGGCATGTAACTTTGCGCTAAAAGGAATTTTTTCTCGCCTTTGTCGTTTTCTGCCATATCAATTACGATTACCGCATGCCCAGGAAAACCACCTTGAATAAAGACATCTCCAATTTGCATATCTTCAACCGCAACTGATTTCAATTCCTTGCTTAAAGACATCGTGCCTGCATAGTTAAAGATCATTATCATATACTTCTTAAAATTTGGATAAGAGTCATCTATATTTGGACCAGCACTGGTAAAAGTAACTTTATTACCAGATATTTTTGGTTTTCGACCTTTCATCCAATCTTCGAAAGCAACTCTATCTCCACTTGTAAAGTTAAAATGAATTTTCGAAAAATCTTTTTTACTATAATGATATTCTGCTTTCAATCGCATCACCGCATCTGCACATTGCTGTAAATCTCTGGTGCCTACGTCCATATTTATGATCGCAAAATGAGCATTTTGATTTGGCTTGAGTGATCCACTATGGAGCTTCACTTCTGTACCTAAAGGTTTGGCTGGCAAATATCTGAGCCATTCTGCAAAAGAAGATTTAGCGGTACTTACTCTTTGAAAACCATCAGGTAAGGGAATGAGGTCTGTTAAATTTTGTTGTGATTCTGTATTTAGAAATTGATATTTTAAATGATTGGGGGCTGGTTCACTTTCTGGTTTTATTGTTTCAATTTTAGGCTTTGAAACTTCAGGGTTTCTTTTCACTTCATTTGATGTGGGAACAGCAATTTTAGTTTTCTGATCTTCTTGTATTTGCTTGCAAGAAATACTAAAAATGATAAAACTTAAAAGAAGATAGAATGACTTTTTGGGAATCATGAGGTTTCTTTTTTAAATAAAAACAGCTTTGAGACAACGGATGCTCAAAGCTGTTTTTATGTTTATTTTATTGCTAAGAACGCAAGTTACAAACTTGCTGATATACCTAATTCCATTTACAACCTCCTTGCAGTCGGTTTAAACTTGAAATAGTGTTGTTCTTTCTATTCGGCAAGTTTGAATCCGTAATCTTCGAATTTCAGGATATAAACATGCTTGTTTTCATAAAGATTAGTCTTGGTGAAATCTTCTTGCAAAGCTGCTGAAAGTGGAACTTCTCTTACGAATTCGAAAGTCGTGTTTAAATGACCTTCTCGTTCACTATCTATCTTCTCTTGAAATTTCGTTCCATGCTTATCAATCATTTTTCCAAAATACATCATGATGTCATAGCCAGAGAATGCTTTATCATTTGGAATAGTACCGTAGCGATTAAAATATCTTTGTCTAAAATCTTTAACTTCAGTACTTTCCGGATCAGCAAAACTTGCACTACTTACATGCAGATTTAAAAGCTCATAATAGTCAAAACTTGGTGGTTCAAAATCCATCCATTGAGGCATTCCATAAATCACTACATCATGTTGACCTTTGGTATTGTAAATCTGAAGCATCAATCCATAAATGAAATTCTTATTAGAAAAAGAAGGAACGATGAAAACCGTTGTTTCTCCTTCTTTCAAATATGGTGAAACGTCGATTTCATCAAAATTCATTTCTTCTCCAGTTGTCGAAATAATGTACTCTTGAAACCGTTCTGCATTGTCATTTCCTTGAAGCTTTTTATTTTCATCTTGAAAATAATCAAATCTTGAGATTTCCGCTTTTTTATTTCTAGCAACTAAGACAATTTGACTTGAACTATATTTTTCTTTTGCATGCCGAGTAATCGCCTGACAATGTGTTTTTAAATACGGGCTTACCTGAATAAAATATGGATTGTCTTTGGTCACATTGGAACTTGCACTCAAAGGCGAAACAAAAGGTGTCTGTAAAACCTTTGCTTTTTCAGCAGCAATCTTGATATTGTTTTTTCGAAAAGGGCCAATAATCAAATCTGAATTGGTCACATCAGGGTTTGACATTAAAGTAGTCGTTGCTGTTTCAGATCCTTTTGTATCATGAACGGTTGCCTGGATGTCTACTCCTTGCTTTTGTAAATCTTCAAAAGCGATTTTCATTCCGCCATAAAAATTAACTGCTTGCAGAGATGCTTGATCGACATTTGCTCCATCTCCAAAACGATTCGTAAAAAATGGCAACATCACGGAGACATTATAAGATCCCATTTTTTGACTAGGTCCGTCTTTAGTGCCCAGCGGGTTACCGTTTTGTCCATTAGGATTTTCGATATCCGTTGCTTCAGAGCTAATCGGTGGAATTTGCTCTTCATTCGTCGTCCATTTAACGGTGTCAACATCGCTGCTGATCGTTGTCGAAGGTTCGTATTCTCCAGTTTCTGGATTGTAAACACCAGGTCCTCGAACTTCGTCCAATTCTGTTTTTTCCTCCGCCACTACATCATCATTAGTCTGAGCTTTTCGAAACATGTCACAAGAGGACATTCCAAATAAAGCAATGACTAAAAATAAAAGCGCTTTATTCCCACTCAATGGTCGCTGGAGGTTTTGTACTAATGTCATAAACTACTCTGTTTATACCTTTTACATTATTAATAATCTCGCTAGAAACAGTCGCTAAGAAATCATGTGGAAGTTTACTCCATTCTGCAGTCATTCCATCCACAGAATTTACTGATCTCAAAACAACGGTCTTTTCGTATGTGCGTTCATCTCCCATAACTCCTACTGATTGAACCGGTAATAGAACGGTTCCTGCCTGCCATACTTTATCGTAAAGGTCGTGTTTTTTTAAATTATTTATAAAAATCGCGTCTGCTTGTTGTAATAAGTTTACTTTCTCAGGCGTAATATCCCCTAAAATCCGAATTCCTAGCCCTGGTCCCGGAAATGGGTGTCGACCTAGTATTTCTTTAGGAATATCCAATTCTGCCCCTACTTTCCGTACTTCATCTTTAAATAGCATCCGCAATGGTTCAACTATTTGAAGCTTCAAATGATCCGGTAAACCACCCACATTATGGTGTGACTTAATTGTTACTGAAGGTCCATGAACAGATACCGATTCGATCACATCAGGATAGATCGTCCCTTGCCCTAACCATTCAATTCCATCCAATTTACCAGCTTCTTTCTCAAAAACCTCGATAAATACCCGTCCAATGACTTTTCGCTTGCCTTCAGGGTCTGTCACCTCTTTTAGTTCTGTATAGAACTCATTTTTAGCATCAACACCTTTGACATTCAAGCCCATTCCTTCGTAAGATTTGAGCACTTCCTCAAATTCATTTTTCCGAAGTAAACCATTATCTATGAAAAAACAAAATAGATTTTTTCCAATTGCTTTATGTAACAACATAGCACCGACCGTAGAATCTACTCCACCGGACAATCCCATGAGTACTTTTTGATCACCAATTTTAGCTTTTAATTCTGCAATTGTATTTTCAGCAAATGAAGCTGGAGTCCAGTTTGCTTCACAACCGGCTATATCTACGAGGAAGTTTTTTAATAACTTCTTTCCTTCTAAACTGTGAGATACCTCAGGATGAAATTGAATACAATAGACAGGTTTTTCGAAATTGCCATTTGATTTAAATGCTGCGACAGGGATACTCTCCGTTCCTGCTAATAATTTAAAATCAGTCGGAACTTCCATAATGGTGTCGCCATGAGACATCCATACCTGAGAATCAACAGATATATCATTTAAGAACGGATCAGCCATTTCAAAACCACTTAGCTTGGCTTTTCCATATTCTCTTTTTTCAGAGCGACCTACTTTTCCTCCATAATAGTTAGCGATATATTGTGCTCCATAGCAGATTCCTAATACTGGCACTTTTCCAACAAACTCGTCTAGATTGACCTGGAGCGCATTTTCATCCGTAACAGAAAAAGGACTGCCAGATAAAATGACCGCTTTTATACTTGAATCCAGTTTAGGAAGTTTATTGTAGGGAACAATTTCGCTGTAAATATTAAGTTCTCGAATTCGGCGAGCTATAAGCTGTGTATATTGAGAACCAAAATCAAGGATAACTATCTTCTCATTCATGGCGCAAATATAGGTAATTATGGAGAATGAGGAAGGAAGAATGCAGATTTATTTATTGGAAAGAGAATCGTTTAATGGGAGTTTTCAGAATTAAGATAGCCGGGGTTTGATTGTTCGTATTATAGCATGCCTTCTTTTCAAAAAAATATTTACTTTTGCCATTATAAATAAGCATTGAGGTAATATCCGGTTTACCTGCTGAATTTGAATTCTTGAATACTAAAATAAATTTCAAAAATAATACGGTGATGTAAATCTAAAGCTAGATAGATAGTCATATAATTACATTAGTATATATTTTGTAAAAAGATCATATGAAGTTATTAAATCAGATTCTTTGGGAAGGTAAAAACAAGTGGCAGATTTACGGAGCAGCAGTGGGTGCCTTTTTAGGGCTATTTTTGGTATTGACGGCCTTTCAATTTTATCATGATCTAAATCGGTTGATCAGTGGAGACAATGCGACAGATCAATATGTGATCATCAATAAAAAAGTAAATCTCTTCAATACGCTTGGCGCAAATGCTGCTTTTACTAAGGATGAAATTGATTCTTTAAAAAACCAAGATTTCATTCTCGAAGTTGGCGAATTTAATTCTAATCAATATAAGGTAGGTGCTTCGAGTTCCATGTTTGGTTTTTATACTGAATTGTTTTTTGAATCTGTCCCTGATGAATTTGTTGATGTCAATGTAGGTCGCTTTTCCTGGGATGAAGGTCAAAAGGAAATTCCCATTATCATGTCTCGAGACTATCTGGCTTTATATAATTTCGGATTTGCTCCAAGCCAAGGTTTACCTCAATTTACACCTAACACCATTGGCCGGGTATCTATTGACTTGATCCTTCGAGGCAATGGAATGAAACGAACCTACCAAGGGAGAATCATTGGCTTTAGTGACCGTATCAATTCGATTATTGTTCCACAAAGTTTTTTGGAATGGTCGAATAATCAATTTGGAAATAAACCGAAGAGCGCTCCTTCAAGAGTTATTGTAAAAACGAACAACCCCTACTCTCCTGATTTGCAGAACCTGATGAAAGCAAAAAATTATGAGGTGAGTAGCGGAAAATTAATTGGCGGAAAGTTAACAGCTATACTTCAAGGTGTCATTTCTGCAATTGCGGTAATTGGTTTTATAATTGTCTTGCTTTCTGTTTTGGTATTTGTTTTAAACTTCCAATTAATCATTTCTCAATCTCAGGAAGACATCCGTCTCCTCTTACAAATGGGATATAAAAATAAACAGGTCAGTGATATTTTAAATAAAAGATTACTTCGTCTTTTTGCAGGAATATTTTTAGCCGTTATTATTTCTATTGCAATTAGTCGATTCTGGTTTGCAGGATGGTTTGAAGAACAAGGATTGAACATCAGCGCCAATCTTCATTGGTCTGTTTACCTCATTGGAATATTGCTTAGTATTGGAATTCTCTTTTTTAATTTCCGGACCATTAAATCTAGTATTAGTCGTCTGTTTTAAATTCTACGAAAGCTATTTTTTACTTTCGTTTATTTCACAAAACAACATATTTACAAAACATTATTCCGACTTTTGTTCAATTTTATTAGTTTTCGTATCAGATTACCAACGATTATTGGTATATTAGTTTGTCATTAGCTTATAACAATTTACTAGAAATCAGTCTAAGTATTGTTAGAAAACTCAAAGACGAGAAAACAAACGAAAAATACATACAATGAGTAAACGGACAATTGCTATCCTGTTATTGACGGTTGCCTGGTTTTGGTTTTGTCACTATCGGTATACCTGCATCCACAAACAAGTCTGTTATGGATGCGCTCCAGACATTTCTTTAGTTGCTGCCGCAAACCTAAAAGGTCCAATCACTTTTAATTCAAATAATGCTACGGCAATTATAAATGATGGCTTTTCAAAAACAAAGGATTCCATTCTTTTAGGAAAATCAGAAGACAACCTTTTTGAAGTAGTAGGCTTCTATCATGAAGGCGAATCCGCTCCGGAGGGTTTTGAAAATATGGGGCTTGCTCGAGCGGCTCAAGCCAAAGCCTTGTTCAAAGATGATATTCCAAATGAACGAATCCGATTGATTGGAAAAAAAATAGATGGCTCCGCTCCAGATAGTTCATTCGATGCACTTGATTTCAATTGGAAAGTAATAGATGTTGAAAAATCAGAAGTGGTAGAAACGGTTGATGGAGATGGTGCAGAAATTTATTTTCCTTCTAACTCTGCTCAGAAAGTAGTTGATCCTAAAATTGATGCTTACTTAAAACAAGTTGCTGATCGTGTTATTGCTTCTCAGGAAAAGATAAACCTTGTTGGTCATACCGATAATGTCGGAACACCTGCTGACAACCAAGTCTTGGGAATGAATCGGGCAAACTCTATACGAGATGTTTTAATCTCCAATGGTGTTCCTAGCTCTCAGTTAAACACAATTTCCAAAGGAGAAACAGAACCTTTTACGACCAATGAAACGCTTGAAGGTCGGCATCAAAATCGACGTGTGGTCTTGAGTATTGGAGGTGACTAGGCTTTGAGAACTAATAAATTATTCTATACATTTTTTTGAAAAAATTTGACTTTGAGGACCTTCCTAAATGTTTCTTGTTCGAATGAGTGAATGAAGAAATGAGTGAATGTCGGGAGGCCCTATAAGTCTAAAGCTAGTTTCTTTTACATTTTGGAGGGTATTCGCTCATTTTATATTGGGGTTCAAAAATGTACTGTAGTTTAAAAACGGAATAAAATTAAAAACTAAACAAAACGAATATGTTACTTCATGCAGACCTTCTCAATTGTGGTGATTATTTTATAGAATTGATCCTTTGGTTATTGGGTGCTTTTCTTTTGGGTTATGCCTTAAGTTGGATCATTGGAGCCAAGCACAGAGATCGGGTGGTAGAATTAGAAAAAGATCTTGAAACCTTGCAAACTAAGGCAACCAATCTTGAAGTGGAAATGAATGATGCTAAATATGAACGAGATAAAACAGCTGAAGAATTGGCGCTTTGTAAGCGTAAACGAGATGACTTGTTTATGAAGCTAAAAGTCTGCGAAGAGAAATTAAACCAAAAAGATATGGAAGATTAAAAATTATTCCTCCAATAATTATTGACTAAAAGTGAACTTTCACTTCAAAATTTTAACTCCCTTTTTAAAACTCTGCTAATTCCAGCGGAGTTTTTTTTTATTCCCTTTTCTTTCCAAATCCTTTTCCTTTTATCAAATCATAAAAAGCACTTCGGTAGCTACTTCCAATCGGAATTCTTTTGTCCTTGATAAGAATAGAATGCCCATCCACCTGTTCCACAAAATCAAGATTAACAATGTAGGATTTATGGACACGCATAAAACGATTCGATGGTAATTTTTCAGAAATATCTTTTAGGTTTTGAAGCGTAATGATTCTATTTTTAACACCATTGAAAAGAATATAATTTTTCATTCCTTCGATAAAACAAATATCATCAAATCTCACTTGATGGAATTTATTTTTAGCATCTCCTTTTACAAAAATAGAATCTGGTGATGATGTTTCTGTTACTACTTCACTTTCAGAAATTACTTCAGGAGGCTTTTCATAATTTGCTCTGACATTTGTAACTGCTTTTAAAAAACGATCAAAGGAAAATGGTTTTAATAAATAATCGACGACCTGATATTCGTAACCTTTCAAAGCGTATTCTGAATAAGCTGTAGTCAAAATAACTGGGCAGGTTTTTCCAGCAATATCTAATAATTGTAATCCTGTTAAGTCATCCATCTGAATATCTAGAAAAAGAACATCAGGTGTTCCAGTCTTTAGTAATTCCAGTGCCTCCCAGACTGATGTTGTCGCCTTTTCTAATTCTAAAAAAGGAACCTTATCAATATAGGCGCTGATCATTTTGAGTGCATGTTGCTCATCATCAACGGCCAAACATTTTAAAACTTTTTTACTCATAATTTTAACTCAAGCTTTACTTCAAAAGTATCATCGTTTTCATTCAATTGCAAATCATACTTATCAGGATACAATAAACTTAATCGCTTTTTTACATTTTCAATACCGATACCACTTCCTGGATCTTTTTGATGATTGTTGATTTTATTCTGACATCTAAAAATTAATTTATCCACATTTACTTTCAAGTTTATTTGAAGCGGATTATCTTTATTTGAGACGACACCATGTTTAAATGCATTTTCGACAAATGGCAAAAGCAGCAAGGGTTCTATCAATAAATCATTGCCATTATTTTCATATTTAAAATCCACGAAACACTTCCCTTCAAATCGCTTTTCAAAAATTCCGATATAGTTTTTCAATAAATTTACTTCATCACTAATAGGTAAAGTCTTTGCACTTGAACTGTCCATCGCATGACGGAGTACATCAGATAATTTTAAAATAGTATCTGCCAATTGAGGATCAACAACATATGCCTCAGCGTGTAAAAAACTCAATGTATTGAACAAAAAATGTGGATTGATCTGAGAACGAAGATTAGATAATTCTGCTTCTGTTTTTTCTTGTCTTAATTGAAGTTGCATCTTTTCGTTTTGTATCCTTCGCTCAACCAAATATATAAACGCTCCAGCAACAACTGCCATAAAACCTCTCCATAAATTATCTAGTGCAAAATACCAAAAGCTATCAGAGACATAATTTTTAAATCCAAAAAAGTAATCGAATGATACCTCTTGGATTAAATACCTAACAATAATAAATGATACGACACCAACAATGACAACGAATGTTGCTTTTAGAAATGAGAACTGTTTAAACAACCATGGAGCGAGATAACTATAGATGGTATAAAACACTCCAATTAAAATTAAATCATAAGTTACAATAACCAGCGTATTGCTAAAACTAACATCATCACCGGTAAAGTAATCTATATAGTCGTAACCTATAAATAACAACCAGCCTATAATATGTTGTAGAATTTTTGATTTCATATTGGATCTAAATTACAGTTTTCTAACCTAGCTTTTATTTTTATTACATCAAAGCATCCTTTTCTTACACCAAAGCCTCGTTTTAGAGGATTACCCAATAAATCTCTCAATGTAGGATAAAGTACCATTTTCTATAGGATTCATCCCTTTTATTTTTTTTAAGCTATGGTTTTCCTGAAATTGGAATCAATAAAACAATAAAAAAATGAAATCATTAAAAACTACTTACTTATTATTCACGTTCTTTCTAATCCCTTTTTTAATCTTTTCTCAGGATAGCTTGCTACGATTAGATCTATCAAAGCACATCTATCATTTTGAAATAAAAGACAACAAGATTGTAGGTGATGGTGCTGAACTTTTAAAAAAGGAAATTCAATCCAATCAATATTTTCTAATGGGAGAATATCATGGTTCGCCAGGGATTTCAAACTTGACTCAAGCATTGATTCCAATCATGCATGATGCTGGGTATCGCAATTTTGGAATTGAAGTGGGTCCAAGTTCTGTGGAAATTTTAAAGGAATTTTCTCAAAACCCAAGTAAAATTAAAGAACAGCTTCACGCATTTAACACCCAGTACCTTATTACTGAAAGCGATGGATATAAAAGTACTTCGATTCCTTTTTTTGACAATATTGAAGATGCTGCTTTCCTAGAAGAAGCGGCGAATAAAGGCTGGAATCTAATTGGTCTTGATCAAGAATATTACTTTAGTTTTATTCCGCTTCTAGATCGAATGTTCCAAGAACTATCCAAGAAGGATCAAGCAACTTTAGGACAGCTACATCAAGAAGTAAAAGATTCTATTCTTCATTTTTATAAATTGGATGATCTCGATAAAAGACCAATGATGTATAGTTTAAAAAACTCAAAACCTTTTCAATCTTTTTTACAAAAAGCAACAGCGGCTAACAACAAAAATAAAGCTATAGAAACAGCCATTCAAAAAACGATTCAGATTTACGGATACAATGAAGATCGAAAATATTATGATTGTAATCGTACTCGAATTGAATACATGAAAGAAAACCTAAAAAAGAGTTTTGATGCTTGTAATTTTAATCTATCTAAAGATAAATTCTTTTTAAAAATGGGTGGTGTACACACTGCTAAAGGTATGAGTTGGTTGAGTCTTTACGAATTAGGGAATACACTTTCAGAACTTGCAGCATTCCACCAAAACAACAGTATTCATATCACTTTTCACAGTAGATATTATATGGAAGATGGAAAAGTAACTGACACCCTCGCGGATACCAAAAGTTATGGTTCACGATATCGAGATATTACTCAATTTGCAGATAAAGATCAATGGACAATCATAGATCTTCGTCCTCTCAAAGAGAAAGTTTTTTATTCTAAAAGATATAAGCTTTCAGACATTATCAAAAAAACTTTCGCACAGCATGATCTGATTCTCATTCCTAAATTGGAAGGTGAAGGAACCCCGAATTATAAAAAATAAATATCTCAACAACAAAAAATATCAAAAATGAAAAATTATATCCTATTCAGTTTAGTTTTTATTTTGAGTTGCAGCAATCCAAATTCAGAAGTTCTAATCACCAACAAAGACCTCGTGAAAGATGATCGAACTGAAATCGTTTTACTAGGTACTTGGCATTTTTCGAATCCTGGCCAAGATGAATACAATACAACATCAGATAATTTTTTTGCTCCAAAAAGACAAAAGGAAATCAATGAATTAAATAAACGCTTAGCAGCATTTAATCCTGATAAGATATTTTTAGAAAACTCTGCGGATTACCAAATTTACTTTGATAGTCTTTATACTATTCCAAACTTTGATTTTAAAACCGTTCGAAATGGTCACGGTGTAAATGAAGCTTATCAAATTGGATACAAACTCGGAAAAATACTTAACCATGAAAAAGTCTATGGAGCAGATGCTGATGGTTTATGGCTTGGAAGTGCAGTCAATGAAGTCGCAAAGGAGCAACATAAAGATCTAGAAAGTAAACATACTGCCAAGATGAAGAGTTGGGTAAAATATTCGGATGACTTAATGAAAAAAAGCTCCATCAAAGACATCATGATCAGCATGAATCATCCTGACAGTATCATCAAAAATAATGAATATTATATTGACTATGCTGTTCAGATTATTGATCAGAATAAACAGGAAGGTTCACCTCTATTTGCTCATACTTTGGAAGGCGAAAAAGAAGAAAGACTTGCAGGTACTTTTGATCAAAAATATATTGGTGCTGAATTAGTCGCAGAATGGTACAAACGAAACATCAAAATTTATTCAAAGATACTAGAACAAACCAATCCGGAAGATAAACGAATTTTCGTCCTATTTGGAGCTGGGCACATTCGAATTCTAAGACACCTTTTTGAAGACAATCCAAACTTTAAAATCGTGGAAGTTAATGAGTATTTGAA
This sequence comes from uncultured Saprospiraceae bacterium, assembly GCA_937921595.1. GTDB lineage: Bacteria > Bacteroidota > Bacteroidia > Chitinophagales > Saprospiraceae > JAHDHW01. Next base: position 17,929 of record CAKZTD010000332.1, read on the forward strand.
GGGTTAGGTGATAATTTTTTCATGAAAAAAGATTTTCAATTATTATAAAACCCAAGTAAGAGGTATTAACTTAAAACCTTAAATACTTTTTACAAATGGATATTGAAAACAACAAACAGGAAGAAGCTCTAAAAGAAGAAAAACTTTTTGAAGATTCATTAGCCTTACTCAGTAATGGACATCGAATGACTTATATCTTCAAACATGTTAGAGAGCGAGCAACAGATGATGAAATGCGTAGTCGGATTATGGAAAAGATTACCCAAAACAATCAAGTGACGGAGATTAACGATTCAAGATTGAAAGAAGCAACATCCGGAAAAAAAATGGATTCGAAAACAATGGCAGGTTATGTTGTAATTATCCTTGTTGGTGGTTTTCTGCTTTATACCCTGAGTAAAGGTTTTGTTTCTATCATTCTTTTGTTTGTCATGTCGGGAGCTTTGGCAGCTTGGGGGAAGGTTCGATAGATTAAAGTATGATTTAGAATTAAAAAAATGGTCATTGATGAAGACACCAATGACCATTTTTTTTTAAATCCTCTACTTCAAATAAACATTAAACTCAACACGTCGATTTTGATTACGCCCATCTTTGAATTTATTGTCTGCAATAGGCTGAGTCTCTCCATATCCTGTAAAGTTCAATCGAGTTCCAGAGATCCCTTTTGAAACCAAATAATCATAACATGCTTTCGCTCGCTTTTCAGAAAGATTCTGATTTGAAGCAGCATTTCCAACACTATCTGTGTGACCTCCGATGCTACAATTATATGCTGGATATCGACTCAAAATATCTGCTACCTTATCCATTATTTCAAATGAAGAAGATTTCATGATTGATTTTCCAGTATCAAAATAAATATTTTGAGCTGCAAAATTTAAAGTCTCTACATCCTCTACTTTTAATTCCGGACACCCTCGGTTACTAGAAGGTCCAGCACTATCAGGACATTTATCATCTTTATCAAAAACGCCATCATTATCGCGATCAGGATAAGGACAACCATTGTTTTCTATAGGTCCAAATTCATTCGGACACTTGTCATCTTCATCTACTACAGCATCGCCATCAGCATCAAGGACTACTGCAATTGGGCAACCATCACTACTCTCTGGTCCTGGTTCAGTTGGACAATCATCTTTGCTATCAACGATACCATCACCATCTGTATCTGGGCAGCCATTAAAAGCAACAATTCCCGCAACAGTTGGACAATCATCATTCGCATCTGCAATTCCATCATCATCACCATCAGGGCAACCTTTCAAATTTGCTGTTCCAGCAACATCAGGACAAGCATCATCTTTGTCCGCAACGCCATCATTGTCTTTATCTGGACAGCCTCCCAAAGAAGGGACTCCAGGAATCATCGGACACTTATCCGACTCATCAGTAATTCCATCTCCGTCAGTATCTTTCGGTGGTGCTGGTGGCACTACACCTGTTCCCAAAGGAAATACAATACCGATACCGTGCATATAATTTCGACGATAATCATCAAGAGTCAGTCGGAATTGAGATTGAATATTCAGGTAGGCGTTGTAATGATCACGTTTTCCAAGTCTGATGTTAAAACCTCCTCCAAGAGGAATGGCTACATCAACCTGAGATAGTTTTTCAACATAAGTTGCTCCAACCCCTGCCAACAGGTAAGGTTTGAACCAACCCTTTTGTTCCCAGTTTCCGATATGCGCTGTAGCATCTAAACCAATGAGCAAAAGGTCACTTTTAGTAAATCCTTCATCATCAATTTGAGGTACTTTGGATTTTCGAACATGAAGCGGAATATTCAAATTAATGAATTTATTAATATTCCTTCCATAAGCGATTCCCCAACCTGGTTCCCAAAGATCGGTACTAGCAAAGGTACGATCAGAGTCATCCGGTAAATGGTTGGTGTAATAATCAGTAAGAAAAAAGTTGGACGAGATTGCGTCCTTCATTGTAGTGGTCTGGGCATTTGCCACAAAGGTAAAAGTAAGCATCATAGAAAATGCCAGAGTGAAAGTGATTTCTCTCATCTTAAAATTAGGTTTTGTGTGTTTAAAAATTTAAGTACTAGCAATACTAGTACGTTCAATTAAAAAAAAAGTTACTATAAGTAAATTTGTAAATAGCCAAAATAATAAGTTCAAGTAAGTGTAGTAAACACTTACAAAGCAGGGTTATTTGAACATTATATTTTCCGAATCTATAGAAAGAGACAAAATTAAATCAGTACTTTATTCCACTAATCCTCTACCCTCTTTTTTAATTTTTCCTTCTTTTTCTAGTTGTTTCATAAGGCGGTCAAGAATTCCATTAATAAAATCCTTGCTCTTATCGGTACTATACAATTTTGAAATCTCCACGAATTCATTCAGCGTAACTTTGGTGGGGATAGTGGTAAAAATCATCAGCTCTGAAATGGCCATTTTTAAAAGAATCATATCAATAATAGCGACTCGATCTGCATCCCAATTGTTAAGGGCAGGCTCAATGATCTCTAATAATTCTTTGTTCTTATGGATGACATTATCAAACAAGATTTCTCCAAACTCTTTAGTGGTTTCTTCGGTAGGTTTGTAAGTTATTACGAAATTACTTTGAGTAGGCAATCCTTTGATTGTTTTTTTGACAGTACCAACAACCAATGATTTATCATCGATCCAAGTTGGATAACGATCTTCGATAGCCTCATTGTATAATTCATGATTGATACAATGTTTGAACAGAGCAAGTAAAATTTTCTTATGATCCTGAACAGTACATTCAGCAAGTAAGTAAGCTTTATACTCATCTGTTTTAGAAAACTCAGCGTATATTTTACGAACATTATCTTCATCAATATCCTCTTCAAATTTCAAGTCTTCAACAATTTCATTGAAGGCAGAATTTCCTGTGGCTATTTGGATAACTTCGTTTTCATATAATTTAGGAGAGAAGACTTTGTCTTCATCTGAGGGGAGATGTTTCGCTTTTCTAAGCTTAGCATCTTTGACCGAGTATTTAGCTACTGTCAAGATGTAGTTAAAATTGAAAAGGAAGAGAATATAAGATTCCTCTATACCTTCCTCGTATCTAGTGAGTGCTTCCTTGTAAGAAAGCTCTTTGTCTCTACTCATTGTGTAGAGCATCTGCATTACTTTTATGCGGATATTTCTTCTACTTAGCATATATTTTTTGCAGTGTATGTTTTGGGTATACCTGCTTTGCAAAGAAAGGGATTTTTTTAGAAAGCACAGCATTATGAAAATTTATTTTCAAATTATCTGTCATTATCTTGTTTTTACAAGGATTTTGGAGGATTTAAGTAGCGTAGAAGAAATACATCTTATAAGAATTGGGAATTAGAAAATTAGAATTAATTTCTAATTCTTCATTTCTAATTCCATCATACAAATCCTTCAGATGAAGTCTTTACGTTTAATCTTCACCATATCACCATTCGGGTGATACCATACGATACCTTCAATGAATGCATCATTTCCGATTATACTTTTTTGAGTCATTAAGTAGGTTTTCAATTCCTCAAAAGTAGTCGGCACATCTTTTAAAATAAGACGCTCTTTCCAAGATGGCAACGAGAAAAGGAATACTTGATTGTTTTCTAAACCTAAGGGATTTCCTTGGATGTTTTTTCCAATCGCTTCCGCTGACCATTCCCCATCGATGACTTTGCTGAAATCGGTGTTTTTAACAGCATCAAAAATCCATTTGTCTTGAGTGCTGGATTCATCGGCATCAAGGTACCAAGGTTCTGTGATTCCTTTTTGCTTTTGAAGTTTTGATGGATTTCGACGCTTTTCGACTCTTACGACTGCTTCGTTTCGGATAGTGAGTCGAATGTTCATCCCATCCAATTTCTCCGTCGCTACCGCTTCATCGAATTTGAAATCTACGATCAAATTGGAATTAACCTTTCTATTGGTTTCCCAGTTTCGATCAAAAATGGTTAAAATTTTTCTCATGATTAATAAGGTTTTAAAAATTGAAAAAATAAAAAAGCCTCCTGAATTTCTCCAGGAGGCTTTTTGATTAAAAATATTTTAAACCAACAATAGCATCAGCACTGGAATAGAATTCCTTTTCTATAAAAATTAAAACTTGCTATTGCAGTGTACTTCTTCATTATTGTATTTTTAAATTCTCAAACCCTATAACCATTGATATTCTAAAATAATTCCCTAAAAAAAGAAAGTCATTAGTCATTGGTGAATTCGTGGCTTACCACAATCTATTCAATGACTAATGACTATTTGAAAATTGATTTATGAACAAGGATTAACGAATAGTGATTATTGATGGAGATCACTGCTATTGGCTACATCTGAAATAAAAAATCGTTAATCATTGCTCTGAAATCGTTTTTATAAAAAAACATCTCTTTTACTTTTTAATAAACTCAGCATCCACCTTCTCATACTCTGGTAATTGCTTATGGTGCCATTTCATAATTATCTTTCCATCTTTCCAAAGTACAATACCTGGATTTGATCGAACTATCGTTTTCAATAAAATATCATCCGCTTCATAGAAAGGATAAGCTGATTGAGTTTCATGTCTGAAGTCATCAATCATAGCACTAGAAGCGCCACCAGCGAGACCGTAAACATTATAACCTGCTGCTTCTGCTTTTTCTAAAAAGGCATTGACCTTTGGCCAAGGTTTCAAATATTCTTTATCCCAATTGTATTTTACTTCTTGCTCTTTACGAGGAATAATTTGATCGACTTTTTTCACCAATTGAATGGTTCCATCTACATCTACTGTATCTACTAAATAGGTGGTGTCTTGATACAACACGTCTTTGGTAGATTCGCCATCGTAATAAAATTTATTACAAACGACCATAAAATGATAACTAGGATCACTCAGAATTTCTTCAGTCATATTATTACCATCAGAATCACTGAAATCGAAATCACTAATTTTAGTTGATTCCATGGTAGGCTCAGACTTTAATTGATCATACTCCCACTCCTCTTTTGGATATTTTTTATATTCTTTTAAAAAGGTATTGTAATCCAAGCTTACCATTTCACCAGATCCTTTATTGGTTAGGTTATAACCTAAAACCTGAACATCCGACGCTGCATCTTCTTCTGCTTGCTTAGTAGCTCTTACATCTTTTCCTACATTGAACGGTCGAAAGTCAGTGTGAGGTAAATCCCAACTGAAATTACTAAAGCAATAAGCCAACATGGCTAAAGTCGAAACCACAACGATACCCGTTCTCACCTTTTTGGTAAAAAGCTGGTGCATGTCTTTATGCTTGAAAATAAAAAAGAACGCTGGAACCAAAAGGACTAGATCTTTCATAAAAGACACCTTAGGTTTTAGTTTTAGAAAATCTCCAAAACATCCACAATCCGTTACCTTCATATTGGTTTCTACATACTCACCCCATTGTCCAAAACTAAAGAAATTGACATCTCCCGGAACATATCCAGTAAGAAAAGTAAAACCTGTCAGGAAAGTAAAGAATCCTACAATTCCTAAAAACAACCAACTCGTTAACTTAGACTTGGTCCCCAGAATCAACATCAAACCAAGCACAATTTCTAAAACAATCATAAAGACTGAAAACCCGGCTGAGTATTCTGAAAGCCAAGGAAACAAGGGAGCTATAAAAGACATCCAAGTATCTGAGAAGGTAGATTCAAACTCTGCGAAATATTGTTCCATCTTATAAGCTGTCCCCAACGGGTCAACGGCTTTGACAAGACCAGAGAATACGAATAAAGCGCCACAAAAATTTTGCAGGTAGGTAAGCAATAAAGACTTATGCTTTTTGAAATATCCAACACCAAGTGTCAGAAGAACAGCGTCAAGTCCTATGCAAGTCACCAGACTCGCTAGAGTCATTTTATTACTTATCAATAAAAGGTACAAAGCAGTTACCATATCTATAAATTTTAAATTTCTATTCGTTTTAAAAAAACTAATTTTCTACTTAGCATGTGAATGTATCATTTTGGAAAAACATCAATAAGCCTACATCTTCTTTCTTTCTGCTACATATCGAAGGCCATTCACTCATTATTACATTCACTAATTCACTCATTGATATTCAACCCTCATCAAGCTTGATCAAAGCAAACAAAGCGTAATTAATAATATCCTGATAGTTAGCATCTAAACCTTCAGAGATTAAAGTTTTACCTTCATTATCTTCGATTTGTTTCACTCTCAACAATTTCATCAAAATCAGGTCAGTTAAGGAACTCACCCTCATATCTCTCCAAGCTTCACCATAATCATGATTTTTGGCAATCATCAAGGTTTTGGTAAGATCGATATACTTATCATATAATGATTCTGCTCGTTCAGCAGGTAATTCCATTTCTTCATCCTTTCCCAAATCCATCTGAATCAAGGCCATCACACTGTAATTCACCAAACCAATATACTCTGGCTCAATACCTTCATTAACCTTATGTTCTTTTAATTCTTCCAAACTCCTAATACGACTGGCTTTGATAAAAAGCTGATCGGTCAAGCTAGATGGTCGTAAAATCCTCCAGGCTGTCCCATAATCTTTCGTTTTTTTTACAAAAACCTCTTTACATCGAGCCAATTGTTTGTCGTATTGCTTTAGCGTTTTTTCCAATTTGTGATTTTTCGACAAATATAAAAAAAATCAGTCATCAGACCTTTCAGAGCTTACAAATATTAATCAAACCGTCTTTAATCACCCTAACTAATTACCCTTCAAAGGTGGTACCTTTTTTAGAAAAGTCCTGTTAACAAGTATTCAATGATTGTTAATGCTTGTTAATTCATTACCTTTGCGATCCATTTATCAAAAATATATGATCTATCTAATTATAGCAGTCTTATCTTCTACCCTCTTGGGCTTCATCATGACGGCTTTTGAAAAATATAAGGTAGATACTTTTCAAGCAGTAGTCGTGAATTATTTCACCTGTGTGCTGACTGCATGGGTATTTGTTGGAGAATTTCCGATCAAAGCAGGATTTACTGAGCTAGATTGGTTTCCATATGCGGCAGGAATTTCAGCTTTTTTCATTTCAGGTTTTACCATAATGGGCTTAACGTTCCAAAAATTTGGAATAACTCTCACGACAATAATGTCAAAGATGTCGATGATCCTTTCTGTACTTTTTGCGATCATCGCTTATGAGGAGCTGGTTAATTTTTCAAAAATCCTTGGGATCATTGTTGCGATTGGAGCCATCATCTTGACAAATCTACCTCATGAAGAAAGTGTTTTTAAAAAGAAAAAAGTAAAAAAAATATTTTGGATATTTCCTATTCTGGTTTTTCTAGTGCAAGCATTGATTGAAATTGTTTTACAATACGTCGAGCAAAATATTCTAAACGAAGGAACCAGTGGTGATCCTGCATTTGTCTCAACTTTATTTTTATTGGCTGGATTGATAGGGTTATTTTTTGCAATTATTGGATTTCTGACAGGAAAATTGAAATTTGGTTGGCAAAACATCATTGCAGGTGTTATACTTGGAATCCCTAATTACTTTTCCATCTTTTTTTTAATGAAAGCTTTGGGAGCAGGTTGGGAAGGTTCCGTTGTTTTTCCGATACACAACGTCGCTATTATTGCAATTTCCTCAATCATTGGAGGAATGATCGTTTTTAAAGAAAAATATTCTAAACTTAACTATCTGGGAATCGTATTATCTATGGTTTCAATTATTCTTATCGCATATGCAAGTTCATGATAGATACTTATAAGACATTAGAAGGCGCCAGTATTGGTGAATTTAAGGATCGAGGTAGCAAGTTTATTGCTTATGCTTTTCCTGTTTATACAACAGAGGAATGGCAGGAGAACATGGATTATGTCAAAAAAGAACATTTCAAAGCTAGGCATCATTGTTTTGCTTATCGGATTGGTTTAGATAAAAATAATTTTCGCTCTAGTGATGACGGTGAACCTTCCGGAACCGCAGGTCGTCCGATTCTTGGACAAATCGATAGCCATGAATTAACCAATGTATTTGTGGTGGTAGTTCGGTATTTCGGTGGTACAAAACTGGGGACTTCGGGTTTGATCAATGCTTATAAAAATGCGACGATTGATGCTTTTGCTCAAGGGACGATTATTGAAAAAACAGTTGAGGACATTTTTAAAATCACTTTTGATTATGCGCTCATGAGTAATGTCATGAATGCTGTAAAAAAACTAGAATTTGAAGTTGTCCAACAGGAATTTGCTGAAATTGCTTTTTTGAAAATCGCGATCAGAAAGAGTGAAATCGAAGATAAAATGAGGCGATTGCGTTCGCTGATTTCTGGTATTAGGATTGAGGAAATTGATGAGGTAGAAAAGATTCCTGGGTTAAAAATTGGATTTGAATATACAAGATAATTTTAGTCGAATTAAAAAACTATATTTTGATAAACCATCATGATTTAACTCAGTTTACACTATGCAAAATCATGATGGTTTCTCCTAGCTAAAAAGTGTTCGATCTATGTATACTACATACATCAAGACACCTCCTCAGTTTATCTTTTCAAAACAAAATCTCCTTTCTTTAATATCATAGAATTATCTATCGTACAGGCTGCTTGGAGAAAATAAACATAGACACCAGAAGGCATCAATTTGTTTTTATAAAAGCCATCCCAACCAGCATTGATATCACTCGTTTCGTATACCAAAGCTCCCCATCTACTGTATACTTTAAAGGTAAAAATCTCGGTTATTGGTCCTCCAAAAATTTCTAATTTATCATTGTAACCATCATCATTTGGTGTAAAAATATTTGGAACTCCAATCAAATCTGAGTCACATCCTTTTAGTAAATTGATAAACACCATTACTTCTGTTTCGCAACCATTTAGTTCATCGGTAATAATCACAGGATAGAAACCACTTGTGTCAATTGACAAAACCGGATCTGCGCAATTATTACAAGATAAACCATCATATCTCAACCAATCATAAGAATAATCTCCGCTGCCAGTTTCTACGATTAATTCAATTTGAACATTTTCTCCAGGGAATTTATCATAAGTAAAAAAGTCATCAATTCCAGGAATCTGATTAACCACTACTGTAGCCGTTGCGGTATCCTCTAGGCAGGTTGACAAGCTTGCGGTAAGTAGATATTCAGTAGTCTGTTCTGGAAAAGCCAGGGGGCTATCAGCCAGTTCATCAGACAGACCTTCTACCGGTGTCCACTCCACCATATCTGCTTCTCCAACATACTCAATCTGAATGGTATCTCCTTCACAAATTTCGTAGTCAAAACTCTCCACTAAGGTTACATACTGAACAACAATCTCAACTGAATCAGTCAAAAGGCATTGGTCTTCTTCAATATTTAAAAAGTAGGTAATGGTGTCTGTAGGATTTGCAATTGGATTCAAAATAGTATCACTTTCCAGCTCTGTTGAAGGCGTCCAAATCACTGCTCCGGGGCTGTTTGTAAAACCTTCCAAAATGATTGTTTCACCCAGGCAGATTTTCAAATCTTCTCCAGCATCTATATCATTACCTCCAAAAACATTAACCACTATGGTATCTAGAAATTCACAGTTATAAATAGCAGTAGTCAATTGAAATGGATAGGCACTCGTTTCAGTAGGATAAGCTAAAGGATCAATGCAATCATTACAACTTAAGCCATTGGTATTCAGCCAATTTATATCACCATCAACTAATACTTCTAATTGAATAGTATCCCCTGCGCAAATCGTCCTATCCTCCCCTAAAAGCAATTGTGTTTGGTCAATGACTTCAATAGCTACCGAATCCACATCATCACATCCAAATGAATTTGTAACCGTCACGGTATAAACAGTTGACTCTATGGGATTTACAATTGGGTTATTACAATCCAAACAACTGATACTATCTGAAGATTCATCCCATTCATAAACAACCATTCCCTCACTTTGAGCTTCTAGCTGGAGGGATTCATTCAAGCATAAGGTTGTATCTGAAGTAAGGTTGATCTCAGGGATTTCAAATGGTAAAACATTGATACTAATACTCGTCGTATCTACACAACCTAAAGGTGTCGTAGAAACAAAATAATAGATTGTTGGGACTACAGGATTCGCCATTGTAGAATAACAATCTAAACAAGATAAAGTAGGATCTGGAAGCCAACCATAATCTAATCCAACAGTGTCTAAAGGGTCAATCACTAAAGCAGTAAGATTAATCACATCTCCAATACATATTTCTGTCTCGTTGGCAAAAATAATTGGATGCGCAGCATCATAAGCAGTGACTATTGCTGTAGCAATATCGGAACAGTTGAACTCTGTCGTCACTGTTAGCGAAACTTCAATATTTCCTTCTACATTGTATTCATGAATTGGATTAAGTTCCGTTGATGAATTCCCATCACCAAAGGCCCAATTCCAGGCAACCAAAGTTCCATCCGAAGAGGAAGACTGATCTGTAAACTGAACATCCAAAGGTATACAGCCGACATCATTTGTCATCGTAAAATCAGCCACGGGCAATGCACCAGCGCCGATATAATCTTCTTTTGTCAAGGTATCCCTACAATGAATATTTTCTACAATCAAAGTTACATCATATACTCCCTGATTTGGAAAACTAACCGTTGGTTCGAAATCAGTACTACTCCCAGGACTTCCATTTTCAAAAAGCCATAGGAGGTCTGAAATTGGTTCACTTGAATTGATTAGGTTTATAAACGTAGTTTCATTTATTCCTTCGCATAAGGTAGTATCTGTAGCTGTAAAATCAATTTCTAATAAACCAATCGTAATGGTATCTGGAGATTCTAATGTCCTTTGACAATTTATAGCATCAATTAAAATCAACTTAGGGACATACCTTCCAGCTTGCAAATAAGCATGAGTCACGGTATCACTCATCACATTAAAAGTAGTGTCCACTACCCCATCTCCAAAGTCCCATATGTAAGTAAAAAAGTCATCCGAAACTCCCCCAAAGGTCACTAGATCAGGAACACAAGCAGTATCTTTATTGAAAGAGAATTCACCAATCGGTCCTTCTATTTCTATCATATCTTCAATCAACAAAGTATCACGACAAGATTCATTCAATTCTACAATCAATTGTACATCATATGATCCGGGAATAGTATAAATATGCTGTGGGTTTTCAAGATCAGAAAGTCCACTATTATCTCCGAAGTCCCATTCATAGCTGACTGCATTTTGAGATTCATTTTCAAAACTTACAATCAATGGAGGACAATTCGCAAAGGTGGTATCAGATGTAAAGTCAGCAATGGGTATGACGATTTCAATATCTTGACAAAAGGATTGATCACATCCAGCAAAATCGATAATATTCAAACACACTTCATAAATACCTGGATTTTGATATTGATGCATTGGGTTTGTTTCTATTGAAAAAAGACCATCTCCAAAGCTCCAATTGGAGCTCAAATTTTCTCCGACAGATGTATTTGTAAATTGAATCGTATCTGCCGTACAACTAATTGAATCAGTGGTAAAAGAAGCGGTTGGAAGCGTTACATTTACAGCATCCGGCACATTAGTTGTTCCGGTACACCCCCAATCATTTGTTACGGTTAATGATACGGGATATGTTCCTAATTCATCAAAAAAGAAGGACGTATTTTGATCATTGGTGATTAATGCTCCATTATTAATATTCCATTCCCAAGAAACTATAGAACCTATAAAGGTCGAGGAGGCGTCCAAAAATTGAACATCTACTGGAATACAACCTCCTGGTGGTAAGCTTTCAAAAT
>CAKZTD010000333.1 GCA_937921595.1 uncultured Saprospiraceae bacterium
CTCAAGTTTTTTTTAATACAAATGGAAGTGATCTTTCCTTTCTTCGCATCAGGAAATCGATGATATAGAATACTTACCTCAAGTGGGTAATTTATGAAATCTTGAATGATAAAATCAACGGTAATCTTATTTAAATAAATAAGAAGTTCCTCTTTGTTGTTTAATTTTTCAACAAGAAATCCACGTTCGCCAATATCTGGTTTAGCAATCAAAGGAAACACAATTCCAGCCTTGATTATTTTTTGTAAAATATTTTCAATTTCTTTTTCCTTTTTCGAAATCAAAATTGTTTTTGGAATGGTCTCGACAGGTAAACGATTAAAAATATTCATCTTTGATTCTCCCATTACACCGCCGGTTTCAATGACTGGATTTACAGCACTAAAGAAAAATAGCGATCGGGAACGAATGCCAAAATATAACCAAAAAAATACGGTAGGAATGTTTGCGATGTAAACTGGATAATATTCCCAATTCGTCCACTTTACATAAAAAGAAGATTGTTGAAAACGCAACCAGATTTTTTTCACGAGATAAATTCTTTTTGATACTGAAGCGTAGAAAGAGCAATATGCTTTAAGTCAAAGATACTAAATTCTAAGGCTTCGAACATGAAGTGGGAGTCTGGAAGAATACATTTATTAATCAGCTTTAAATTTTAATCCTGTGAAATACTCAAAAAGTTTAACTTTGAGCTATTCAAATCAAATTTTTATGAAAAAAATATATCTGTTTTTTGCTTTTCTTGCATGGATGAATGTTTCAATAGGACAAGAAACTGAAGGAAAATACTTTGAAATAGGATTAGAAATACAACAATATCCCACTGGATACCTAGGAGGAGTAAGGGCTGAAATAGGCTTAGCACCTCATCATGCTTTAGATTTTAGAATCGGTTATAACGGTTTAGACCATAAAGATTTTGGTGTACATGATAGCGAAGTAGGAGGAGGTTTTGGTGGCTCTGTCGGATATCGATACTATTTTAAATCAGAGCATCAAAGATGGTTTCTTGGAATAAGAACAGATTTTTGGTTTAATGAAGTCGATTGGAAAGATATAGATGAAACATCAGATCCTGAAATTATTACAATAGGGGAATCTAATATAATTGTACTCCAACCAACTGCAATTTTTGGTTATCGTTGGGCGATCAATGAACATTTTGCTATTACACCAACTGCTGCTTTTGGTGCAGAGGTTAATGTCAAGACGGATGGTGAAGATGTAGGTCAAGGACTCATTTTGCTTTGGGGCCTGAATTTAACTTATCGATTTTAAAATTCACTAATTTAATCATAAAACTGTGTGTACCGTAACCTACATCCCTACTCAAAATAACGAGTTTATTTTTACCTCCAATCGAGACGAAGCTCCTAAACGTTCAGCTACCGAGATGGCCAGAGAATTAAGAGGCACTAAGGAATTGTTATTTCCAAGAGATGCTTTAGCCAAAGGAACCTGGATTTCAGTTTCCAGTAAAAATCAATTGGTTTGCATTTTGAACGGCGCTTTTATAAAACATAAACATCGTCCTCCATATCGTTTAAGTCGAGGGATTATGGCCTTAGATTTTTTTTCTTTTTCTAATGCGGAAGTTTTTTTTGAAAAATTTGAATTCGAAGAAATAGAACCATTTACTATGGTCATCTTTGACGATGGAAATCTTTATGAACTCCGTTGGGATGAGTCAGAAAAGCATATTAAAAAATTGGATACTTCTTTGCCCTATCTTTGGGCTTCCTGTACTTTATATTCTGAAGAATGGCAGATGAAACGACAAAAATGGTTCTCTGATTGGCAAGTGAAAAATCCGAAGGTTAATCAATCAACGGTTTTATATTTTCATAAAAATGCTGGTGAAGGAAATCCTGAATATGATGTGGTAATGAATCGAAACAACATGGTCCGAACGACTAGTGTTACTTCAGTTGTAAAAAGTGAAATGGAAATGTCTGTCCGATATGAAGATATGCTCACGGGAAGAGTTAAATCGGAAATTATGAAAATATATTAATATCGAATATTTAAAAAATTAGACTTGATTAAAAATCGTTTTTAGAAGTTCTCTCATAAAAACTATCAAATTTTAAAACATGAATAAGAAAAAAATTATCCGTTATATATTTATAGGTGTCGCTGCATTTTTAATAATTGCTCAGTTTTTTCCAATTGACAAAACCAATCCTACCTCTGAGCCTTCTTTGGATTTTTTAACGATTGAAAAGCCTCCTGCAGAAATAGCGACGATGATTAAAAACTCCTGCTACGATTGTCATTCTAATCATACAAAATATCCATGGTATACCAATGTCGCTCCAGTATCCTGGTGGATCAAAGGGCATATTGATCATGGAAAAGAACATTTGAATTTTTCAGAATGGGGAAGTTATTCAGCAAAGAAGGCCAATCATAAAATTGAAGAATGTCACGAGATGGTCGAAGGAACTGAAATGCCTTTGTTGACTTATTGGCTTGTTCATCCAGAAGCTAAAATGTCAACGGAACAAAGAGCTGCGATGGTTGCTTGGTTTAAAAAAGTACCTAAGCAAAAAGAGTAAAAATATTGTTGGCAAAACGAGATCTCTTTCTCAATATTTGTCAGCGGATATCCAAAAATCCCGAAAGTAATTTCAATATCTCTGATTCTGACTTTTAAAATCTATTTTAGAGTCATTATAATTATGTCCAAAATATAAATCATATGAAAAAGATTGGTCTCCTTTCTATCCTTACTATAGGAGTTTGTAGTCTCATTTTTTATAATCTACAACTCAATAAAAATAATGCTGTTGAACAAGAGGCAAAAGAAGCTCATTCAGGAGCTTATGAAGCTTTGATGTTTAATGCAGAAAGACAAGCATATCCTGAAGATAATATTCCTAATGGAGCCTATTCCAGAGCTTGGGAACAAATGCGAAATAATGCTGCCGGTAGTCGAGGTGATGATCCATTGCCATGGGAAAGTCTTGGTCCGCATAACCGTGGAGGAAGAACTTTAGTGATGGCTTTTAACCCTCAAAATTCGAACACCATGTATGCTGGTTCTGCAAGTGGTGGATTGTGGCGGAGTTATACGGCAGGAGAAGGAGCAACAGCTTGGGAAAGAGTATCCATTGACTTTCCGGTATTGGGAGTGAGTTCGATCACCTTTGCTCCAAATGATTCTATGACAATGTATATTGGAACTGGAGAAGTTTATAATTATTTCGAATCAGGAACAGGTGCGGCTTATCGTAGTACGAGAGGTAGTTGGGGAATTGGTATTTTGAAATCAACAGACGGTGGAGTCACCTGGGCGAAAAGTTTGGATTGGTCTTATAATGAAAATCATGGAGTTTGGGCGATTAAAATTGCACCGGATAATTCTAATTTAATTTATGCTGCGACCACTGAAGGAGTTTATAAAAGTACAGATGGTGGAGGAACTTGGGATTTGGTTTTGGATGTGATCATGGCAAATGATCTTGTGATTAAACCAAGTAATCCTGATCATGTGATTGCTACTTGTGGTAATCTGGGATCTGAAGGTTACGGCGTTTATAGAACAACCGATGGAGGTGTAAACTGGCTTAAAGAAAACGGGAATACTATTCCACAGGTTTTTAATGGTAAAGCTCAATTAGCGATGGCGCCTTCTGACGAAAATATTGTTTATATGAGTGTTGGGAATGGCTTTGGTTTTTCTGACGGAGCTAGTTGGCTTTGTCGCTCTGACGATTTTGGAGCAACTTGGGAAATTAGATCAACGACGGATTATTCTCAATGGCAAGGATGGTTTGCACATGATGTTGCGGTGAGTCCTACGAATCCTAACTATTTGGTCGTAATAGGAATTGAGGTTTGGGTATCTAATAACGGAGGAGCTACCTTGACCCTAGAATCAGAAGGAGGAGTAGGATATGCAAACCCTCCAATTGAAGGTCCAGATGGCGGAATAAATTATGTGCATTCGGATGCTCACGATGTGATTTTTCATCCAGAGAATCCGCAAATCGTTTTTGTGGCAAGTGATGGAGGAATCCATAGATCTCCGAATGCTGGTTTGACCTGGAGAAGTGTCAATGGTGCTTTGCAAACGACGCAATTTTATAATGGAACGTCTACTTCGCCAGTAAGTGCTGATTTTTTCATTGGGGGACTTCAAGATAATGGAACCATCCGCTGGAATGGAAATGATGGCTTGACTTGGCAAAGAAAATTTGGCGGTGATGGAAGTTGGACTGCTACCTCGACAGGAAATTCCAATACTTACTATGTTTCTTATCAACGATTGAGTATTCAGAAAACGACGAATAATAATAATTTTCAATCTATTCCTGTTTGGGATGCTCAAGAAGATCCAACTAGTTTTATTGCACCGTTTGTCGTTGCTCCGAGTAATGATGATGTGATGTATGCGGGTTCTGCAGTAGTAGGTAAATCTATGGATGCTGGAAACTCTTGGACAACAATTAATTCAGGAAATCAACTGGATGGAAATCCTGCTTTAAGCATGGAAGTTTCTCCAGAAAATGAAAATGTGGTATATGTTGCAACGGCTCCATTGGACGGAAACCGCGGACATGTTTTTGTGACGGTGGATGGAAATACTTTTACGGATATTACTCAGAATTTACCGGATAGATATCCGATGGACATGACGGTTGATCCGACAGATGAGGCCACAGCTTATATTACTTTCGCAGGTTTTGGTTCAGGCCATGTTTTTAAAACAACAGACTATGGAGGAACTTGGGAAGATATCTCAGAAGGCCTTCCAGATATTCCAACCAATGCAGTAATTGTTGATCCACTGTATCCAGATAATATTTATGTTGGAAATGATTTCGGCGTTTTTCTTTCTGTTGATGGTGGAGTGGTTTGGAACCCTTATACTGATGGATTACCAAATGTTTCTATGGTTTTTGATTTGAAAATTTCGCCTGTAAATAGAAAGCTTAGGGTAGCGACTCATGGAAATGGTGCATACCAAAGAGACCTTGCGGAAGATTTTGTTTCTAATGAAAATATCTATGAGGATTTTGAAATGGAACTATTCCCTAATCCGGCGACAGAGTACTTTACATTTAGTTTTAATAATCCGGATAATCAAAATCTTAGAATCGAAATGATAGATGCTACAGGGCGATTGTTGAAAGTATATTTTGATGAGACTTTTACGGAAGGAGAGCAACAGTTGAATGTAAACGTTTCTGATTTGCCAAGAGGAATTTACTTTTTACGTTTAAATACATCAGATGGATCGGCAGTTCAGAAAGTGGTGCTGAAGTAAAAAGTGTTTTTTATTTAAATAAAAAATTGCATTTAGGTCTAGAACTTAAATGCAATTTTTTTTGTGCAAATTTGTAACTTACAACGCTTCAAAAAATCTATTTTATTTTTATAAAAAACAAATCCAGATGAAATTTATTAAACTAATAATAATTCTTTCCATTCTAGTTTCAGGGTGTACCTCAGAAAATTCTGTAATACCAGAAACAGAAATACCATTACCTAAAGGAGATTATTTTGGTTTAAAAGCGGACACTATTGCTCAGGTTTTTGCAGAAGGAATTGTCTCTAAATCTTTTCAGGAATTGAATGCCGTTTTCTCACCGGATGGCAATGAGTTCTATTTTACCATCGCAGATGCAGGGCGAAGTTTTTATACAATAGTTTTGTATTCTAAGAATAAAAACGGAGAATGGGAAGGTCCTGAAGTTGCTCCTTTTTCTGGAAGCTATTCGGATGCTGATCCTTGTTTTTCTCCTGATGGAAAAAAACTGTATTTTATTTCTCGCCGACCTTTGGATCAAACTTCTGATGAGCCGAAAGATTTTGATATTTGGATGGTGGAAAGAACCGAAAACGGCTGGAGTGCTGCTTCAAATTTAGGTGCCCCAATTAATACAGATAAAAATGAATTTTATGTTTCGGTGACCAAAGAGGGGAGTCTTTTTTACTCTGGAGAATATGAAGGAGGAATAGGGCGAGGCGATATTTACGAAGCAAAATTAGATGCTGGAAAATATGTTGTAGAAAATCTTGGAGCTGCAATAAATTCTCCAACTGGAGAAGGAGATCCTTACGTTTCACCTGATGGAGACATGCTGATTTTTATGAGCTGGGGTAGGCCGGAGGATTTGGGTCGAGGTGATTTATACATTAGCTTTAAAAAAGATGGTGCTTGGCAAGCTGCTAAAAATCTAGGACCAAAGATCAACTCTCCGCAATTTGAATATTGCCCAATGATGAGCCCCGATGGTAAATATTTCTTTTGGACGAGTTATAAGACTAGCCCATTTCATTCTAAAGAACCTCGGACTTACTCGGATTATCTAAAGCGTTTGGAAGGTACTGATAATGGACTTGGGAATGTTTATTGGATTAAGGCTGAGGTGTTGGAGCGTTTTCGGTGATGATTAAAGCAAGTTTGGAAACTTGCATTATTACTTCACTTCGTTTTATTTAACTCCGACGAGTCGGAGGTTAAACTTAAAACAGTAGAGCTTAAAACAGGATCAAAATTCTAAAAAATCCAAATCAACCAAGGCTTCATCCAAGTATCCAGAATATGCGCTTGCACTTGAAAAAATATAATTCTCAGGAGCATAGACGATTCCGGCTTTTACTGGGTTATTATGGAGATAGTTTAGACGTTGAGCTGCTATTGTTTCTGATGATAATTGAATGGGGTGACTGTCTTGGATCCAGAGTTGGAAATGGGTGTTGTTGGAGTTCTTTAAGCCTGAAGATCTGAAAAGCCATAATAGCCAACCTTTCCTACTTTCAGTTGATCGACCAATTGTTCTCATTATTTTTCTAGAGGTATATTTTTTGAAATCTCTTACAATACCAGATAACTCTTCTTTTTCTTTTCGAGAGATGATTAAATGAACATGGTTACTCATAATACAATAGGCATGAATTACTAAGCCTTTATGTTCTTGGCAATATTTGAGTGATTCAATAACTATTTCTCGGTAAATGTTTCTCGTAAATAAATCAATCCATTGGACTACAGTGAAAGTAACGAAGTACATGGCATTCGGATCGTGAAATTTATATCCTTTGGTCATAGTAATAGAGTTTTAAACATTAAAAAACAATTAGTCTCTACTTACATAGACTCCGAATGAAGCAAAATTCCATAAAATAAAATGACTTTTTTTAAAACACTCTTTTATGTTTAACTTCCAACAGTTGGAATTAACTTGAAAGTGGCAAATGCAGCAAGTTTTCAAACTTGCTATTGATAGTTTCTCTTTTCTATCTATGCAAGTTAGGAAACTTGCATTATTACCTTGTTTCAAGTTAATCCCGACTTGTCGGGACTTAAACTTAAAACAGTGTCTCGCCAACAAAAAAGTCGTATCTTTGTTACCTATTACTAAATAAGTATCAATGGAACAAAATCGTCCAGTAACAGATTGGTTGCCGATCACGAAGAAAGAAGTAGAAATGAGAGGCTGGGAAGAATTAGATGTTATTCTAATTTCAGGAGACGCCTATGTCGATCATCCAGCCTTCGGTACTGCCGTAATCGGCAGAATTATCGAAAGTGAAGGCCTTAGAATTGCAATTGTTCCACAGCCCAATTGGAAAGATGACCTTAGAGATTTTAAAAAATTCGGAAAACCAAAACTCTTCTTTGGAGTCACTTCCGGATGTATGGATCCAATGGTCAACCATTATACTGCCTCTCGACGAAGACGATCCACCGATGCCTATACGCCAGGAGGATCAGCTGGATTTCGACCTGATTATGCTGGTAAAGTCTATACCGAGATTTTAAAAAAACTATATCCTGACGTTCCAGTAATCGTTGGAGGAATTGAAGCATCTCTACGACGAGTAACCCATTATGACTATTGGGATGATAAATTATTTCCAAACTTTCTAAGCCTGAGTGGTGCTGATTTGATCGTTTATGGAATGGGCGAAATGCCATTACGAGAAATCATTCGATTACTCAAGAGAGGCGTTCCTTTTAAATCGCTCAAGACTGTTCCTCAGACTGCTGTTTTGCATCCTCGTGAAGAGCCATTGCCAGTAAATAAAAAATGGGAAGACTTTCATTTAGCATCCCATGAAAAATGTTTAAGAGATAAAAAAAGCTTCGCAGCGAATTTTAAAAATATAGAACAAGAGTCTAATAAAGTCAAAGCACGTCGATTGATTCAAGGATGTGGAGATGATCACCTGATTATCAATCCACCTTATCCTCCAATGACCGAAAAAGAAATTGACACCTCTTTTGATTTGCCTTATACTCGGACACCGCATCCAAAATATAGTAAGCGAGGTTCCGTTCCTGCCTATGAGATGATCCGCTTTTCCATTAACATGCATAGAGGATGTTTTGGAGGTTGTAGTTTTTGTACAATCTCAGCGCATCAAGGAAAATTTGTGTCAAGTCGATCTGAAGAGTCGATTATGAAAGAAGTCGATCAGGTAACTCAGATGCCAGACTTCAAAGGTTACATTAGTGATCTTGGAGGGCCATCGGGGAACATGTATAAGATGAAAGGTAAGGTGCAGTCTATCTGTGATCGTTGTGTTGCACCATCTTGTATTCATCCAGTAGTTTGTAGCAATCTCGATACTAGCCATAAACCATTGACAGAGATTTATAAAAAAGTCGATCAACATCCAGAGGTCAAAAAAGCATTTGTTGGATCAGGTATTCGCTATGATTTATTATCCGATTCTTATAACAAAAACTCGGATGGTAGTGGCGATGAATACATGGAACAGTTGGTGACTTGTCATGTAAGTGGGCGATTGAAAGTAGCTCCTGAGCACACCTCAGATGCGACTTTAAAAGTTATGCGAAAGCCTTCTTTTAAACACTTTCATGAGTTTAAAAAGAAGTATGATTTTTATAATAAAAAACATGGATTGAATCAGCCTTTGATTCCTTATTTTATATCCAGTCATCCCGGATCTACGGAAGAGGAAATGGCCAATCTTGCTGCGGAAACCAAAAGCATGGGATTCAAATTGGAGCAAGTTCAGGATTTTACGCCAACACCAATGACCGTAGCAACGATCATTTATTATACCGGTTTACATCCTTATACTTTACGACCAGTCTACACGGCTCGAACTCCTAAAGAGAAAAAACGTCAGCACTTATTTTTCTTTTGGCATAAAAGAGAAAATCATAATATCATTCGCGATAAACTTAAATCTATCGGTCGCGAAGATCTTATTGAAAAACTTATTGATGATAAAAAGAAACATAATAAACGTACAATTCTCAATGGTCGTCATAATGATCATGTGATGAAGAAGTTTTCTCGAAAGTCTAAGTCTAATTCTAAAAAACGTAAATAAGTCTAGAGCTTCATTCTGGAGTATTGTATAATTTCTACCCGTCTGGGTGGGAGATGGTAAACTATATCTATATAGTTTTGAGGTGTTAATTAAATTAAAACTTCAACAAATGAAAATCAAATTATTATTCCTTGTACTGATTGCATCAATCACTTTTGCTAATGCTCAAAACGAAGACACTTCATCAGGTTGGGATGAAGGCGTTGCCGCAATAATCGAAATGACCCCTTTTGATCTTAAAGACATTCCTAGTATTTATGTTGGAAATTTGCCAGCAATTTGGAAAGATCAAGGAGGAGAAAATCTTAAAGCTTATACAAATGATAGAAAAAATATTTGGGTCGTTGTAGAGGCGGAAATATTTAGTGATAGCCCTTATCAGTTTAAGCTGTCTAAGGGGTTGAAAAATGAACTCAAGAAAAAGAAAAAATCAAAAGCATTCATTCATAAAGGAGTTACTAGGGTTGTAAATAGAAAAGGGGAAGTTATAAAGAAGATAAAAAATAATTTCGTAGAATAAAGAAGTAAATATTAGGCTTCAGCCTATAAATAGTGATGATTATAAGCGTACTTGAATTTATTCAAGTACGTTTATTTAATTTAAAATCAGTTTCACCTATATGGGTGAAAAACATAAGATCGTTTGTGTTTACCTTTGTAGTATTCTTTTAAATATTTTTGAAAATCAGTTAATCATGAGACCACCTATTTGTGCAATCTGCCGAAAAAGATTTAGTCCTAGAAAAGCAAACGGATCAGGTCTAGTTTATTTCAAACTAAGCGAAGAAGAAAAAGCCCGTAATGATCGAATGAAAGAAAAAAGAATGAAGGGTCATCCAAGTGGAAGAGAATGGTTTTGCGAAGAACATTATTCGATTGCTCAAAAATACAATCACCTCACTAGAGGAGAAGCTATTCCTGAAATAAAAAATCATAAAGAAATACAAGATTAGGGAATTGGACTTATGGATTATAAAAAAGCCTGTTTAAAAAATATCTTATTTTTAAACAGGCTTTATAGAAAGTGAAAAAACGAAAACTACTTTTTCAAAATGATTTTCTTTTGCGAAAAGTCATAGGCTGCTTCCAGCATATCTACCATCCCTTTCCAGTTCTCTTTTTCGATATGTTGTTTTTTATAGATTTTAGAGGTTGAAATCAATAGTGTGTTACCATCTTGAGACGCTTCACTAATAAATGCAGCGTAAGGATTATCGACATTATAATTTAGAGCTTCGATTCCTTGAGCAGTATAACCTTCCGGTAAAATAACACTGATCTCATTTTTTATAATTCGGGCATAACTCAAGTCAATAGCACCTTTTCGCTCATTGATTTCTTTTTCGGTTAGTTCGACCTGCCCAGTAATTAATTTCCCAGCTTCAAAAATAAGATTAGGGCCAGCTTTTTTGAGGTAACCTTTTGACGAAAATTCGAAAGCCGCTTCAAGAGTGTTTTTCTCAGGGAACCGTCCGAATGACGTTACCGTAAAACTATTGAGCTCTTCTAATTCAAAATTACCACTAAGCCAATCTTTAAGAATCTCTTGCTTCCTTTCACTCAGTTCTTCCGCTCTTTTTTTGAGTTTTTCTCGATAAGCTCTTACTCTTTTGTTTCCTTTACTCTTTTTGGTCTGCTCTTTACCTTTTTTTGCGTCTTCTTTATCAAATTCAGCTTTACCTTTTTCTGAACTCATATAGTACCAATCTTCCTTGATGAAAACAGTTTGGTATAAAAGTAATGGGCTGAAATAATCTTTATAGTCTCCGGTATATTGTTTGCCTCCAATCACTATTAAAGAGTTATCTTCTTCATTAATGGAGATTTCCATTTCAGTCGCTGAAATGTTTTCTTCCGGTTTTGATTCAGGAATGGTGATGGGTTTAAAGCTTTGATCTTTTTCGTTAAACATATATCCTTGAGCGCCGTATGTTTTGGCGAAAGGGTCAATACTACTACGATAATTATCGACAGTCCAATAGTATTTTTTTGTTAGAGGAACATAAACGCCAAATTCCATTTCATCTTCAGTCACGACATCATCTACCCCACCATAATACCTAGGAATAATTACAACCGCATGTGCATTGATTTTATGTTTTTCCAATGTTTTAATAAATAGGGCAGTAAAGATATCATTTCGCATCATAACATAATTACTGTAATCGCTTTCTAAACTTAAAACATTAGTATTGTTGTAATACCTTGCATTTTGACTTATGAATTCTTTACGCAATCCATGATAAATCAGATCGACTTTTTGTTGAGGAACCATTTTTTTGATTCCTGCTTTTTTTAAACTGGCCTTGAGGAGTGTAAATATAGAAGATTCTTTGACGATGTTTTCTCCATTATTTATTACCGCATTAAATACGCTTTTTACATTGAAACTGTTGTTAATTGTTTCTTTATTTATTCTTTTATTCCCAATACCTCCCTTTGGTGGGATGGCCATGATTTTATAAGTTGGTTCGGCTAAATAAGTATAACTCCACCGTTCATCTTTCATGGCTTCACGATTTTTATCTCGGAGGATAAATCTTTTAACTCCAGTTTCTTTTCCTTTTGAGTTTTTTAATTTTTCCATTTTAAATTCTGGAGCTCCATTGAAAGAGTTGTAGAAAAAACTCCAAGCTTTTACATCGAAGATGATTTCTTGATAATTCGTAGGATATACTTGACTAACCGGATTGATCAATTCTATGTTAGATGCATAATCTTGGGTGAACACTTTGAAGTAGTCGAGGATATCTCCAACTTCAAGATTCGGAACTGCAATTTTGTAATATTCCTCAGAGGAGTAACTGCTGGAATAAAACCTTGGAACTTCTGTTTCTACTTTTACTGCACTTTGCATATCTATATCATGAGTTGTTCCATCAGGTTTGATATGTTGAATTCCAAAAGCTAATGCTTCTTGATAATAAAATTCTGAAAAATCTTCTAATGCAGCTTTGTCTTGAATTAGAATTCTTTTCCGTACAACACCTTTAGTTGCATTGTCTTTTTTATTAGGTTTTTTTGAAAATGAAATGTGGATTTTTTGACAAAGAATTACAACAGGTTCTTTGATCCATTGCTCTGGCGATTTCATGATATCGAAATCTTTATCCTTGTTTCCGAAAATCTCGTTAAAATATTTTAAGTTGATTTTGTATTGTTCTTTTTCTGCTCTGCTTTTACCTTTTTGAGCATTGGCGTTGAGTGAGAATATTAAAAAAAACGCAAAGAGGAAATTTGATAGCTTCATGTTTAATTTTTATCTTTTTTTATAATGATTTGATCGGTATAAAATTTATTTAATTCTTTGATAGTTGTATTCCATTCTTCGAAATCATTGACATCTAAATAAACATCTTTGATTGATATTTTTTTGTTGTAAATAATTTGATTTCCTTTTTCTTCAAATGACAATTCAAACTTGTATTGCTCGTGATCCTTTGAAATAGTAGGAGGTAAGTAACTGACACTCCATCCTTCTGGAATATTTAAAGTGGAAGTATTGTGGATATGATATTTTCCGGAAAACTCATAAGGTACATTTCGCTCTTTTGGCATTTCCAGATTTTTAAATTGATAATCATATTCCAGATTAAGGTACATCTCTTCACCAAGATTGATGATGTGATGATCCATTTTTACTTGGTATTTTAAATTGAAATTTTCATCCCGATTATCAAGGTTTACTTCTGAGTCCAAATCGATCTGGATATTTTTATCTGCATTTCTGATATAGCTTTTTATGGTTTCTTCCCATTTGTTTTTAGGCAGACTAGATAATATGTACAGGATATAAGTTTTTCTATTTCCCTGAAAAGAAACAGTGCCAGAACCTTCGATGGTCTCATCCTTAATGTTGAAAGTTGCCTCAGAAAATTCTTTATTATGATCTGAATCCAATGCAGGAATTCTTTCAATAATAAAATTATCGCCATCTTCTATAAGCGCTTGTTGACCTTGAATTCGGAAAGCATAATTATAAAGGTCAGCATATTTTTCAGTAGGGTCGAGGAATATTTTTTTTCCATCTAAGATGACCGTACAGATCATATGATTGTCAACCACCAAGGAAGGAATGTCATAGCTATACGGGACATCTGCTGTTCCAAGCCAAGTGAGTCTAGCATCATAACCAGCGATTTTTAACATCTCTTTGGTTAAATTGGCCATTCCTTTGCAATCGCCATATTTGTTTTTAAAAACGGATTGACAATTCTCAGGCTTAAATCCCATAATGCCATACTCAAAAGCGATGTACCGAATATTATCCTGAACCCAATAAAAGATGGACTTAATTTTATCTATATCATTCGTTTGTTCCTTGGTCAAATCCGCAACTATTTGATTTAAACCACCTGGGTCATTACCTGTTTGAGCAATTAGAGAGGCGTACCATTTGTAAAGATCATCAACTTTTTCGATGAGCTTTTTAGTTTTTCCATCAACGGTATAAGCATTAGGGATAATAATCAGATGGGCATTGAATTTACTACGCCTAGGTGTGCCTTTATATTGGAAAGCAGCAGAAACATCTTTCATTTTGAAAGTGTGAACAGTCTTTTTCTTTTCTTTTATTTCGGAATATTCGGGCTGCTCTTTATCGAAATTTAATTCTCGAATATCAATTTTTACTCCATCTGCTACTTCAATAATCAAGGTGCTGTTTTTGATAAGATGAGCATCGTTGAAATAAAGAGATTCTAAAAATTTCAAGTCATTGAATTCTTTTTGATACTCATAAGTATACTCTTGATCGATTGCGTTGAATGTATGTTCGAAATAACACATTTTTAAATCAGAGTGAAAAATGCCATCTGATTCGTAGTCTGTAATGATGGGGGTAAGTTTTTTCTTTTTTCGGCTTACAAGATGTGTGATGTTAGTAACCACAGAATAATTGTCAAAAAAAATGGATCGTTTGAAGGTGTGTCTTAGTGAAGTTTTTGAAACAGCAGTTTGTTTGACATTCAGTTTCGCTTTTAAGGTCTTACTTTTATCGATGTAAAAAGTTAGTTTTTTAATACTACTTTTAATAATTACATCTTCATCTTTGGGAGGAGGATTGGTAGCAAAAAGAACAGTTGAAAAATAGAAAGAAAAGATTAGCAATAAGAGTGTAGAAATTGATCGTTCAATTCTAAGCATATTGAATACGTTTTTAGTTTACATAGATATATTATAACCTCACTCCTCACATGCGAAACGATCACATACCGCAAAGCGGAAATCACAAGGCCGCAGGCCGATCACTTCTCATTCCTGTTTACCTCACACACCGACAAGACATCCCCCAATGAGCATATCGTCGATCCTTTTCCAATGCAATTTCATTGCCACGAAATTCAATTACCCAAGCCAAATCACCGCCCGTATTTTCTGGCGTAAAATAATAACCAATTTGATCTAATTGCCTGTAACTGCCACGATCGTAAACTCCACCTTTCGTGAGTTTAAGTTTTATTATGTCTGCTTTGGAAAGAGCCAACCATTCTTCTTTGCTAGGAAGTCGCCATCCATCAGGACAAATTTGAAGAGCCGCTTTATGATTGTATAATAGGCCAAGCTTTGAGCAATTATCTGAGTTATTATCATAGCACCAGGAATTGTCGCTAGGTAAATTTATATTCCCAGCAGACCATTCGAGATTATTTAATTTGATAGTGGAAAAAGAAGTCTTAGTTGTCGGAGCAGTAGGAGAGGGGGCTTCCTCAGGTGCCCAGGTAATAGGATCTTTGCCAAGAGGTTCCGGAACCGGGTTTGTCAAAAAAGTGTCCACTAAAAAAGAAAGCAAAGCCATTGCGCCTAGTCCGAGAAAAGCGTAAATGACAATTTTTCTAAGAGGTGTTTTATCTTCTTCCTCATTAACTGTAACTGTTTTTTGAATAGTTTTTTCAACTACCACTTTGTCTTCTTTTTTTTCAGAAGGCTTATACGCAATTGTCTCATGACCATTTCCTTGTCGAATATTATTACTAATCCTAATCACCTCGTCGACTACATGTTTGAAAGCTCGATCCGGATGTTTCCAATGTTCATTAGAAACGGGGATCTCGTTTTTAGGAAGCATCTGTAGATTCGCCACTGGAGTCAATTGCCAAGTACACTCATTCAATAAGACGGGGATGACTGTCGTTTTTCCAGCTTCCGCCAATGCCAAAGCCTGCGTCATTTCTTTTTCGTACAAATACTCTGAAGCAAAGAAGTCAGCACTTAGTAATAGTAAAACAATCTCCGCTTTTTCCATCGCCTTTTTAGAAGCCTCTTCTTTATCCGTTCCAATCTCGATCTCGCCATCATGCCAAGCATCAATCAAACCAATGCGTTCCGCAGCAGAGAATTGCTTGCGCAATCGTTCCATTAATTTTTTATCCGCTTCTGCATATGCAATGAAAATATCTATTGGATTCATATAGAATAAGTAGTCAGGTTTTCAAGAAGTCAATGTTTCAAGTGGATTGACCTCTTGATAAATTGGCTGCTTAACAACTTGTTGTTTATTACCAAGTACCATCATTCTCTAGCATGTCCATGACTTTTTCAATCAGTTGAGGACAGTCGATGACGAGGTTGTCACCTTTCAAACTTACTTTGCCAGAGGTATAATCGTTTTTAGAAAAGCTTACAGAAATACCTTCCGCCGAAGCACGATAAGTATAATGTTTTTTCATGGTGCCTTTATCTACCCGAAACTCATTATCCATCTCGATGTGATTTTCTTCGAGATAGTTTTGAACGACAGGCTCTTTACCATAAAAATGCTCATCAAATTTATCAAGCTCAATTGTTTTTTGCGGACTCTCCACAGCATAAGCCATAACCTGATTGTGGAATTGTTCTTCTTCCATTGGTTGCCCAGTATCCTCATCGATCGGTAATGGTAATTTGTCCACCACATGCATAAAGGTTTGCGTGATAGATTTACTCGTCTGAGGTTGATCTAGTCCAATCCAATTGGTGAAGTATTCTGAAATCTCTCGCTGGCTTTTTGCAAACTTAATCAAGTCGACAAAGCGGCCGCTGTTTTGTTGAAATTTATCTAAGGTAATTCGGCAAGCCATCGCTAATCTTTCGGTATCCAAATGCATGATCGTATGCAATTTGAAAGATTGGTTTTCTTGATCTTTTCTAAAAATAATGCCTTCTCGATCTCTTACTAAGAAAATACCTAATAGCTTGTTTTCAAAGTGCTCATATTCTGCAAAAACCAAATAACCACCTTTCGCTCCGATTACACCTTGCAAAGTCTCTTGCAATGATCGCATCGTATTTGTGGAAAAATTAACAAAGGCATCTTTTGAAAATTGATTTTCAGACAATTCCTGAAGGTAGCCAGGAAACAAAGCATCTTCAGGAGTGCTCAAAGATCCATGCATCAAATCATTCTGAGAAAGAAAGGTATCATTTAACGTTTGGATTAAATCCTCCGTTTGATTATCAATGGGCATTAATTTCTCTGAAAGGTATAGTTCAACTTCGCCAGATTCGGCTTGTTTTACAAGTTCGTGGATGATGATTTTATCGATGTTGAGTTCCATAGTTTTTGTTTATATCAAGTATGAAACTCTAAGATAAAAAAAAGGAATGGGGAATTAATATTTAGGATTTAATATTTAAGGAGAGTCTAAGCGGCGACTTAGTCTTATTTAGAAGGTGGATGGAATCTTATGTGTCTAGTGTGGTTGTATTAAACATGTTTTTTAAACCACATTAGGCACATAAGAGCATATAGTGTCAGGTTTTATATGAAAATTTATTTCGTAAAAACCAAGCGATAATCCTCCGACATCGCTTTGTTAAACTTATAACCATCAATCGTCAGTTTTTTCAACTTTGCGACGTCCGTGATTTTCTTTTTAATAATTTGATGAGCCATGGCACCTCTTGCTTTTTTAGCATTAAAAGAAATGACTTTGAAAACGCCATTTCGATCTTCTTTAAAATCAACAGTCACTACTTTTCCATTAAGTTCAGCAGGTTTTACTGCACTGAAGTATTCTTTAGAAGCGAGATTTAAGACGATATCACTTTTAGATTTTTTTAAATCTGCATTGATCAGTTCCGTAATCTTAGAATCCCAAAATTGATAAAGATTTTTCTTGCGACCATTTTTGAGTGAAGTTCCCATTTCCAGGCGATAAGCCTGCATCAAATCAAGTGGCCTCAAAACACCATATAATCCAGAAAGAATACGAAGGTGTTGTTGAGCGAATTTCATATCATCAGCATTGAAAGTATCCGCCTGTAATCCAGTATAGACATCTCCTGCGAAAGTCAGAACAGCAGGTTTTGAATTGTCTTTGGTAAATGGCGTTTCAAAATTATTAAAACGAGCTACGTTCAATTCCGCAATTTTATCACTGACACTCATCAGCTCTTTTATCTTCTTCGCGGATTTCTTTTTTAAAACATCTACCAATGTTTGACTTTCTTCTAATAACCTCGGTTGAGTAGTTGATTTTGATTTTACAGGTTCCAGGTTTAGACTTTTTGCTGGAGAGAGTAGTAGGATCATCTTTATAAATTTAATTTTCTTTTTTTAAAATATCATATTTTTGAGAATTTGTAATTTCAAAGGAAACGAGATTTAGTATTAGGTTTTCAGAATTTCCAAATGCCGAAAAACTAAGACCTCTTTTTCTAATACTTTTTCATATGAACTTAAAAGAGATTCCCAACTATGAAATAACTTATACTAAACAAGAACACATTGTTTTTGTTTGTGCAAAGTTAAGAAAGTTTTAGGTTTCCGAAACTTCTCATTTCCGAGTGTGAAAGCTTAGAAAACATAGACTTTCGATGCTTATAAACCCCAAATTGACAAAGAACTTACAAAAAATGTTAAGAACATTGATTTTTAACATCACTTATAAACGTTTATAACATAAGTCGTTTAATTTTAGGACTTGTTTTAAAACTCACATTAGAAATTTATGCAGAATCAAATCAGAAACTGGTGTATTGCTTTGTTCTTATTCATCGCATTTTTACCTTCCCTTTTCGCTCAGGAGCAAATAGATGAAATCATCATCAATGAGACTTTTGAAAATCAAAGCATCGGTGACATCCTAAATCAATTGGGGCAGAAATATAACTTTGATCTCTATAAAAAAGAGGCCAGTGTTTTTGACGCTAAGGTTAGCCATACTTTTGAAGAAGTGACATTAGGAAAAGCATTGGATAAAATCCTTTTCGGGAGTTCATACAATTATGTCATTTATCGAGATTATGCGATTATGATCTTACCAAACCGGATTGCCAATGAGGTTTATTCTGCGGATTATTATCAAGCATTAGAAGCTTCTCTGGAAGAAGATACGGAAGAGGATGGCCCTAAAGCTTTGGTCGTCGGAGATATCACGAAACTAAATCCTTCGGGAACAGCAAAAGTGAAAGGAATTATTACAGATGCTGCAGAACAAGAACCGATTATTGGTGCGACTATTTTTTGGAAAGGTATCGATGTCGGAGCAGCGACGGGAGCATTCGGAGATTTTGAAAGTATGATTCCCGCAGGTACTCATGAGGTGGTGATCCAGTATGTTGGTTATGCTGATTTGGTGAAAACGGTAACGGTTTATAGTGATGGAGAACTCAATTTCGAAATGAACTTGTCAGCAGTTAACCTTCAGGAAGTTGTTGTTTCTGGTGAAGCAATTGATGCGAATGTGGGAAATGTTCAAATCGGTGTGGAGCGATTGGATGCAAAAGATGTAAAGAAGAATCCAACATTCATGGGGGAGGCTGATGTAATCAAAACTTTGTTACTCAATCCTGGAGTTAGTTCTGTTGGAGAAGCAGCATCAGGATTTAATGTAAGAGGAGGAAATGTCGATCAGAATTTAATTATTCAGGACGAAGCATTTATTTTTAACTCTTCTCATAGCCTTGGAATCTTGAGTACTTTTAATGCAGACCTTTTGAGATCAGTTAAGCTTTATAAAGGAAATATTCCTGCTCAGTTTGGAGGTCGTTTGGTCTCTGTAATGGAAGTCGAAATGCGGGATGGAAATTTTGAAGAATATAAAATCAAAGCGGGAGTTGGACCTGTTACGGGTAAGTTCAGTCTAGAAGGACCAATCGTAAAAGATAAAACCTCTTTTATTTTTGGCGTTCGTTCTTCTTACACCGATTGGTTTTTAAATCTTTTAAAAGTGGATGAATTAAAAAATAGTTCTTCTTTCTTTTTTGATGGTAATGCCCGGCTAACTCATAAGTTTAATAAAAACAATTCGCTTGTTTTAAGTGGTTACTATTCAGAAGATGAATTCAATTATAATAATGATTTCGGGTTTGATTACAGTACTGCGATTGGTCAGTTGATTTTTAAAAGCATTTTTAATGAAAAAGCTTATAATAAGTTTACCGTTAATGCTAGTACATATTCCAGTACTCAAACTGACTTCGCAGGAGAAGATGCTTCGGTCTTAGATAATTCAATAAATTATATCAAAGCCAAGGAGCAATTCACTTTTAATCCAACTAGTTCTCTAAAATTAGATATCGGACTTGCTGCGATTTTATACACGACTGATCCTGGTACCCGAACAGCTTACGGAGATGATTCTACGATTGCTCCAAAAACGTTAGAACAAGAAAAAGGACTAGAAGCTGGAGCGTTCATCAATGCAGAATATAAATTATCAGAAAAATTCTTATTCTCTGCAGGATTACGTGCCAACGCTTACCAGTATCTTGGAGCTGGAACCGTTACAGAATATGAAAACCCAAATCGACCAGCTTTAGATGAGGTCATCGGACAAACGACTTATGGTGACAATGAAACGATCTTTTCTGATTACTATTTAGAACCAAGAGTATCTATGAGGTACCGCTTGACGCCGACGGCTTCAATCAAAGCAGGATATAGCCGAACAAGCCAGGTTTTAAATCAAATTTTTAACTCTGATTCTCCGACACCAACGAGTCAGTGGCAATTGAGTAATCAATACATTCCAATCAACAAAGCACACAATGTTTCTTTCGGAGTATTTAAAAACTTTAAGGAAAACGTTTATGAAACTTCCTTCGAAGTTTACGGTCGAACCGTAGATCAATTATTCGATTATAAAGATTTCGCAGATCTCAATGTCAATGAAAATATCGAAACAGAATTACTCACGGGAATAGGTAGAGCTTATGGTTTCGAAATGAGTATCAAAAAACGAACGGGTATCGTAAATGGTTCTTTAAGTTATACATTAGCGAGAACGGAAAGACAAGTTGAGGGAATCAATAAAGGAAATTGGTACCTCAGTAATTTTGATAAACCACATGATCTGAATTTGGTCGTCAATATAAATCCAAATAAGCGGAACACGCTGACCATTAATTTTACTTATGCGACAGGACGACCAACTTCTCCACCAATTGGTAATTTTACAACAACAAATAATTTACTGATTCCAATTTATACCGATCGTAATCAATTAAGAATTCCGGATTACCATCGAATGGATATTGCTTACACCGTTGGAAAAGGTTATAAAAAAGATAAGAAAGTTCAAACG
>CAKZTD010000334.1 GCA_937921595.1 uncultured Saprospiraceae bacterium
CATCTTACCTTAGAATGGGAAATCGATTCAACAATAGAAGATCAAATATTAAAAATAAGAAAGGAAACTGAAATCAATCAATTCATTTTATTGGATCAGACGATAAGAAATGATCGAATAATAGATTCTTACTCTGGACCGGATGATTTAATCTTAAGTATTTATCGTAAAGAAAAACCAGACTCTGAAGGAAGAGCATCTATAATTCTAACGAAAGCTTATTAGTGTGCAAAACTTAACTTAGTATTTTAGATGACTTTTATTTAAGAAAAAATAAACCCTTGTATATATTTCATAGTTAACAGTAATTAAAACTAAAAAAATATCATTTATTAATGAGAAAAATAATTATACTACTATTAGTATTTCAGTTTCAACCTATTTTAGGTCAAACATCGTTAGAACAAATTATAAATAAAATACCTCTTTACGGAAACTATTATTCACCTTTTAGTTATTACGATAGTGCTGAAAAAAAACAAGGTTTTTCTATACAAAATGAGGTTCAAATTTTAAAAAAATTAAAACTTCCTCTTTTAAAGAATAGAGAATACTACATTACTGGTAAATATGAAATAAACAGTTTAATTGTTCTTTTTTTCTCAGAATATTCAGTTCACGAAAACATTCATTTTGCTATACTTCTTGATAAGTCATTAAACATAATAGATAGGTTAGAGAAAACTGCTTATGATAATGACGAAGGTTTTTATGGAGTAAACTCATGGATCGAGTATAATATTATAACTATCAACAATCATAATATATATAACAATCCAAAATACTATAAAAAAAAATATTCAATTACAAATGGTGGCTTTAAGGCTATAAAAAATCAAGTTATTATAAAGACACCTTCTGGGATTAGAATACGTAATAAACCAACAACAAATAGTGCTATTTTAGCTACAGCACCAAATTTAAAAGTTTTTGATTACTTGTCCACCGATTCCGGAATAGATACAACATCGGTGTTAGATAACGGAAAATATTTAAAAAATGAATGGCTAAAAATAGCAACAAAAGATTCTATACAGCAATTAGGATATGTTTTTGGTGCTTTTTCAAAAAGGCATATTGAAGTAATTACTAATGATTATAAAGTGATTATTGATGAAATTTCAAAAGAAGAATTTCATCAATCAGAAGACGAAAAAAATAGCAATTTATCTGTAAAAAAAATTATAGACATTAAAAAGATCAAAAGTATTTTAAAAAATCAATTAATTGGAGAATATAATGAATATGATAGCTTTATTATAAAAAAAATATTGACAGACAACGGTAGGGAAATTAATGTATATCTTGACGAATGTAGTATTACAGCATACTATCCTCAATATCATTATTTGTTATTGGAATGTGGTCATTCTTCTGATTATTTAATAAATTTAAAAAATGGAAAAGATGATATTAATCGAATAGGAAATCCAGACTATTACTTATCATCTCCACAAAATACTTTTCGTTTAAATGGCTATTACAGTGGACAATCGAATGTTCATTTTTTAGAAAGAAATAATAAAAATACTGGTCCAGAGTATATGTTTAATATTTCAAGTCTTATTCAGTCAGATTACCTAGAAAAATATTTTTGGAAAGACAATAACACTATCCTATTAAAAATTGAGAAAATGTATTATAAAATACAATTACAGAAACATTAAGCAAAACAATA
This sequence comes from uncultured Saprospiraceae bacterium, assembly GCA_937921595.1. GTDB lineage: Bacteria > Bacteroidota > Bacteroidia > Chitinophagales > Saprospiraceae > JAHDHW01. Next base: position 1,679 of record CAKZTD010000334.1, read on the forward strand.
ACAAACTACTGCTAACAAAGTGCAAAACGGCTAGTGCCGCTAAACGCGTCACCATCGTTTGCATCAAGAATTAAAAATGAGAAAAAAAAAGAGCTATATCTATTTTGTCTTAATTTCAACTATCCTAGGCATAGGAATGAATTGTAAAATTGAGAATCATCAAGAATCATTACCTAACATAATAGTAATCCTCGCAGATGATTTAGGCTATGGAGACGTATCAATTTATCATGAAAATAATAAAATTAAAACGGTTAACATTGATAGAATAGCTTTGGATGGAATTCGATTCACCGATGCTCATACTCCTTCTTCTGTTTGTACTCCTACAAGATATGGACTTCTTACCGGCAGATACAATTGGAGAACTAGACTAAAAAATGGTGTTTTGACAGGAAAGTCTAAAGCTTTAATACCTAATTCGCGAAGTACTATTGCTTCTTTACTACAAAAAAAAGGGTATCATACTGCTTTTGTTGGAAAATGGCATTTGGGATGGGATTGGGCTTTGAAGAATGAAAAAGATGAAACAGGAGAAGGTTGGAATGAAAAAGATTTTGACAACATTGACTTTACAAAACTGATAAAAAATACCCCTAATGATTTAGGCTTTAATTATAGTTACGGACATTCTGGTTCTTTGGACATGGCTCCATATGTTTATGTAGAAAATGGTAAAGTAACTGAAGTGCCAGATACCTCTACTGTTAATACCGGAAAATATTCTTGGTGGAGGAAGGGCCCAACTTCTAAAGATTTCATACACGAAGATGTCACACCAAATTTTTTCAGGAAAGGCATAAAATACATTAAAGAACAATCAAAGAAATCAAATCCATTTTTACTTTATTTGGCCCTCCCTTCGCCACACACCCCCATTCTACCTACTAAAGAATGGCAAGGTAAAAGTGGATTAAATCCTTACGGAGATTTTATGATTATGATAGATGATTATATAGGACAATTATTAGATACCGTTGATGAAGCAGGTATAAATGATAACACAATTATTATATTCACAAGTGACAATGGTTGCTCACCTGCTGCCAAGATTGAAGAATTGATAGAAAATGGGCATTACCCAAACTCGATATATAGAGGACATAAGGCAGATATTTATGAGGGAGGACATAGAGTTCCTTTTATAGTAAGGTGGCCAAAAGAGATAAAAAAAGAAAGTGTTTCTAATGAGACAATTTGCCTTACAGACCTGATGGCAACGTTTGCAGAAATAACTAATTATGACTTGAAGGATGATGAAGGGGAAGATAGTTATAGTTTAGTACCTCTTTTTAAAGACAGCACTTTTTCTTCGTCATTTAGAGAAGCAACGGTGCATCATTCAATTAATGGAAGTTTTGCGATTAGAAAAGATAATTGGAAACTAATTATGTGCCCTGGTTCTGGAGGATGGAGTTACCCAAGACCAAGTGATTCTTTAGCAATAAATGATTTACCTAAAATACAATTATATGATTTGTTAAATGATCCCAAAGAATTAATCAATCAAGAATCCTTGGTTCCTGAAAAGGTTGTAGAACTAAAATCTTTACTTAGCAAATATATTTCCGAAGGCAGAAGCACTGTCGGAGTATCTCAGAAAAACGATACGATCAATTTTGAATGGAAACAAATTGACTTTATTAGCAAAAAAAAATCTGATGATAACAAAGTACAAAAAGGACATAGTCGCTAAACGCGCCTACTATATTTGCTCAAAACAATGTAACCAATAAATCAAAATTATAAAATAAAGAATAACTGAAATGAACATATTGAATCTTATATTAGTATTAATTGGAATTGGAATGGTATCAGTTTCCTGCGGTCAGAAGAAAGAGACTAGCAATGAATCACAACAAGAAACGTCAATCGATAGAGAAAATCTTATTGCCATTTTGGATACAATAGGGAGGCTAGATTCAGAGCCATTAACTTTACGAGATTCTATGAGCGATATTTATGGTCCTGAGTCTGAAGAAGCTCAATTTTACCAAAAAATATTTTGGAAAGTTAATCCATCTAATCTCAAAAAAGTCAAAGAAATTCTTGGCGAGGAAAACTGGCCCGATACGACACTCATTGGGGGACGGGGAAATGAAATCATTTGCAGAATTCTTCAACATTCTGATCAAGAAACAAGAGAACACTACATTCCTAGAATGAAGCAAGCAGTGTTGGACAAAAAATTAGAAGCTAGGTTTCTGGTTCGTGCAGAAGATAGAATTGCCACAGACAAAGGAGAGTTACAAATCTATGGTGGGCAAATGAAATATTATCCTGAAACCAAGACATTTAATGTATGGCCTATTTATGACCCTGTGAATATTGATAAAAGAAGAGCGGAGATAGGATTGATCCCAATAGCCGAGCATTTAAAAAACAGATTTGATTTCGAATGGAATCTTGCCGAGCAAATAAAAAGGTCTGAAGAATTTGAAAGAGAAAGACTAAATAAAAACAAATAACGACCTGTCAATTAGGTGTTGATTGTATTAAAGACAAACCATAGAACACCAATTGTCGCTAAACGCGCCACCATAGTTTGCACCGAGCGTTAGTAGTATTTAACAAAACTAAATAGGTCGTTTAATGGACAGATATTGAATAAAAATAAAACATTCAAAAAGATCAAGAAAGAATTGAGAATACAGCGGAGTATCTTACTTTTGTCTTCTCTTGAATAATTTAATAAAATCAATCCTAATGAAATATCTAGCTATTCTCTCATTCGTCTTTTCGTCTATCCTAAGTTTTTCACAAAACCGTATTCTTGTTGATGGAATATTCGATGAATGGAACGATTACCCAGTACTATATGATGATGCTATGGGAGATGGTGGTTTTTCAGGAATTGATTTCGGACAATTACAAATTCACAATGACAATGATTTCATTTTCTTCTTCCTAGAAACAGGTAATGAAATCAACCTTCAAGATTTAAATAATATCTCTATTTACCTCGATACAGATGGTGATATAAATACAGGATTCTCTATCAATGGAATTGGTGCAGAACTGGTTTATAATTTTGGGAACCGAACTGGATTCTTTTATTCCTCAGGAAATTCTCCTGAAATATTTCACGATGATATCGGTTTGGTGAGCGCTCCAACGGTTACCTCCGACCGGTTTGAAATTGCAATTAGAAGGGATATTACAATTTTGGGAATCACTGTATTTCAAAGTGATGACTTAAAAGTTGTTTTTAAAGATGATGCTTCAAATGGAGATTTAATCCCTGCTGCAAATGAGGAACTTGAGTATACTTTCTCTACAAATAATTTAGAGCCGTTTCCAGAATATTCCATTCAAAAGCTTCAAGATTCAGACTTAAGAATAATCTCTTATAATGTCCTCGTTGATGGGCTTTTTGACCAAAGTAGAATTCCTTCATTTACAAGAATATTTCAAGCGACTCAACCAGACATCATTGGGTTTCAAGAAATCTATGATCATTCATCGGCACAAGTAGCTAATCAAATGGAATCCATATTACCTTCCGCTGCCGGTGAACAATGGTACCATGCCAAGGAGGGCCCGGATTGTCATGCAATAAGTAGGTACCCCATTCTGGAAAGCGCTTTGATTCCCGGTTACAATCAAGGTGCAGGTAACGGTGCCTTTTTGATAGATGTTCCAGAGATAGAAACGAATTTACTATTGATTGTTGCACATCCACCATGTTGTGGAAACAATGACGGGAGGCAAATCGAAGTAGATTTAATGATGGAATTTTTAAGGGAAGCGAAAGCCGGGAATGGACCTATTCCCTTAGAAGCAAATGCACCGATTGTTATCCTTGGAGATATGAATTTTGTAGGAGATCACCGCCAGGTGGAAACCTTGCTTACCGGAAATATTTCTGATGAGTCTACTTATGGACCAGACTTTAATCCTGATTGGGATGGTAGTGATTTATTGGATAGTCATCCTTATGCAACTGATGTACCTTTTTCTTATACTTGGTATAATGAAGGAAGTAACTTTAGTCCTGGAAGATTAGATTACATCATTTATAGTGGCTCAAATCTATTGCTCCAAAATAGTTATTCCTTGTTTACTCCAAGCTTACCACAAGATAGCCTCAATGCTTTTAATCTTTTCGCAAATGATGCTGTTGTCGCTTCAGATCACCTTCCGCTCGTTGCAGATTTTGAATTTAATAATTTGACTGCTCAAAATAATCTACCTTCCGAACAGGATCTTGGAATTCTAAAAATCCATCCAAATCCATCTTATGGAATGACGGAAGTTTCTTTTAGAACCTATGAACAAGACTTTGTTCTCATTCAATTGATTACTCAAGATGGCAAAGAAATAACTGTTTTAAATCAAAAAACTATAAATTCAGGAGAACATAAATTTCAATTTAATACATCAAATATTCCTTCAGGTATATATTTTATAAAAATGAAAACTTCTAAATTTACTGACTCTAAAAAAATTATTATTCTTAAATAGAAAATTATATCAATCTAGAATGCTTTTTAAATTCTTGCATTCTTAATTGCATTGACAAAAATCGATAATCACAATTCAAAATAAATGACCTTTGACAAAAACATCCTTAGATTTCTACAATTCAGAGACAAAGTTTTGGACATTGATCATTTAGAAGAGAAATATCAAATAAAACTTCCTCCAATCTTCCGAAGTTTTATCACCGTTTTTAAACCATATTTTGCTCATATAAAATACAAGAGAAAAGATAAGGAAGAATTTGGAAGTTTTGTAGTTCCGTTGTATACCCAAATGGAAAAAGAAAATTATTCTTCGGATGATGATGAATTAGCTTTTGAATCTTTTAAAGAAGTAGAACAGATTTTTAGTTTCCTACCAAGTAATGAAGAACATTTAGAAGGTTACTTATTTATTGCAAATCATGGATATTGGGGAGGGTTACTAGTTGGAATAGGAGAAGAAAACAAGGATAAAATATTCTGGAATTCTGATGATACCACTATTCATTATATGGCGGAAAATATATTTGAATTATTACAAAAATTCCAACTTGTCAAATATCATTTTATTGAACAACCATTAGTTGATGAAAACAAATTATACAAACTTTGGGGAGAAGATTTTTGGCGATTAACAGATTGATTGATCTGAATATTCTCAATAATTTTAAATTCATTCAATAAAAAAAATATGATAACTGAACATCACGAATATTTTGAAAAGTTGGTTCGAGAAACAGAAAATGCAGAACTTGGAAATATGTTTGGAAAACCTTGTGGTAAAATAAACAAGAAAGCCTTTGTTTCTTTTTTTGAAGATGAAATGGTATTTAAAATAGGTAGAGAAGAAATAGCCTTATTGCTTGATAAGTATGAAGGCTCAAAAAACTGGGATCCATCGGGCAAAAACAGAGCGATGAAAGATTGGATACAAATCCCCCAGGAATACAAATCAGATTGGAAAGATCTTCTCTTACAAGCAAAAACATTTATAAGTTAACACTCCTCTTCAATCCCTCAATCACTAAAAAAGTACACTTTTTAAATCCAAATACTTTTACTTAAATCTAGTATTACAAATCAATATAAGCTGATGCAGAATGACTAATTAATACGCCATCATCTGTTTCCATTTCCAGCTTAAATAAATAAACTTCATTAGAAAAATCTACATTTTGAATAAAGTCAGTCTCAAAATTTATCACTACCGTAACCCATTCATCTAAACTGCTGTTATTTATTTTTAGTCCTGCTAAGTTTATAAAATTTGAGTTTGCTTCTACCATTTCATTTGAAAAAGAAAAAGCTTTATCACAGGATAACTTTATTGATTCTTCAACAATCATATTTTCGAGATCATAATCACATGAAGTAGCATAAGCAGCATTTAAAAACGGGCTTAAACCAACAGATACGACTTCAGAACTCAGTTCTAATAAAAGATCAAACTCACCTTTAATCGTATCAATTTCTAAAAATGTACTATCAACAACTGACATACTTCTTGAACCAATAATTTTGATATTTCCATTACAACAAGCTTGAATAAATATTGGAATAATTAAAATCAAACAGTAGAATAGAATTAAATTTTTAATCTTTTGCATGAGAAGAATTTAGAATAAAAAACATTTAATGAATCAAACTCACCTAATCAACGAGTAAATCTAATCAATCGTTGCTTCTCTTATTATATAAGAGCTTGTTTAAATTTCATACTTTGGCCTACCGACACTAAATTTTAATTCAAAATACCTTGGACTGTTGTACCTAAACTCAACAGAGGATTTTATTTTTCAAATACCACCTCCCCTCTTTCAATTTCTCCAAAATAAGATAATGTTCCAGTAGCCCCTATAAACACCACCTATTTCCATTGCTAAATCCAAACACCTACTATTCCTATTCATTTTGATAAAAAAATAAAAAGTACAATTCAAAGGGATTTTTTTGTACCCAAATCACTTGCACATTGCTGCATCTTTGTATTGTAAATATTTTTAGTCAAACACTAAAAGTAATTTTTTCAATCATAATAAAATTCCAACATCATGAAATTTGTAACTAAGCAGATTCACGCATTTTTAGATTATCCAGTTGCAATTGCTCTAATAGGTCTTCCCTTTTTATTAGGTCTTGGCGAGTCAAATCCTATTGCTTTTCAACTATCAGTATTGACAGGAGTGGCAGCACTTATTCTAACAATCTTAACTGACCATCAATTAGGTTTAGTTCGTATCATCCCATATAAAGTTCATTTGATTGTAGATTTTTTAGTAGCAATAGTTTTTATTCTTGCTCCTTTTATTTTCTCTTTCGAAGGATTGGATGCACTCTATTATTGGATCAATGGTGCTGCGGTACTTTTTGTAGTCAGCATGCACAAACCAGAATTAGCCGTTTAATCAATTAATCAAATATTTTTTTTTTCAAAACATTTAAATTTATAAAAATGAAACAGATATTCGTTTTCATGGTATTTATTGCCTTCGCATCATCTAACCTATTCGCTCAAGACAACAAAGCAAATAACATTGACAATAGTAACATTGCATTACAAGGTTACAGTCCAGTTTCTTATGCAGATTTGGGCTTAGCTCAAAAAGGTGTAAAAGAATTCAAATCGGAATACCAAAAAGTAGCTTATTACTTTACTTCCAATGATCAAAAAATTGCTTTCGATAAAAACCCAGAAAAGTACTTACCTCAATACGGTGGATTCTGTGCTTTCGGAATTTTTGCAGGAGCAAAGTTCAGAGCTGATCCAACAAAATTCATTAGCAAAGATGGAGCATATTTTTTATACCTAAACAATTTGGAACTAGACGCAAAAGAATTATGGCTTAATGAGAATGACCATGATAAACTAGTCAATGCGGCTAACAAAAATTGGGAAAAACTGAGTAAGACTCATAACTAAAAACCTAAAAATTAATAATCCTCAAAAGAGTGAATCTAACATGTTTAGGTTCACTCTCTTTAGTTCCTGTTAAAACATATATAATCAATCAATGATTATTTCAAATGCAAATCAACCTAGCAAAAGATTTCATTTAGTTCAAAAAATCACTACCTCCATATTCAATATCTTCAAAAAAAGCTTATATTTAGTTAACTATAAAACTAAAACACAATGAGAACCTTCCTCATAATAAGCTTCCTCGGGATCCTTCCAATTCTTTCTAATGCTCAAAACTGGAGCAGCATAGATCAAGGTATTGGTAATATAGATTATAATGAAATTGAAATTTTTTCTTTTGACAACAAGCTCTTTGCCGGAGGTGTTTTCACAATTGCGGGAAATACCCCTGCATCTGGAATCGCCTATTGGAATGATAGACAATGGCTAAATTTTAATACCGACAGTATCGAATATAAATCCTTTAGATCTTTTGTTGTTTATAAAGAAGAGCTATATGGATTTGCACGTTATACTAGCCCATCAAAACTTGCAGAATTAGTCAAATACGAAAAAGAAAAAGACGCTTGGAGTAGCGTTCCAAATTCGGAATTTATTGTTACTCCATCGAATGGAACTTTACATGATGGCTACATCAGTAATGCCATTGAATTTCAAGGTGAACTATATGTAGCAGGTTCTTTCGATCGGATTGGGGAAAAAAATATTAAATCATCGGTTGCAAAATGGGATGGTCAAACATGGACTCCAGTTTTAGATGACGATGAAGACACTTTTTATGCGACGACCATCACAGATATGGAAGTCTTTCAAGGTGCTTTACTTATCAGTGGCAGTAATTTTCATTTTAATGATGTAGCTTCCATTAATGGCATCGTACGGTTTGATGGAACTTCTTGGAAAACCTTGGAACTTGCTTCTTCAGGTCCTCCTCAAGCTCATGTTATTCAACTTGAAATCTTCAAAGAATCATTATATGCAGGTGGCCGAGGTTCTATAATTCCTAATGACAATCAATCGTATTGGTTGGTCAAATGGAACGGACAAGAATGGGATGGAATTAAAGGTTTTGAGCAAGATGACTATAACAATCTCTCAAGGATTACCGCATTGAAAACTTATGGCAACCATCTAGTAATCGGAGGAACTACCAATGGAAGGACTGCCTTATATAGTGTCGATTCTATAAGATATATAGAACAAAATTTAAACGATATTATCTCTTTTTATGAAGTTTACAATTCTCAACTTTACGCTAGTGGTTATTTCAGGCCATCTTATGGAAGAGGAGTTGCGAAACTCATAAATCTAACAGAAATTGATTCTCTTCAAACAAATTTTAATCTTTATCCAAATCCTTCTGATGGAAATTTCATTATTGAATATGAGATCAAAAATAAAAGCAGAGCAATTACCGAAATATTCGATAGTTCCGGAAAATTAGTCTCTACAGAAATATTCAATGACCTGGAAGGCAAATATGTTAGACATATCAATATTGAAGATTTCCCTTCTGGAGTTTATATTTTTAAAATACGGACTAAAGACTTTACAGAATCTAAAGTTTTTATAAAAAATTAAGTTGGTAAAAAAAATCCAGAAAAGTAGACACATTCCTAATTGAAGCAATGTGTAAAAATATTTTTCTTAAATTAATCCTTAAACCCAAAGGCAAAGTCTCGATAGGTCTTATACTTTTTAGTAAAAATATAAAGCCTTAATTTTTTTTGTTCTTTTTGTATCAGACAAAAAGAATCGACGAAAAAAATGACTTTATTTTAAACCTTCATCTAAACAGATATTTATTACTATTTATGAAATTCGAAAAAGACATACTAGGTCCATATCAAAAAAACGCCTTAGCTCATTGGAAAAAATACTTAGAAGCGAACACTGAAAAACTCAAAGCATCATTCCAAGAAATTATTTCCAAACTCCAAAAAAAAGAAGTCCACCCTCTTAAAGGTATATTTTCAAAAAGCTTTTCCAAAAAGAAAAATGAAATTCAGAAAATAGAATTTTGGCAAAATGCATGGGAATACGATATGCGTATTCAGTTCTTAGATAAAAATGAAGAAATCGTAGAAAATGAATTATCAGAAAAATTTATTTTTGACAAATATGATGATTTTGCACCATACTTAAATCACAATTTTATCTATCCAAAAGACTGTGATGTATATCTCGAAGAAGAAAGAGAAAGCAGATTTGATGAAGCAAAATATCATGCATTTTTCTTTTGGTTATCCAAGACATGGATAGAATGCAATGGCCACCGTTTAAACATTCTAACGACAACAGAGGAAAATTCTGTTAGGAGAATTTTCAATCTAAATTATATCAACTGGATCGATGATATGAGAGATTTCGATCCTTACAACTCCCCTATTGTAAAACATCCAATCAAAAGAGATTTGACAGATTTTGAAATCATGTCAAGAATTAGACTCGATTCGATAAGACCATTTAAAGTTCATTGGAGGTATCTTGAAAATGATGATAGCTTTATAGAATATGCAATTTATCAGTATGAATGCTACATGCGTACAGGCACTAAAGATAAGTTTAATCAGATTCATTTTTTTAAAGAAGAATATAAACGTGTGAAAATTTCTCAAGAAATTGATCAATATTTAAACAGTGGATACTTTGAGAAACCAAGACCTGAATCAGGGCCAAAAATCCATAAAGATCTCGTTGAATGGAAAATAGGAGGATACAAAAAAGAACTGGTCATAACAAAAGCAGAATTCAATACCATTGAACAAAATATTGGTTTCACGTTACCAGGTACTTACAAATGGTTTATTGCAAGGATGAATGGGGAAACGCAGATTCATCAAATGGCACAATTCCGAATTATGTTTGAAAATTGGGGAACCATGAGCAAATTGGTAGATGTTAAGAATTTAACTGATGAAATAATTGACCTTCACAAAACTCACGATATAAAACGAAGTTTATTTCCGATCGCTCATTGTTCAAACAATTCCATACTCTTGATGGATCATGAAAATGAAAATATTTTTCTTTTAAATGAAAAAGGAAACCTTGATAAACTCTACGAAAACTTTCAAGCGTTTTTAGGAAACTGTATCAGTATCTCAGGATACTTCTGCCCCAGAAGGGTTCATCTTGAACATCATAATCTTGCAACCATAAAAGATTGGTTCAACAATGGTTGGGACATGAAAGATTTAAGAATCTTAGGCAATCGATCCATCTTTCATGAGCATTATTCAGATAAGATGAATATGCTATTGCTTAAAAACGTACCCGATCCAAACTCAATTTATATTCATGGAAATACGATCAAAAGAGAATATTTAGATGTTCTTATTGATAGAGGTTTAGACCTTAAAAAGAAATTAGAAGAGCAAGATGGCCGATTAAAAAACGAACTTAACAAAAGAGGAATGTTTGACGATCTTCTTGAAAAGTATTCATAGGTCGCTAAGCTTAGTTTGGTGTAATCTGAGCCTACGCCTAGCACATTTCAATTAAGAAAAAATAAAAAAACACCATCCGCTGTAGCGAATCTAAAACCAACAACATCTTAGAGGTATAGAAGTTGTTCAAAAATGAATTGATGAACTATTTTCAGAACACATTCTTGAACAACTTCATTGATTTAATTTCAAAAACATAAAGCAATGAAACAAATATCATTTTACCTCTTATTTCTCCTAATTTCGCTCTCCGCTTGTCGTAAAGATCTTGACGAGTTCACTTCAGAAACTGATGAAGATCCATCAATTGTGCTTATCGAAAGTACCATTCGAGGCAAAGTCATTGACGAAAACGGTACTCCAATTCCAAACGCCTTTATAAGTGTCGGCACTAACTTTACCACCTCTAATCAGGATGGTTCCTTCTTATTTACCAAAACAGAAGTCAAAAAAACCGGAGACATCGTAATTGCCAAAATCGATGGCTATTTCAAAGGCGTCGCACATTCCAACTTCGCAGCCGACGGTAGTGCTTATGTCGAAATAAAGATGATGAATCAAGGGAATCCAGATGTGATTTCGCCTACCTTAGAACAAGTGATCAGTAAACCCAATGGCTTAAAAATCACCATTCCCCCCAATGTTATTACCACTCAAAATGGAAATGCTTTTACTGGAAATGTCGGAGTTTATGCTCGATGGATCGACCCTACGGACGATGATCTTGGAGCCATCATGCCCGGAGCATTAAATGCGACGGATGAAAATGGTGACGAAAAAGTCTTGGCCACTTACGGTATGCTTGCCTTTGATCTAAAAACAGAATCAGGTGTTCAGTTACAACTAAAACCTAATACCAAACTCGATGTGGAGATTCCAATTCCAAGCGAATTAATAAATGATGCCCCAGCAGAAATTCCGCTTTGGGAATACAATCTCGAAGATGCGAAATGGTTAGAGAATGGAGCATGTATCAAAGAAGGGGAAGTATATTTGATTGAAATCTCGGATGTCGGATATTGGAATTGCGATGTACCTTTAGAAAGCATTTGTTTGTCCGCTCAAGTCTTCAATGCAGATTCTAGTTTTGCCCCTTATCTCAATGTGATCGTGGAAGACCTAACCGATAATTTCATTTATTGGGGCTTTACGGATTCGACTGGATATTTTTGCGGTTCTGTTCCCCAAGGAGCACCTTTAAAAATCACCATCAAAGACCATTGTGACAACATCGTCTATATGGAAGAAATCGGTCCTTATTCCGAAGATTTTCAACTCGAAGACATTTATATTGACGACAATATCTCAACGTATTCTATAAACGTCATGGGCAGAATACATCATTGTTTTACCACTGATATTCCTCAAGGTCACCTCGCTGTTCGATATCCGGGAACCTTAGAAATCTACCCTTTTACCGATGCAGATTTCAATATTAACTTAAGCTTAGAGTGTATCGATTTTCCAGAGATTGAGCTTAACGTATATAGTACTTCCCAATATGAATCGACTATAACCACAACTATAAATACCGATGCAGATGTAGACCTTGGAGATCAACCGACTTGTGAAGCATTGATTGACAGCTTCGCTTTAATCGTAGATGGATTCCAATTCATGACTTCTCCAACTCAGTATTATTTAAAACCAAATCAAACAACTGATTGGATGATATTCGAAGGACTAAGTGGAGCAGGAAAATTCACCTTAGAATTAAGAGACTATCAAGGAACTGGACAGTACACGCAGAATGTATTTTTCAAATCCGAGAATGCCGCTTTGCAACCTGATTTTTATAATTTAGATACAGCAAGTCCAGATATTACAGTAAATATTACATTAGATGATGGAATGTTTATAGTAGGTAATTATTCCGGAACAGCGATAGATGACAATAGCATTACAAGAGATATTTCTGGTGACTTTAAAATCAAAAAAGCACCATGAACAAAAAACTCATTCAACATTGTAAAGGTCTAGATCGAAAGGCACAAAGAGAGATGGTCAATCATCTCTCCCCTTTCCTTTTTCCAATCTGTAGAAGGTATTCCAAAAACTTCGAAGATGCGAAAGATCTATTACAGGAAGCTTTGATTTTGATTTTCAATAATATGGAGCAATGTAAAACGGCAGAAGTTATTCCTTTTAAAAGTTGGTGTAAAAAAATTACCATCAACAATGCATTAGCAAAACTCCGTAAAAAATCTCATCAAACAGAAGCCATTAGCGATACTTCGGTTCAGCCGAGTGCCATTCCGAATATATACAGTCAGTTAAACATTGAAGACATTCTAAAATTATTACAACTAATCCCAGAAGCACATCGAACTGTTTTTAATCTGTCAATCATGGATGGGTATACCCATAAAGAGATCGCAGGTTTTTTAAATATCAAAGAAAGTAGTTCCAGGACTTTTTTAGTTCGCGCAAGACAATCTTTGCAAAAACTAATTAAAAAACAAGGTAACACTTTCGTTGCTAGAGAAGAAGAGTGATTTATGATTAGCAATTTTATTAATTCAGTTCATCAATTTTAAAAAATGGAAAATAATAATCTAGAAAATAATATAAGAGATTCGTTCGAACATTATCTACCTCAGTTAGACAATGATGAGATATGGGATAATATCGAACCGCATTTGAAGAAAAAGAAAAAACGCAGATTCTTTTTCATTTGGTTTCTTGGAGGGATTACATTATTGGGGTTCTTGTTCATGTATTTTTCAAATACAGAGGTTCCTCCTACTCAATACCACCAAGCCAATAATAAATCGGAAGCAATTGTTTCGTCCAAAGTAAGTGAAGATCCAAGTATCATTGCATCAAGTACGGATTCTAAAATTGAACAGGCAATTATCGAAAAAGAATACCCAACTTCTAAAACTCAAGCAATAATTGAGACATCTTATGTCGTACAAAAAAGCGCAAATACTTCAAGTCCTCTTTCTATTAATTCTGACTTTCCAACAGTAGAAAATGAGATTTCAATTTCCAATGATAAGATTATTCCTCCAGAATCGATGGTGGAATCTACCGTTTTAGAAAACGAAATTCTCGAGCAAGAAGTAAACGTCGTTGCAGAAAAAACTATCAAAGAGGAGCTTACTGCACAAGAATCAATCGTGGAAGAATCACCTTTAGTAGTAGAATCTATCGATGAAGATTTAGAAGAAATAGTGGAGGAAATAAAAGAAGAAGAAAAGGAAGAAAAAGCTCCAAAAGTCATCGATCCTTTCAAAAACACTGTTCGATGGTTTATTCAACCAACTGCTTCTGCAATTGCTCCTTTAAGAATCTTAAACGCAAGACAAGGATTCGGAGAGACCAATTATCTGAAAGAACGAAAAGAAACGGAACGACAATTAGAAGCTTTTGCTTTCGGCCTCAATGTACAAGCTCAGACCCAAAGAGGATTTGTGATGATGACTGGTATTGAAATTCAACGTCTAAATGGTAGAATGGATTTTGAAGAAAAAACGGAAACACAAGAAACAGTCGTTGGAATTATTTCAACAACAGAAAATGCTTTAGGTGAAACCATTCGAGTCAATTCAGGCCTAAAAGAGAGAACAACAAGAACAACAAGGGCGCAGCGATATTTCAATCACCACACTTTTGTAAATGTACCAATCGGTATTGGAAAATTCTGGCACAAACCAAAATACGACCTTCGATTTATGACGGGTTTAGACATCAATGTCTATCACAATTTCAGAGGTCTTATCAAAGGAGAAAATGGAGATTTAGATCTGAGACATAAAGAAAGCGCAGCTTTCGATCAGGTTTTCAAACGAAAAACAGGATTAGGATTTTGGCTTTCCACAGAATTTCACAAACCAATGAATGAAAGATTCAGTTGGTCAATCGCTCCAAAAATCCAGTTACCATTTTCAAAAATCACCCAGGACGACTATGCCCTTAGACAAAGGTTTATCAATATTAGTTTGACACTCGGAGCAAATTATTTGATCCAATCTAAGAAGAATAAAAAGTAAAAATTATGCGCTGTTTTGATAACGTAGCTTAGGCTTAGCCTACACCAAGCTTTAAAACTCATAAATCGTTACTCGTTAATCCTTGCTCTTAAATCATTTTTCCGATTTCAGAATTAGGATTAACGATTTTTGATTTTAGAAGTATTCCCTAATCCCTACCTTAGGCTTTTCTTCATTTGAATCTTAAACCCTCTATTTATGACGCGTTGGGAATCTATCTTAACTCGTTGGGAATTATTCTTTGTTTTAATTTCCCTTTGCCTAAATCGTTTTATAAATTGTACTATCACAATAATTCGTGTATAAAGGAAAATGATATAATTTTATTTACGATCCAAAATAAAAATAGGGATTCAGCTCAATGAATACTTTTGATACCATGAATAAATTACAAACACTAATTAAAAATTATGATTAAATACATTTATTTTATAAGCTACTTCTTATTTCTATCATTCCAGTCAACAGGGCAAATAGAATGCTTAGTTGCTCATTACCCTCTAGATAATGATGCAACAGATATTTCAGATAATGAGTTTCATGGAATATCTCATAATACGACTTTAACGGAAGACCGATTCGGCAATCAGAATGGAGCTTTCAAATTTGATGGTTCATCATCATATGTTGAATTAAATAACGAGGTAGGAAATGGAATAAGAACTGTTTCATTGTGGTTTAAATTAGATGAACTTATCGATTCTACCATTAGTATTCCACGATCACTTTTTGTTAGAAATACTCAAAGCAACGATGGAGAAGTAGTTATTATGTTCAATTCTTTTCCAGCATATGGTGTTGGAACTTGCCACTTTGGTAGAAGAGTTGGAAGTAATGTCCATGTTATAAAGTCAGACCAAAATTACTGGGACCTCAATGAATGGCATTGTTTAGTTGTTACCATTGATGATTCCGAAGGAATGAAAATGTACATAGATAACATCTTACAAATGTCTATTGATAGTTCCCCTGAAGCAACAGACATAAGAACGGAGAGCCTTTCTTTAGGAAGGTGGGGAAACCAAGATCAGAGATATTTCAAAGGTCATCTTGATGATGTTAGGATTTATGATTGCGCTTTAAATGAAGACCAAATTGCTAGTATTTGTGATGTCGAAATTACTAACTCAATTCAACATTCAGAACCGATTAATATTATTATAAGTCCAAATCCTACAAATCATAAATTAAACATTCACTCCAATCTAGCAGGTAATTTATTTGTCGAACTTTACAGCATAGATGGCAAAAAAATTATCGCTTTAAAAGAAGTAAATAATTTGATTGAAACTTCCACATTGGTAAATGGAATTTACATTATAAAAATTTATAACAGTCAAAAGGAATTAATTAAAGTTGAAAAAATAATTAGACAATAATTAAATCGTTTATCATTCAATAATAAACCGACTACAAACTTCATAAATCGCTACTTACTAATTCTTGTTCGTAAAATTAAAAAAAATGATTTAAGAACAAGGATTAACGATTTATGAATTTAGAAGTATTTACCAAAATCATATCCTCCAACAAGCACAACTGATTCCTTCCTCGATCAAAATTATGCTCCGGATATTTCGCAGAATAATACTGATCATTATTCAGATAATCTCCAAGAAAACGAATCGCCTGTTCGAGAATAATATAAATGGCACCATTAAAAAGATTGTCTTTTTCCTCTTTAGTCAACCAATCCCCTGTCGCAGATAAAAAACCTTTTTCCAATAAATCATAACGCTTCGAATCAAAAGAAACTTTAGATAAATCTGCTTCATCCTCAGAGGACGTATTACACATTCCACGAACCATGTCTCCAAAATCCGTCACCACATAACCCGGCATTAAAGTATCTAGATCAATCACGGCAACACAAGCTTGAGAATCTTTATCAAAAAGCAAATTACTCAGTTTGCTATCATTGTGAACGGCTCGTAATGGAAGGTTTGAAAATTCAATCGAAAATTTATGGTAAAAGGCTAAAGTCTGTTCGATCTCTTTTGCCGCTTTTTCTTTGCGGCTTGGAGAAGCAATTTTTAAAATCTCCAAAAAAGTTTGAAACCGCTGGGCAAGATTATGAAAATTCGGAATTGTAATTTCCAAGGCTTCAACATCAAAATCTTTTAACCCAGTTAAAAAAAGACCATAAGCTTTTCCAGCTTCAAAAAGATAATCATCGTTAGGAGGAATGTCGTAACTCGTGGAGTTTTTTAAAAAAGGAAACATCCGCCAAAAATTGCCATCATCATCTTCGATTAGGTTTTTCGATTTAATGGTTTCAATTGCTTGCGGAAGTTCGAGTGGATAATCTTGTTGACTCAAATGTTTTTGAACCAAACTTAGATTTTTCATTACCTTATATGGCTCTTTAAATGTATTCGCATTAAATTGTTGCAATACATAAGCCTTTGAAATCCCCTCCTCCTCTACGGTCACCTTTCGAGTCTGATGAATCAAACCGCCAGAGAGTATTTCATTTTTTAAAACAATAGCCTTCGGTAAGAATTGGTTGATTATTTTTTCCACAAGGGATTTTTATATAGTTTTTGTTCCATCATTTCTAGCACCGCCTTTTGAACTTTAGGTTTGTCATCCGCATAAGTCACTCCATACCATTGTTCTCGACATTCCAAAACTTCTACTTTTATCGAACCATCCTGAACCAAATCATTTACAATTAAAGGAATGTAAAATTCTGATCTTGGATTGTCTTTATTCGCTTTTGCAAAAGCTATAAAATGCTCCTCTAGTTTCACAAAAAAGGAAGCATCGAATCCCCAAAAATTCATAGAAACTAAATCGTTTTCCGAAAGCTCAAAAGCTGGTTCCTCTGCCTCATCAAAAATACCATCATCATTGATCACGATTTTGGTACGTTCAACGACAGTCGTCAACATCCGATTTTCATCCATCGCACAAATCCCTCTCGATACCGATCCGTTTGGAGACAATGTTTTGGACAATTGAAAACCAACCATCGAAAGATGACTTGGAGAAACTTTTGTTTTTAAAAATTCTGCCATTTTTTCGAAAGAAGAAATCCCATAATAATCATCAGCGTTGATCACTGCAAATGGTTCTTTGACCACATCTTTGGCTACTAACATCGCATGACCTGTTCCCCAAGGTTTCTGACGAGGTACCACACCCAATCCTGGGATTTCCGGCTCCATTGGTTGAAATACAAATTCGACTTCAATCAAATCTTCAAATCTAGCACTGACTTTATTTTTAAAATCTTCTACAAAGCTTTCCCGAACGATGAATACGACTTTGCCAAATCCTGCTCGGATGGCATCATAAACTGAAAAATCAATGATGGTTTCCTCTGCTGGACCGATCCCATCTAATTGTTTTAATCCGCCATAACGAGATCCCATTCCGGCTGCTAAGACTACGAGTGTTGGTTTCAATATTTTAGGTTTTTGTTTTAGTGAAATGTTTAGAACAATTGTACACTTCTTTATATCATGTACCCCATTCAATATTGAATATTCGAGGTTGGATATTCAATATTCCTTTCTAAACACTCATTAATTTTCTGTGATAAATTTATTTCTTGCACATATAAGTACAGCGAAGCTAGAATTCTTATAAAGAATTTTTCTTTTTCTCTAGCTTTAGCGTAAAATAATATATTTTCCTTATTTTGATGCAATCAAAGAGAAAACAATTTCAAAACGATTAAAACCACATTATGAATTTTTCTTCACTCGATTGGGGCATTGTGATCGCCTTTTTTGTTATATCATTAGGCATTGGACTTTGGGCTTCGAGATCTTCTGGCAAAAGTGCTAATGACTTCTTCCTTTCAGGAAGAAATATGCCTTGGTGGCTATTAGGTGTTTCCATGGTGGCGACTACTTTTTCAGCTGATACTCCAAACCTCGTTACAGGATTGGTACGTGAATCTGGTGTTGCAGGAAACTGGGGCTGGTGGGCTTTTCTAGTAACCGGTATGTTGACCGTATTTGTTTTCGCAAGACTCTGGAGACGATCTGAAGTATTGACAGATGTTGAGTTTTATGAATTGAGATATAGTGGAAAAATGGCTACTTTTTTAAGAGGTTTCCGAGCCTTATATCTGGGACTTATTTTCAATGTCCTCGTAATGGGTTCTGTTTCTTTGGCTGCTGTAAAATTTGGTGAAATCATGCTGGGAATCCCTGGCTGGCAAATACTTTCGGTTGCAGGTATTATCACGATCATCTATAGTACAATTGGTGGATTAAAAGCCGTCATTCTAACGGATTTCATTCAATTTATCTTAGCAATGATCGGTTCAATCTGGGCCTGTATTTATATAGTAAATCTTCCTGAAATTGGTGGATTAAGTAATATGCTTGCTCATGAAAATGTAATCGATAAAATCAGTATCCTTCCGGATATGTCGGATCCGAATATTTGGATTCCTGTGTTGATTGTTCCTTTGGCTGTGCAATGGTGGGCTTCTTATTACCCTGGATCAGAACCAGGTGGTGGTGGTTATATTGCACAAAGAATGTTTTCGGCGAAGGATGAAAAAAATGCAGTAGGTGCTACTCTTTTATACAACATCGCTCATTATGCAATTCGACCTTGGCCATGGATTTTAATTGCCTTAGCTTCTCTAATTGCGTTCCCTGAGCTTTCTGACATTTCAGATGTATTCTCTATTTCAAAAGATAAAATCGGTCATGACATCGCTTACCCTGCCATGCTTACGAAGTTACCTTCTGGCCTTCTTGGTTTGGTCGCAGCTTCTATTGTTGCAGCGTTTATGTCAACTATGTCTACGCAGTTAAACCTCGGAGCATCATATATGGTAAATGATTTTTACCAACGATTTCTCAAACCTGATGCGACTGAAAAACAACTCGTTGCTGCAGGTAGAGTCTTTACTGTATTAACTGCATTTTTAGGTTTGGGATTAGGACTTCTTTTGACTGATGCTTCTCAGGCTTTCAACTTATTATTATTACTCGGTGCGGGTACAGGATTGATTTATATTCTTAGATGGTTTTGGTGGAGAATCAATGCAACGACAGAGGTTGTAGCAATGATTGCTTCTTTAATCATTGCCACTTATTTTACTTTTTGCAATACCGCTTATGAAAGTTTTAGCACACCGATTGACCATAGTTTAGAGTCTTGGCAAACGTTAGTGATTGGCGCAATCTTAACGACTATCGTTTGGGTGATTGCTACTTATTTGACGACACCTACTGATGATGAAACCTTGATTAATTTTTATAAAAAAATAAAACCTGGAGGACCAGGATGGAATGAAGTTATTGTGAAAGCAAAAGCACAAGGTGTTAATTTGGATCGTCCTAAGGAAAATTTGCCACTTCAGATTGTCAGTTTTATGGTCGGAACGATAGCTGTTTATTCAGCGCTCTTTGCAACTGGAAACTGGATTTATGGAAATACCACACCGGCTATTATTTGTACAGTTCTGGCGATTGGAGGAGCGATATTTTTGACGCAAACTTTGATCAAACAAAATGCTGGGGAAGAACTGAAATAAGAATTTGAGTTTAAATACTTTAGCTAATAGTTTTTAGATTTATGAGCAAGGATTAACGATTTTAAATTTCTGAGATTTGCCTGAGGTTTTACATACTTTGGAAATCGTTATTCGTTAATCCTTGTTCTATAATAAATTTAGATTTTACAAACCCCTCAAGCTATGCTAAAAAAAATCAATTGGCGTTATGCTCTTGGAGAAATCCTTATCGTCATTTTTGGAATCACAATCGCTTTTAGTCTCAATAGTTGGGCAGAAAACAGCAAGTCAAAAAAAGAAAAAAATAAGTACCTTCAAAACTTAGTGAAGGATTTGGCAACAGATACAATGATGCTTGATAGCAATATCATTTTGCTCCAACAAAGGAAAAATGATATCACAACGATTCGAAAATATATTTCCACTCCAAATAATCGGATGGACACCATTCTTCCTAAATTTTACAACCTCTCCACTCCGATCAACTTTCAACCAAGAAATATTACTTATCAGACGCTAATCAATTCTGGTGATTTTAAACTGATTGATGACTTTGAATTAAAAACTTTAATTCAAGAACACTATTTAAAAAATGAAGAAGTACTTCAAATCTATGGACGTCAAGATATTTTATCTGAAAAATACGTAGGGAATTTTTTCATGCATGAATTAAATTTTAGAGATATTTATGAAAACAAAGACTATAGTTTCATGCAAACAAATTTTTTCGCCAATATGATTGGAGCGTTATATAGCACCTTTGGAGTTAAAATTAGCTCATCCCAAGAAGGAAAGTTGAGTTGTAAAAAACTGATGGCGGCTATTGATAAAGAACTAAAATAATCTCCTTTAACAAAGTAAGTCCTTACTTCTAACCTCCTGGATTGTTTTTTTCTATTTTTTACAATGTATAATAAACCCTGAATTACGACCTTCTATTTCAGAAAATATTTTGTTATCTTTAGGAGTCTATTTGTGCCATTTCCTATTTATATTAACCAATTTCTTTTATTATGAATTTAAAACATTACACCCTAAGTTTTCTACTTAT